>JAGQKG010000298.1 GCA_020430245.1 Nitrospira sp.
TGGCGATCAGCTGAGCCACATATAATCCAACCCGATCTGCACCAAATGTCGGTTGGATAGAAGTTAAATGTGAAAGTGCGGCAGTGCTCTCCGTTGGTTTGGCGATAAGCGACCATTGAAAGGTCAACGAGTTGCCATCCACATCATGGGATCCGCTTCCATTGAGGGTGACAGTACTTCCTACCGATACCGTTTGGTCTTCGCCTGCGTGAGCTACAGGTTTGGAGTTTTGAGTGTTGATCAGAACCATGTCCGGTGGGCTGTCTTTTTGCCCATCGTTCACTATCAGTTGCACCTGATAGGTCCCTGCCAGATCAACCAGGAAATCGGGCATGGACGAAGTCGGGTTGGAGAGTGTGGCCTTACTTCCATTTGGGATGCTCACAAAGGCCCAATTAAAACTCAGCGGGTTCCCGTCTACATCATGAGAGCTGTTTCCATTCAAGAGAACCGACTGTGTGACGAACACCGTTTGATCCGGCCCGGCCTTGGCCACAGGAGGCGAATTGATCGTTGTTATCGTTACCGTATCGGGATCACTATCGACCGTTGCATCATTCACGATGAGTTGAAGGGTATAGATTCCTGGAGTATTTATGGCCAGTGTGGGCATGATTGCCGTAGTGTCCGAAAGTGCAGCGGTATTCCCTACGGGTTGTGATAGGATTGTCCATCTATATGTCAGAAGATTCCCGTCCATATCGGTTGAATCGGTCCCATCAAGCTGTACAGTCATTCCAACGTGAACCGTCTGGTCAGATCCTGCCTGAGCCACTGGTGGAGTATTTTCGCCCTGGCCCAATCCAAAACCTCCTTCTAGTGTGATTAAGGAGTAATTACCCATGCGAACCCATTTCCCCACAAATGCGCCGGTAGCCCGGCTTTCAGCTCTGACCCGTAAAAGGCCGTTCGGAGCATAGACCTTTGCGCGCACCTTGCTGCCTTCCCCAAACTTCACCGCTTCCGGGGTGTCATCGATAGCACCTGTTGTTCCATTAATCCCAATCCCAATGATAAGGATATCAGCCGCAGTCAGAGTTGTTGCATCCGGTGCTGGTCCTACGACCGTCTGTCTGCGAGTATTGATTTGGCCCTTCACGCGAATCTCAACGGCCTTAGTTGCCAGAACTTGGGCCTCTTCACGAATATCCCATTCCTGAAAGTGGTAAAGGCCGCCTGAAAGGGTGACAATGGCACCAGGCCGGGCTTTGAGCCGGCCATAGCGTCCAGCCTGAAGAGTAAGAACTCCTCCAGCTGGAATATCGATATCCTGCGATCCGGGATGTACCGGTGGAACAGGCGGCATCTCGGAAACAAATGGGAGCCTATCTGGTGTTGTCATGGTCCCTAGAATCTGGCCCGGTCCTAAGAGCGTATTGACCACAATATTCTGGATCTGAGATCCGCTTTTCAATCTGACAGTATCCCCTTTTACCTGGCTATTATTGTTTTGAACCACAACGTCATGACCGATGGTCATTTCTTGTTCGCCGTTCAAATAGGGACCGATACTCGCTTGATTTGCCCCAACATCTCCGCTGAAAATTGTACTTCCCTGCCGTACCCAAACTCCCTCATTCCCTAGCACCACAAAATCTTGATCCGCCTTGGTCTTTCCAGGCACACTCAGAAAAATTATGAACACGACAGCAACCCATACGAAACGAATATGCATCCGATTTTTTTTGTCCAACTCCCTGTCATCGAAGGTATTCCCCTCTTTGCTACGCACCGATGATTATTCAAAATGATTTTTTTGGAGTGAAAGCTCGGGAAGTATGAGAGGAAAGGGGAATAGCGCCTATACCCCGTTGTAGGGGCAGCAATTGTTTAAAAGAATTCTTGGATTCAACTTGTAAGTGCAACGGTTAGTGAGGTGGTCGTGCCAAAGAATACCTCATGTGGGGTTTGATAGCCGAGCGTTTTTCTGGGCCGGTGATTCAGCGTGGCCATGACTTCTTTCAATTCATGCGCGGTGACTTGGGTGAGGTCTCGGTTTTTCGGGAAAAATTGGCGAATCAGACCGTTGGTATTTTCGTTCACTCCTCGTTCCCAGGCCGCATAGGGATGCGCAAAGTAGATGCGCGCATCAAGATCCTTGGCCATCCCGGCATGATCACTAAACTCCCGGCCATTGTCATACGTTATCGTCTGCACACGAGCTTGGTGTGGTCGGAGCCCACGGGCGACCGCTTTCCGGACGGCAGTGGCCGTCTTGTGTGGGACGCCTTCAAGCACCGTATACTTGGATTTCCGTTCCACCAACGTCACTAAGACCCCCCGATGCCCTTTCCCGATCACCGTATCCCCTTCCCAGTCACCAAGTCGTTGCCGGGTGCTGACCACCGCCGGACGTTCATCAATCGAGACTTGATTCGGGATCCGCCCCCGTCGACTATAGCGGCCATAGCGCTTCCGGCGCGTTTTCTGACACCGCAGGGAGCGGTAGAGATCGCCTCCCGCCTGTTTATCCTGATAGATATACTGATACATCCATTCATGACTGATCGTGTGCCCGTGTTCGCGCTGTAACCGGCCGTGGATTTGTTCTGGACTCCACGCCTCTCGCACCAAGGTCTCCACCTGTTGCCAAGTGGTCGAAGTCAAACGAGCGCGCCGTTTGAGCCCCTGCCTCGCTTGGGCTAGGCGATGGGCTTGGTGAGGCCGATAGCCCCGCAGCCCACGGTTCCGCCGGAGTTCTCGACTGATCGTGGCTTTATGGACTCCAACGACCGTCGCCATTTGTGTTTGATTCTGGCCCGTTTTCACGAGGGCATGAATTTGATATCGTTGTTCGCGGGTCAGCTGCGTATAGCCGCTCATGTGTGCTCCTCTTACTTTGGTCGGTGAGACAAGGCCACGATGTTATCGCAGCTGCCCCGCCCAACCAAGAGCTCAAGTTGCACTTATGAGTTGAATCCAAGCCTTTATACAAGGATGAGATTGATGAAACATTGAATTATCCAGCCGCGGAAAATACTCACAAATATCAAGACTCACACAATGATTTGTATGGATATTTGATAGATGGCCTTGATAAAGATTGTATTTCTAAGCTTGCCTCTAGACTCGGAAAGAGCATAACAGTTGGAGGCGATAAAACAATAAAGGCTATTAAAAAGCTATTCCCCGACCTCGAAAACTCGCCAAATTTTACCCAAATTCTAAGCTTAGTCAGTGAACAACGTGGCCTTGCTTCTCACGGAGTACGGCATCCTGCCAAGAGCTTCCCTGCGTTCTCACAGTTCACAAA
>JAGQKG010000299.1 GCA_020430245.1 Nitrospira sp.
AAAGTGATTTTAAGTACTTGAAAATATAGCATATTTTATATATAAAAATTAACTGTTGCCCAAGAACTGCCCCCGAATTTATCACCCAGCGTCACGATTTTTTCGTTTAAATCCCTCTCGGTTTCATGGCATGTCGGAAGCCGGAAAAGTTATATATATAGAGCAGTTGGTGCCTCTCTCTCTCCATCAAGTAATAGATATTATTCGTCTCTTTGTCTAAAGTTCCTGGTTACTTAGACACCCCTAATTAATGACCAGCAATTATTTCGCAATCTGGATATGTTTTGGCGACTAATGACAAGGAAAATCTACCGAAAAACCTTGGGGTGAAAACGTTTTTATACAATGCCGCTTAGAGAGAGGAGATGGTAATGAATTTAATTCGTCAACTAAGTCAAGAGATCAACTCATTGGTTGAAGGGGTTGTGCCTTCAATTGTTCAAATCTATGGAGTTCCACCAACCGAGGACCAAAGCAATCCCGAAAATAAACCCAAGTCATTCTGGAATTCACTTATGAGAGATGATGAAGAATCTGACGAGGAACTTGTTGAAGATTCTGATGAAGAATCTTGTTCTTACGGAGCTGGGGTCGTTATTTCCACAGATGGAATAATCGTTACGAATCATCATGTGGTTGAAAATTGTGAAGACCTCATGGTGATCTTGCCGGATGGAAGGCGGTTCGAGCCTAAAATTTGTGGGGTTGACCCCATTTCAGACCTGGCTGTTCTCCAAATACCAGCTAACAACCTCAGAGTTCCAGGTTTTGCAACAGATGAATCTGTAAAAGTTGGGGAGATTGTGCTTGCTGTAGGACATCCGTTTGGATATGAGTCCACTGTTACAATGGGAATTGTCAGTTCTCCCGCTCGGTTAGAATTTCCACCAGATGAAGGCTTTGAGCGGCCTTTGACGTATATCCAGACGGACGCAGCCATTAACCCTGGAAATTCAGGGGGAGCACTCATTGATTGCGAAGGGAGGGTGGTAGGAATAAATACCTGGGGAACAGATTCATCAGAGAGCCAAGGGCTAGCTTTTGCTATACCGATTAAGACAGTGATGAGAATTACGGAAATTCTTATAAAACATGGACACGTCTCATACGGAACCATAGGAGTGACAGGAGTGATAACGGACCTTCCGGCCAAGGTTTCTTCTGACCATGGAATTAAACAAAGCACTGCGCTATTAGTAGAGAATGTAAAGCGATGGGGACGAGCAGGACAGATAGGAATTAAACCTGGCGAATTCATTCTATCGGTTGATGGAACCCCCATCGATACCCTAGAAAAATATTTAGAGGAAATAGATAAAAACGTAGGAAAGGAAGTACATATTAGGCTTCTCCGACAGAATGACTCAATTTCAGAAAAAACAATAAAAGTTAAAAAGTTAGAGTAAAGAAGAGTTATACTCCGGGCTCGGTCATTCAATCTGAAGAGAACTTACATTGTTTTTTGCATATCCTAAATTTTTGGCAAAGCGAGATATTCCAAGGCGATTTCTCGTATATCAGGACGAGATATAAAAAGGAGGACTTATGGCTTTTCCCTTGACAGCGGTTTTAAAGTCAGCCCCCGAAATTATTTTCGCATCTAAAGAACTTTATGAAACAATTAGAAAATATTGGGCAAGAGATGGTAAAACACCTCTTTCGGAGAAGGTAGAAAACATTGGCAGCTTAATGGAAGAACAAGCAAAAGTAATCGACGACCTGGCAATTAACAATAAAAACCTAGTACTGGCCATTAGGAATACCCGAATAATTAGCCTTATCTCTTTACTCATCGGGATTACCGCATGCATATTAGCAATTTGGCTTTGATAAGAATGTTAATGTTCGCAAACAACAGAGTTCGTTAGACTTTGAATTTTAATTGCGGGGAATGGAGATTTTGTCGCCTTGATGCCCCTCCTTCCGTTATGGGTGAGAAGCTGAAAATCGTGTCATCTCATTTCAAGGCTATGATTTATTATATCGGGTTTTCATACTAATAAAGATTGGATAATTGCCAACACATTCATGATCGCTTGTCATTTGTTCTTCACACAGATGGTTGGAAAGGTCATCCATCCTCAACTCTCTCCATTCCAATGAGATTACACTTCTGGTTTTGATTTGCGTAATTCCTGTGCGACCATTTTTGCAAATTCTATGGCATCTTTAGGGATTCAACGCTGCGGTGATTTCAGGCCCTCAAAAATCTCTTTCTGCCTTCTGTTTGAGACAGTTCCATAGATGCGAAAGGTCGTGAGGACCTCCTCATGCCCAAGGTTCTGGCTCTAGGCTTTGAAGTCCTCTGCGGACTGACACACCACTCACCAAGGCGAACTAACGTGTTTCTGAAGCTGTGCGGATTGAAATAAGGCAAACCAGCCATGGTAAATACCTCACGAAAGATTTTCCGAATAGGCGTCGCCGTGCTCGTGATGGAGTGGACTTGGCCAAAGGGCGTATAGACCACATCCCAGACGAGGGCTTGAGTGGCATCGGTCATCTTCTGGGGTGACCCGAGATGATCGGCATGCACATAGTGAATGTCCGGTGCATTGGTGCCCGCTGATACAAACCGCACAGCATCCACCACGGTTTCTCCTTTTAAGGCCCCCACTACTTACACGCGATGATTCTGCCCCAGGGTCATGCTGAATGCCCCCAATCGAAACCACCCCGCACTGGGCTGCTGTTGATTCACCACCCTATCGGTCGATTCCCCGCCATGATGAATCGTGTACTTGACGGTCTCCCCTCTCGTACTGCGTTCACTCCATTTCGCATAGATGTCGAGCGTTCCGGCACTGCTGAGGGTGGGCGCATAGGTCACCCAATCGGCACTGGTGCCACTCGGCACAACCATCACCGCATTGGCCACCCAGCGGGCATACACATCATAGGTATTGGTGGCACTGACGGCCGCGCGCTGAGCCCGGGCTAACTTACGGTAGATGAATTGGTCCTACGATAGCCCAGAAGATGTGAATGGCATCGACCTGTTCAACTCTGCCGGTCCCGAAGAGTGCTTTGAACTCCTTTGGGATCACGGGCACAATGGAAAAGTCCCACGACCACGACTTCGTGATTTTCTATAGTGAAATACAAGGCATAAGGAAACCGTCGTAGAAGCCGACGACGAAATTGACGATGGAGTGGAGGAGACAACAGAGGATTCCGTATAAGTTCCGTAGCACACGCATAAAAAGTCCGTAAAAACTCCTCCCCCAGACTTGGCACGTTCCCTT
>JAGQKG010000029.1 GCA_020430245.1 Nitrospira sp.
GGATGTTCTCATTTCCTTGTTGACTAGAATGGCGTTTGTTTGATGGGCTACCTGAGCCGCGTCCAAATTGAGATCGTCGATATTCGGTCGGCGGCCTAGGGCCTGGAGGATTGAAGGGGCGGTGACGTGTTGTGGTTGACCTTGATGCAGAAAGTGAACAGTCTTCATTCCTCCTCCGGAAGTTTCGACTTGCTGGAGGCATGTATTGGTATAGACGGTCATTCCTTCAGCCCGAAGGCGAGCTTCAACCGGCCGAGTGAGATCTGCGTCTGTGTCGGAGAGAATGTGACTGCTTCGTTGAATCAGGGTGACCGCGACTCCGATGCGGGAAAAAAATTGGGCAAGTTCCAACGCGACCGGGCCACCGCCCAGAACAATCATGGATTCAGGCGGGGTTTCAAGCTCTAATGCCTCATCGCTTGTGAGGTATCCTGCTTCTTCTAATCCGGGAATGGGGACGTGCGAGACCACAGATCCCGTGGCGATGATGTATGCCTTGGCGGAAAACCGGTCCGGTCCGGCCTGGATAGTAGTCGGCGAAACAAAATGGGCATGTTCCTGGTAGAGGGCAAACCGAGGGTGTTGAAGCGCTTGGATGCGATCTTCAGCAAATTCCCGGATTAACCGGTTTTTTCTATCAATAATGGCTGAGAGGCTCACGTTGAGATTTGATGAGTGAAGGCCGAATTCTGGCCCACGACGGATGAGCGCCGCGAGGTCGGAGGACCGGAGAATGGTTTTGGTCGGCATGCATCCTCGTAAAATACAGAGGCCACCTAACGGACCCTGGTCGATAATTCCGACGCTGGCCCCTTCGGCCTGGGCGGTGCGAGCTGCTGCATAGCCCGCTGATCCCCCTCCGATAATGATGATGTCATGCGAATGGGTCATGTCGTTGTCTCGTTGTTATTTTGAGTAGGGGAACATGCATGTTTGACTGCCGGATAGAAGTATGTAGCATGAACAGATCCAACGAAGAAAGACAGCTGTCCCAATGGCTTGGGTTCCTTGCTATTCTATGTTGGTTGGCGTTAGGTGGCTGTGTATCCAAGGCCCTTCCCTACCTTCCCTGCCGATGGAGCATCCCAGGGCAATTGAGTTTGAACCTGACCGGCATAGATCAGTATCAGAGTGGCCAATGGATGAAAGCCTTTGAGTCGTTTGATGCAGCCTTGCAGATTGAGCATGATTTTGTGGAGGCTCATTTCAATGCCGCACTTGCTCTGCACCAGATGGGTCGGTATGAACAAGCCATCCGGTACTTTCAACGAGCCGGGGAGTTGGCTCCTCAGAATAAGACGATTATCAATTCCACGTTGTATCGGAATCACCTGGGCTTGTCATCGACGTTTGAACGCCATATGAGTGGGGGCTATCGCTATTAACCGTAATGCGAGGTGCAGGATGGTGGAGGTGGATGACTTGTGATTGTTGCTATAAGCTCGGATCGGAAGAAGTCGTGTGTTTGTGCCAGATCTCTTCGACTTTGGCGATGAGAGTTTCTACTTGATAGGGTTTTTGAATAAACGCCGCCATTTTCGGGTTGTGAAATCTTTTCATTGCTTCCTCCTCGGAATATCCACTTGACAGAATCACGGGAATCGTGGCGTTAAGGCTTTGGATGTGTTCGAGAAATTCTTGGCCATCCATATTGGGCATGGTGAGGTCCAAGAGCACGACCATGATCTCGTGTTGATATTGCTGAAAGACCTGAATGCCGATTTCTCCATCCGAAGCGACTAGTGTTTGCAATCCCATTTCTTCAAAGATCATCGAGCACGCCATCCGAACATCTTCTTCGTCATCAACAACTAAAACCACCGGTTTTTTTGTCAGTGAGGCATCTTGAGTTGGAATCGAGAAAACCGGCTTCTTTGTAGTTGAAGGAGAGGACGTGGTGGCGGGAAACAGTAACGTAAATTCGGTGCCGACATCTGGTTGGCTTCGGACGGCAATGGTGGCGGCATGAGCCTGAGCGAGTCCAAGAATTGCGGCGAGGCCTAGTCCCCGTCCAGGGAGTTTGGTTGAAAAAAATGGATCGAAAATTTTTGGAATCGTGTCGGACGTCATTCCACACCCAGTGTCCTGAATAGTTAAGGCGATACCTCGGTCTTCCGGAAGTTCTCCCAACACATACCAATTCTGAAAATTCTCCGTTTGGGGCTGCCATTCGCGTGTACGAATGGTGATGACCCCGTCCCCTTCTCCACAGGCCTCTGATGCGTTGACCACGATATTCATGATGATTTGGCGCAATTGAGCTTGGTCGGCTCGAATCGGTGACAGGGAGGGGGCGGGATCGTGTTCGAATCTCAGTCTTTTTGAAATGGTTGCGCGGATGAAAGGAGTCATGTCTTCGAGGAGCTTTTGAAGGTTGATGACTTGAAAGTCTAAGCGGGTTTGTCCGGCAAATGCCAACATTTGATTGGCTAATTCCCCACCGCGAAGCCCGGCTTTCTCAATAAAGTCCAAGTGTTTTCGAGCTGGGGAGTCTGGAGGGAGCCCGCGAAGGGCGAGGCCGGAGCGGGCGACAATGGTCATTAAAAGATTGTTGAAATCATGGGCGATGCCCCCGGCAAGCACTCCCAGGCTTTCCAGTTTTTGTGAATATTGCCGTTCGATTTCATGACGACGTCGTTCTTCTTCGGCCCTTCGCTGTTCTGTGACATCCCTGAGAGAGGCCAAATACGCGTATTCTTCGTCCCATTCAATAGGGACAACCCGCATTTCCACAGGAGTCGGTTGTCCGGGGGCGCTCATTATTTCTATTTCTGTCGTACGGTTAACGGGGACTGGGAAACCAAAGGGAGATCCGATGAGTTGTTCGGATGTCCGTTGGAAGAGCTGCTCTGCTGCGGGATTCGAAAACCGGATCAGGCCGTCATGTCCGATGACAAGGATGCCATCGCTGGATGATTGCAAAATGATGCTGGACTGATGTTCAAGAGCGAGTATGCGATGTATGGTGGAAAACTGCTCGATCGCTTTCTCAATATGATGCCAAAGGAGTTTTTCCGATAGAGTGTTTTTGTTGAAATACTCTTGGGCGCCCAGTTTGATGGCGTGGGCCGCAATCTCTTCGTTACCGTATCCGGTGAGGAAAATGATGGGAGTCTTCGAATTTGAGTGTGGTACCCGTATTTTTGCCAAAAATTCTAATCCGGTCATATCCGGCAATTGAGAATCCAAAAGCAAACAGTGAGGAGAGATAATCCTGCAGGCTTCTAAGGCTTGGGCCCCTGTTTCCATTTCTTGAATGTCGAGAGGAAATGAGGCTGTGCGTTCGATCCATCGAGTATAGGTTGAACGGTCACTTGGGCTATCATTGACGATAAAAATTCGTAGAGTGGCGAATTGAGATTTTTCAATAGGGCTTGGCATGGTTGAGGGAAATCCTATGAATGAAAGTGAAAAGACGGAGAAATGATGGGGACCCGGAGTCCTGATTTATGAAAACTGCGACGAGTGCCTTCAGGATCCTCCGGGTGTTTTCCACCACAAGAATGGATTGCCTTGCAAAAATGTGGAGTGTTTGTGATTAGGTTCACCAGGTCTCTCGAACTTTTACGGCATCATAGGACCGGGTAGGGAAGGGAGCCGTACGCTTAATTTGTAACTTGGGCCTCTTCCAAACGTGGCTTCATAGTTAAGATATTATTCAGTATGGCATCAACATTTACAGAGATGATGGCTAAATCGGTACGGCCGACTCACGCATAAAACCTGAGTGATTTGATGAGACTATCCATTTGTTTAGCCAATCTCATGATTATATGGCACTGTTCCTTGCCTTCCCCTGGGCAAAGGTGCTCGTGATATTCGAGGAAGAAACCGACTGTTGTTCGAAATTCCTCGAAGGAGTTTCTTGAGGTCATGCGAACTGAGATAGGTAAAATCATTAAGCTCTTATTTGCTGACTTCCAGGTACCTGGTATATGGACGGATGACCTTTTGGGCCTCTTTGGTTTCGGTGTGATCCCAATCATGTGAAAGGCCACACCTTATCCAGAGTCCGGCAGTTTGAGTCACCGGCGTCAAGCGATTCGAGAGTTCTCCGAGAGGAGTTTCTCGCTGTTTTTGTTTGGTAATATCGGAAAATGCCACGAATGCAACGATAGAGGTGTCCGCGTTGTCTCAGATAGGGGAGCTGATAGATAAGGTTGAAAAGCTCTTTCCGTCTTGTCGCCACAGCCCTTCGTCCTCGAATTAATGAGGTTTGTCATTTGTCGATATGGTTCCCTTCAGACATGTTTCTCGGGGGTACACGGACCCATCTTTGGTGTGATGAATCGTGCCATGCGTGGGAACCCCAATAAGTGCTTGAGCTTCATACCTCAGCATTCTAGCTCTGGCCGTATTCCCAAAGGTGGTCAGACCTTCCAGGTCCAGTGCAGAGATCCCTTCCTGGGCTGAAGCCAGAAGGCGTTCGTTTCGACGCGAGAGTTTCTGATGAGCTTGGTAGACGTGGTGGCGTTCAATGACAGTCGTAATCCGATCGCCCACCATGGTTAGACTGTTCAGGGTCGCATCTGTCAAGAAGTGCTTGGCATACACGTCGATGACCCCTACCAGGTTCTGAGCCTTGAGTAGGGGATGTCCAGCAGAGACGCCCAAATCCTCTTGAGTATCCCATTTATGTTCAGTTTCATGGAGGGCCTTCAATTACATTATTTGTTTCATAAGGTTTCTTTTCTGCTGCAATCTTTCCGATGTTGAATTGCCTGATGGTAAGAAAGTTTTGGGAATTATTGGTCTGGTTGATGATTCCGTCTCCCTCGAAATTTAAGGCCACTATGCTGTTCGGATTGGTCAGGGACTCTTCAACCTTTTCCCGTTGGGTGAAATCGTCAATTGAGTGAGCCCACCTTCCGATTTAACTCCTTAGGGTCCGATTGTGCTGTTTTCCCTTTAACCCAAAACCGACGATACTCCCACGATTTGGGCTGAAGGCAAAATTCTATATCGAATGGTATGTGGGCCTTGCGGCGTGCTTCTAAGGCATTGGTTGGTATAAGCCCGGTCATCTGGGTACAGTAGGCCCTTAAATTGAGAGAGGGATGGGAAGCCTTCCACCGGCGTATATCCTAAAAGAGAATAGAATTTGGGAGGCTACCATTCTCGATCTTGTTTGGTATCTGGCCAATCCGAAATGCCTTCGTCCGTTTCTTGAAGGACAAAATGAAGTCGTTCTTCACGGGTAATAAAGCATTTGAATATTGAAATCTGAGTAAGAGTCAAAGGAAGTTTCCTTAGGTGTCATGAGTATTAGAGAATCAAGACGCCTCTTGTCAGAGAGGCCTTCGATCATGGCTGGTAAGAAAAATTTTATAAAACCAAGAGAGCGAATGAACTGAATTCAATATAACTGGGTCTCATTCTCGAGACAAGCATGTATTCCGTAAAATTTTATGAAAATTGGTGGATGGGAGAATGGGCTTGTAAAGGAAGCCCAAGAATCATTCTAACAGCCAGTGTGAAGAAGAAATTCAGAGTCAAGATGACTGAAGCTTATGCTAAATGAATGAAATGAGTGGAAAGGTGTGAGTCAACTGTCCTTAAGACATGTGCACCATGTGCTGGATGCTTTCATTGGCTGGGAGTGGCGGGGCAATCAAATATCCTTGCATCGCATCGCATCCGTGTTCTTCCAGAAAATCCGCTTGTTCTTCTGATTCCACTCCTTCGGCAATGACTTGTAGCCCCAAGGCTTTGGCTAAAGAAATGACGGCCATGACGATAGCAGCATCGTTAGAACTGTGTGGTAGATTTTGAATGAGGCTTTGGTCGAGTTTGATGCCATCTATGGGGAAAGACTTCAGGTATCGAAGCGAAGCATAACCCGCCCCAAAATCATCAATGTATAGATGGATGCCCATCGCCTTGATTTCGCGGAGGGTCTGGATGGTTTCTTCTGTTTCATGAATCAGAAACGTCTCGGTCAGTTCCAGTTTGAGATTTTCCGGATCCAGATGTGAAAGTTGGAGGATATCTTCTATGAGAGCTGGGAGATTCCTCTGATGAATTTGTCGGGCTGAGAGGTTTACGGCAACATGGGGAGCAGAAAATCCCTGCTTTTCCCAGTATTTGGATTGCCTGCTGGCTGTACGTAATACCCACTCCCCGATGGGAATGATCATGCCATTTTCCTCGGCTTGAGGAATGAAATGATTCGGACCAATGAGTCCTTGGTAGGGGTGATGCCAGCGCAATAAGGCTTCCATGCCAATGACTTGCTTGGTGCAAAGATTCATTTGTGGTTGGTAATGGAGGAGAAATTCTTCTTTGGCCAAAGCTCGACTGAGTTCCATTTCAAGCGTGGAGCCATCGAGCCCAGCTGTTTTCATGCCGGCGGTGTAAAATTGGTGGGTATTACCCCCTTGTGCTTTGGCTCGATACATCGCGGCATCGGCATGAGACAAGAGTTCCTGGGGATTGGCACTATCCCAAGGGTAGATGGTAATTCCGAGGCTTCCGGTCACATGCAGTTGGTGCTGCTTGATGATGACGGGCTGAGCCAATAAGTGAAGAATGCGTTGTGCAACAGAGGCCACATCTTCTATCGACACAATTTGTTCCAGAAGGACAGCAAATTCATCTCCTCCTAATCGTACCCCTGTGTCAATTTCTCTGATGCATTTTTTAATCCGTGCGGCCACGGTTTTGAGTAAGGAATCCCCACATTCATGGCCGAGGGTGTCGTTGATGTCTTTGAAATGGTCCAAGTCCAAAAACATTAGAGCAATTGCCGTGTCATTCCGATGACAGCGAGCCACGGCACAATTTAACCGTTCATAAAAAAGACCTCGGTTTGCGAGTCCTGTTAGGTGGTCGTAATGAGCCAATTGGGTAATGCGTTGGGTGGCCCTTTGGCGTTCCATGGCGTAGCGAATGGCCCTGCACAGGGTCGAACTACTCGTTTGGCCTTTGATTAAATAGTCCTGGGCTCCACTTTTCACAGCTTGAATCGCCTGGTCCTCTTCCTCAACGCCGCTCAAAATCAGAATCGGGGCATCAGGGCAAAACTGGAGGAATTGCGATATGGATTCAAAGGATTTACCGTCAGGAAGATGTGAGTCCAGAATAATGCCATGGAATGGGTTTTGTTTAATGAGGTCGAGAGCCTGGCTGAGAGAGCGGCTATATTCCAAGGTAAATTGGTTTTGGAGCCCTTCCTTCAGCATATTTTTAATAACCAAAGCCTCTTTTGGGTCGTCTTCTACCAATAACAGTGAAATCATGATTGCGGCTTTCTCCCTGTTCCAGCTGGTTCCTGTTTCCAGGGATTTTTTAGAGTCGAGAAGGCGGTCCTAGGTTATCTTGTCGGAAATAGCAGTATTTTCTTGATAGTTTCTGTATGTTTAGACTATTTTGAGAGAAAATCCCATACATTTCTTAACCTCTTAAACGGATAAGAACGATAAAATATTGTAGTTAAAACAAGCGGTTAATCGTGAACCGAGATCAGAAGCTTTCAAGGAATTTTCAACAAAGATGATAGATGTTTTATCTTAGGCTGATTTATTGTTGAATTAGGAAATTTAACTTTACTTTACAGTTAAAAATTCTATACAATGTTATCAAATTGCGCCTTGTATTTATACCTTCGATTTATTTAAATAATTAGGTCTTTTTCCTGATTTCGTCTAAGAGGGAAATTGACGTACTTACTACTAAACGGGAATTCCTCTCTGATGTCTGTATGACAGATTGTAAACAATTATGATTTCAATCTGGTTTGATGAATGCTCATGGGTTCAATCCGAAAAGTGGTATGATTTGGGTTAAGCTAATAATATTCAAGGAGCTATGTTAATGGGGAAGACAGCGTCATTGCCGGAGGTGATTCAGCGATTAATTGAGATTGGCAGGCCCAAAGGGCATGTGACCATAAAAGACTTAACGCATTTTCTTCCTGCCGATCAGATTACCTCGGATCAATTACATACTATTTTAAGCGAATTGCACGAAGTCAATCTTCAGGTTATCGATCCTTCGAAGCGGACAGCCTCGCAGTTGGCGGCTTTAAAAAAGAACGCGGGTCAAGAGGATTCAGATGATTCAGAGGAGGAAGCGGATTCTTCCTTGGATATTGATTTGACACCAGGTGAACCTACCCGTATCGATGATCCGGTCCGGTTGTATTTAAAAGAAATGGGACGGGTGCCCTTGCTAACCCGTGAGGGCGAAATAGAACTGGCGAAGCACATCGAAGAAGGCAAGCGTGAGTTGGCATGTGCTGTCTATGGCATGCCCCTAAATATTCACTATCTGGAGTCACTCCACGATCAATTAAAACTTGAGGAGATCCGTGTTCGAGATATCGTGCTCCTACAGGAAACATTGGATGAAGAGGATGTTGACGAGGAGACCATAGCCAGTGACCAGGAGGATGAAGAGCTTCGATTCCGAACTCTAGAGAGTTTAACAACGGTTCGAAAGCTGGGGCGTGGGTTGCTTTCCCTTTACACTCAAAATCGAGAAGGGCAAACGACGAAAAATTCGAAGGCGCAACTTGAGAAGCGCCGGCTTGGCTTGGCTGATCAATTTGTGGATCAAATTGAAGCTCTTAACCTGCATCAGCGTGTTAAAGATCAAATGTTAAGGCGTGTTAAAGATATTGGTCAGGAAATTCGATCAATTGAAATGATGACTGCCCGTCATACTAAAAGGCTTGGGCTAGCTGGGCAGGACGGTATTCAGGTGATTGGGAAAAAATTGCGCACGACTACAAAAGGGAGTTCCCTGAGGCGCAAACAGCAATTGACTCCGGAAGAAATCGAAAAACTAAAACAAGAAATTGAAGAGGGGAAAGCAACCCTTCTGCGCCTCCAAGACGAGGTGTTGGGTATGCCGATAGAAGAATTTTTGGCTGCCCTGAATATTTTAGAGACTGCTGAGGAAAAGGTGAAACGAGGGAAAGCCCAACTGATTGAGGCCAATTTGCGATTGGTTGTCAGTATTGCCAGAAAATATACGAATCGAGGGTTGCAGTTTATCGATTTGATCCAAGAAGGCAATATTGGATTAATGCGGGCTGTCGATAAGTTTGAGTATCAGCGTGGTTATAAATTTAGTACCTATGCAACGTGGTGGATTCGACAGGGTGTAACGCGTGCTATTGCTGATCAGGCTCGTACTATTCGTATTCCGGTCCATATGATTGAGGCCAATACTAAATTAGCACGGACGGCAAGGCAGTTGGTGCAACAATTAGGGCGTGAACCTATCCCCGAAGAAATTGCCGAACGGATGGGCTTAACTCCTGAAAAAGTCCGCATGATGTTGGATATTTCTAAGGGAACTATTTCCCTGGAAACGCCGATCGGTGAAAAAGAAGATAGCCAGTTAGGGGACTTGATTGAAGATAAAAATGCAGTCTCTCCCATGGATGCTGCAAACCGGTATGATTTGCAACGTCAGATTGCTAATGCGTTGGGCGTGCTAACTCCTCGCGAAGAGACGGTGATCCGAAAGCGGTTTGGGATCGGTGATAGTACCGATCATACATTGGAAGAAATTGGCCAGGATTTTGACGTGACTCGTGAGCGGATTCGCCAGATTGAGGCCAAAGCTCTTAAGAAGCTGCGTCACCCAAGTTGCAGTCACAAGCTTCGGAGTTTGGTGGACCATCTCTAATCTGAGTCTATCAAAGCTAGCGCCGAGGACCACGGGGCGTGAGCCCGTGGGTGAAGGCGCTCCCCGCTGGCAGCGGGGGGACTCCTTGCCCCATGAGGGGGTTGTGATGATACTCGCGCATGAACGTCCGTCTCAGGGCTCATGGGGCCTGTCCGCACCAATACCATGAGGTGAGACTCCCCCAATACCGTCGACGGTTTTTGCAGGGGACGATCAAGATGGTTGTGCCAGAGCAGATATCGCAGGTCCAGCACTATCACCCCGATGTGGAGGTCCAACAATGGCATGTGTAAGTTGATCACATACCTGTCGGACTGGTGCTTCCTCCGAACGATGTGGGTTCGAGTTTTGTGGGCAAGATGAAAGGGAGTGTAAGTCGGCCACTTCGGCTCCGGTATCCCGGGCTGAAGCGGACAGAGGGGGGAGCGGGGTGGTGGTCTCCCGGCTTCTTCTCTTCGACTGGTGAATTGAATGAGGCGGTGATCGGGCGGTACGTAGAGCATCAAGAACAGGTAGCCACAGGACAGATCCAGCTCGAGTTAGACTTTGAGTGCCACGCGGCGTAAGCCCGTGGGTATCTACTCTGAATAGATAAGGCCCCGTCATGTTGTATATGACGGGGCCTTCTTTTTGCCATGCTATTGTGACATTGTGGAAAGGATGTTCTTGGATGCCTCTTTTCATATATTCCCTATTCACTCATTTTGTGTTTCCCTTCTCCGCCCAGGTCTGAAGATGGTATGGTTTTTCTAAGATGCGAATTTTAGTCGTGGAAGATGAACCAAAGGTGGCTTCCTTTATCCGGCGTGCCCTGGAGGAAGAAAGTTATGCCGTCGATGTGTGTGCTGATGGACCAGGAGGGTTGGATTGGGCTCAAGCCGTAAATTATGACTTGATTGTTTTGGATTTAATGTTACCGGGATTGCCTGGCGTAGAAGTGCTTAAACGTGCTCGGGCTGCAGGGGTTAAAGCTCCAGTGCTTATATTAACGGCACGTTCAGAAGTGGACCAACGGGTCAAGGGGCTAGATGCGGGGGCTGATGACTATTTAACGAAACCTTTTGCGATTGAAGAATTGCTCGCTAGAGCTCGAGCGCTTCTCCGTCGAGCTGGGGGAGCACCAACCGGAATTCTTCAGGTAGATGATGTGATATTAAATCCTGTCACACGAGAGGTGACTCGTGCTGGCCAACGGCTTGAATTCACGACTAAAGAATATGCACTCTTAGAGTATTTAATGCGAAATGCGGGGAGGGTGTTAACGCGGTCCATGATTACGGAACATGTGTGGGACCTGGATTTTGATACGTTTACTAACGTGATTGATGTCTATATTAGCTACTTACGAAACAAAATTGATAAAGGACGAGAACGAAGTTTGATTCAAACGGTCAGGGGAAGCGGGTATATGATGAGGTCGGACGGGTGAAAACGACCTCGATTCGAGTTCGATTAACTTTGTGGTATGGATCCGCGTTGGCCCTGATTCTGGTTCTTTTTGCTGTGGCATTATATTTAGTTATGTCTCGCGCGCTTCGGGAACAGGTGGACGCGTCGTTAGATGAGGCTGCCGCTGTGGCGATTCGAACATTGGGAGAACACCGGTTTGGCCCATTCTTGATTTTTGAAGATTTATCTCAGGACTTTCCTGAAATTGCGCTTTTAGATAAGTTTTTTCAAATTTTTGGTCCGGCGGGGCAAGTGACGATTCAGTCGGCTAATATTCAAAGCCGAGAGATTCCATTGAGTCAGACGTCGTTCCGTGCCTCCCTTGATGGAAAATCAACGTTTGAATCCGTCCAATTTGAAAAAGGGGTTCCACTGCGATTGCTGTCGGTCCCTATTCGTCAAGATGATCAATTGGTGAATATTTTACGCGTTGGGACATCCCTTTATCCTACAGAACGAATGCTCCATCGGCTTTTAGCCGGTCTCTACATCGCGTCTCCTTTGGCCTTGCTTGTGTCATTGGTCGGAGGGTGGTTTCTGGCAGGACGAGCGTTGCGTCCGGTTCATGCCATAACACAAGCGGCTCAACGTATCGCGGCCGGAGATTGGACCCAACGTATTCAAACTCCTCATTCCAACGATGAAATTGGACAATTAGCTTCGACCTTTAATGATATGATCGGACGTTTGGAAGTATCGTTCCGGCAAATCCGGCAGTTTAGTGCGGATGCGTCACATGAACTTCGAACACCCTTAACCATTACAAAAGGGGAAACGGAACTGGCGTTACGGCGACCGCGACAAGCGGAAGATTATCGAGTGGTGCTGGAGAGTAATTTGGAGGAGATCGACCGCATGAGCCGGATTGTGGATGAGCTTTTGTTTTTATCACGAGCCGATCTGGGAGAAATTAAGCTCAAGATGTTTCCAGTTCAATTGGATGATTTAGTGCGAGAAATTCAACAGCAGGCTTTGGTGTTGGGGCAAGAACGGAATATCCACACGTTGCTCGAAGCCATTGAGCCCGTCGTTGTCCAGGGAGACGATCTGCGATTGCGGGAATTACTCTTAAATCTGGTCGATAATGCTGTGAAATATTCCCAAGAGGGACAAACAGTGGAGCTCTCTTTGCTTGTAGCCGGAAACAAAGGAAAGTTGGTGGTTCGAGACCACGGTATTGGCCTGGCGCCTGAGGATCATGGCAGAATTTTTGATCGATTTTACCGGACGGATGAAGCGCGGGCTCATGCAGCAAAAGGGACAGGACTGGGTTTGGCGATTTGTAAGTGGATTGTAGAAGTTCACCATGGGACTATTGAGGTCCAAAGTGTTCTTCGTGGTGGTTCCTGCTTTACAGTTTTCTTGCCTTTGGCTCCCTCCACAGCGAAAGTGTAAAACACAGACACTGCTCGCTCTATTAAAAATTTTTAATTTTCCCCTAATTTTCCTTTCATCTCTGGGTGGTACATATATCCCTGTATTGAGTAAATCATAGGGGAGAAGATTCATGGCCGGGATTTACAAAAAGGAAATTTCTGGTTCCAGAATTTGGTTTAAAAGTTGAATTGAATGGCAAGGTCTGGGGCCTTTCGCATCCTTGTCGGTCTGCACAAACAATTGATGTATCGGCCAAGCTTAGTTGCTACTAACCCTTTAATGTTCGGAGGGGGAATTCATGATCACACTTCAAGCGGCTTCACAATTCAGCGAAACGCAGAAAAATTCTAGACCGTCTTTATACAAGCCCCGATCTAAGAAGCGGGCTTCTATAAGTTATCGAAATTCCTCGAGGCAGGTGGGTTTGGATATGGATCATGAGGAGAGTGCCAAATCCATTGCTGAGTCAGGATCGGTAAATTTAGAGTCCATGTATTTTCGTGGGTTTCGTTCGCGCCCTCTTCTGAATGCTCAGGAAGAATTAGCGCTGGCCACCCAACTGTATCAGGGGACAGCTGATCTTCGTTCATTGTTACAGCAGGCTCTTGATCTCACCAAAGGGCTGGTTGAACAGTCTGAGCTTAAGGTGTTTCAAGAGGAATTGAGGAAATTCAAAGAGCTTAATGGGTATTCGGTCCCTGTGGTGGAAAGCATCGTGGAGTGTCTGTCTCACATCGAGTCTTTCTTAGCCGTGTCTGGAAAGGTAGGCCGAAAGCTCGGTCTGCGGTTTGGAGAAATCCGTCGTTCGATTGATGAAGTTCGGGTAGACATCGAAGAACCAAAAGATGCCTTGGTGCAACGGAATCTTCGTCTGGTAGTAGATGTGGCAAAGCGATATTTAGGGCGAGGGATGAATTTTCTGGACCTTGTGCAGGAAGGGAATATTGGCCTGATGAAAGCGGCAGAACGTTTTGATTACACCCGTGGGTTTAAATTCAGTACGTATGCCACGTGGTGGATTCGCCAAGGTATTTCGCGAGCGGTTGCCGATCAAAGCCGGACCATTCGTGTTCCGGTGCATACGAATGAAGCATCCACAAAAATCGCCAAAACGGCGCAGCGCCTCGCGCAGCAATTTGATCGAGAGCCCACATTTGAAGAAATTGGACAACATCTGGAGATGAGCGGCGATAGGGTGAAAGAAACGATTGAAGCGTTTCAGGAACCGATATCCTTAGATGCTCCTTCCGTTGATGGAGAAACTGAATTAGGCGAATTAATTCCTGATCTGGCGTGCCAATCTCCGGACGAAGAAGTGTCCCGTAAATCAAATGCACAGTGGTTGAATCAGATTTTCCAGGTTTTGACAGTTCGCGAGCAACAAGTCATTCGTTTACGCTTTGGTATTGGGGTGGATGAAGCTTGGACTCTCGAGCAGGTGGGGCGGTTAATGTCCGTGACTCGTGAGCGGATTCGTCAAATCGAGGTTGTGGCATTGAAAAAACTTAAAGAGTCCCATGTCAAGGCGATGCTGGCGGAAATTCAGTGACCTGTTATGGTTGCGAAGTTCAAATTGTACAGGATACAGTCCCATGCTAGCTGATTGACATAGAGGCTTGAAAAGTGAAGGATTTAGAAAGGCAGGAATTTTAAGGTTCCTGCCTTTCTTTTTGCGAGCGTGGGTTTCCCTTTTTGATTCTGCAGAGTATTTGAAGTTTGGCATCTTCCGGGGGAGTTACTCAGATTAGTGAAGACTGCGACCGTTAGGATTAGCGATCGGCATCAGGGGGCGGTGTTTTAGGAATGTTCCCTGAGTAGGCACAAGGGAAGAAGACCGTCTCGTTTTTGACCGGATACCAGCATGCCAATTGTGATCACTCCTCATCTTTTTATCCCTGATTCTGAGGTGCGGTTTTCGGCTGCTCGAAGCGCAGGTCCTGGTGGGCAGCATGTCAATAAGGTGAATAGTCGGGTTATTTTAGAGTTTGATGTCAAGCGTACTTCCGTTCTGAGTCCCTATCAAAAACGAAGAATTGTCGAAATGGTTGGACAACGGATGAATCAAGAAGGGATCCTGAGGCTGCAGGCTCAACGACATCGCATCCAGTCGGCCAATCGGGCTGATTTGTTGGACAGATTTGTGAAAATTCTGCAGGACGCCTTGCGCCCTATAAAAACACGGGTTCCGACCCGAGTGCCCCATCGAGTGCGTGAGAAACGTTTGCTAGAAAAGAAACTTCGTACTCGCGTAAAGCGAGTGCGGCAAACTCCCAAAAATTTTGACGAAACGTAACGATATGGAAATTTTGACGATAGGGGGAATTTATGACGACCCGATCCTCTGATCCTAGATCTTTGAATACCACTCCACCCTGTGCTAAACGGGTCCCGCACCGACTAGAATGTCACGGTCATGTTAGAACCGACGAATATTATTGGCTCAAAGATCGAGAGGACCCTGAAGTCTTGGCCTATTTGCAGGCTGAAAATGAGTATGCCACCACGTTGAGGAGCCACACTAGGGATTTGGAGCAGACTCTCTTTGATGAGATTCGTGCCCGCATTCAACCAACAGATTTATCCGTTCCGTTTCGGCTGGGAGATTTTTGGTATTACACTCGATATGAAGAAGGAAAGGAATATGCCCTCTACTGCCGGAAACAGAAATCCCTAACGAATCCCGAATTCATCATGGTCGATGGTAACGAATTGGCTCGAGGGCATGATTATTTTTCATTGGGGAATTGGACGGTAAGTTCTGGCCAAGATATTCTGGCCTATGCCATTGATACCCAAGGTCGGCGTATTTATACCATTGGCTTTAAAAATCTGATAACGGGCGAGACGATTGATGAATATATTACTTTGGTGACGGGAAATATGGAATGGGGAAACGACAATCGTACACTCTTTTATTCCAGACAGGACCCTGAAACGCTGCGCTCAAACCAGATCTTTCGTCATCGGTTGGGGACCAATCCTCAACTAGATACGTTGGTCTATGAGGAAACGGATGAGACCTTCTCGGTTTCTATCGAAAAAACAAAATCCAAACGGTATCTGATGATTGGATCACATCAATCCATCACGAGTGAATACCGTTATGTGAATGCGGACTATCCGGAAAGAGATTTTCAAATATTCCAGGCACGGAAACGAGGGCATGAATACGATGTGGATCATCTTGGCGATTATTTCTTTATTCGAACCAATAATGAAGCCAAAAATTTTCGTTTGATGCGGACTGAAACCAAAAAGACGGAAATCTCACAGTGGCAAGAAATTATTCCGCACCGCGTAGACGTATTTTTGGAAGGATTCGAGCTGTTTTCGAATTTCCTGGTGCTAGAAGAACGAAAACAGGGGCTCATCCACCTTCGAATGCTTGGGACCACGGATGGGTCTGAACATGAACTGGATTTTGGAGAGCCGGCATACCTGGCAACTTTGGGGGATAATTTTGAAGCCGATACGCCGTATCTTCGGTTTGGGTACACCTCAATGACTACGCCCATGACGATCTATGATTATCATATGGAATCACGAGAGAAAACTCTTCTGAAACAAGAGCCGGTCCTTGGAAATTTTCACGTCAGCCACTATCAGACCGAGCGCCTTTTTGCTCTGGCACCAGATGGTGTCTCCATTCCGATTTCTCTGGTCTACCGAAAGGGATTTGCTCGGAATGGCACACATCCCCTTTTGCTGTATGGGTATGGTTCCTATGGGGTTAGCATGGATGCAAGTTTTAGCTCCCCCCGTCTTAGTTTGCTGGACCGTGGGTTTGTCTATGCCTTAGCCCATGTTCGTGGTGGGGAGGAATTGGGAAGACAATGGTATGAAAACGGCAAGTTGTTATATAAAAAAAATACTTTCACGGATTTTATTGCCTGTGCCGAATTTCTTATTGGGCAAGGGTATGGCGCTCCTCATAAATTATTCGCTCTCGGTGGAAGCGCTGGCGGCTTGTTAATGGGTGCGATTATGAATATGCGTCCGGATTTGTTTCACGGGGTGGTGGCCCAAGTCCCTTTTGTGGATGTGGTGACCACGATGTTAGATCCTAATATCCCACTCACTACCGGGGAGTATGATGAATGGGGTGATCCTAATCAGCAACAGTTTTATGAATATATGCTCTCCTATTCGCCTTACGATAATCTCCAGCCACGATCCTATCCTCATCTTTTGGTGACATCAGGCTTACACGATTCCCAAGTGCAATTTTGGGAACCGACGAAATGGGTGGCAAAATTGCGTGCACTGAAGATGGGTTCTCAACGTCTTCTGCTCTGGACCAATATGGATGCAGGGCATAGTGGAGCCTCAGGCCGTTTTAAGCGTTATGAGGAGACTGCAATGATCTATGCCTTTTTGTTGGATCTTGCGGGTTCTGTTAAAATATGAAGATTTCATATATTCTCACTACTTTCATTTGTAAGTGTTGTTCATCCTTAGTCTTGGACATCCTTTATCATGAGTCGAACTGACTGTTAGGCGCATCTCCATGTTTTGTTGGTAGCTGCCATCTGTTGATCTTCAGCGTAGCTCATTACCTGCAGATATCCATAGAAGCCCATGAAAATGTCAGAAAGCTCAGTCAACAACTCTTGCCAGATCAAGCAAGATTTTCTACATTCCTCGTCATGACCCCCCGACATTTCCGGGCAAAGGTTCTCTGCGTCCGTCAACTAACTCAAGATGTTCGAGAATTGACGTTGGCATTAGTGGATATACCGAGATTCGTGTTTCTCCCAGGCCAGTCGATTGCCCTGACCATCCCTGATGCAGCGTCCGGCCTTTCGTTTCTGAGGTATTATTCGCTGGTTTCACTTCCCAGTTCTTCTCATCAGCTCGTACTACTCTTTAATGCCGGAGAAAAGGGCAAAGGTGCGACGTTTGCGTTGGAGCATTTGGTAGGAGAGGAACTTGAGTGTTCCGGTCCTTTTGGTTCATTTCACCTCCATGAGGATTCCGAACGGGATCTGTTATTTATTGGTACGGGAACCGGCATTGCGCCCTTATGGTCTATGCTGTCCAGTCTCTTTGAGCAATCTTGTTCTCAGTCCATGACCTTGCTGTGGGGACTTCGTAGTGAGTCGGATATCTACTATTTGGACGAGTTGCAAAAATGGGCCGATTGCTATAAAAATTTCTCCTTTATCCTGACCCTGTCTCAACCTGCTCATCATTGGAGGGGAAAAAGAGGCCGTGTGACACACCTGCTTCAAGAGTTTTCCCATGTGGATCATCTGGCGGTGTATGTCTGTGGCAATCGAAAAATGGTTGCGGAGGTCACCGGGCTTCTTCAGTGCAAAGGGATGTGTCCTGTCTATCGCGAACGCCATCATGAAGGAAAATAGGGTGTTGGTTCCCGATTGCCATATAGGCCGCTTCATTTTTCCAGTTCGGATCTCGCTTTCCCCATTTATTTCTTTCCCCTTGATGTTCAAGGGGATGGTTCCCGCGTGGATTGAGTTGAACGGTAGATGGAGTGCAAGATGAGATGAGTGTCACAAAACAGAAAAGGGAACGCTTAGGAGCGAAGGATGAGGGTATGGCCGACCTTGGTCTTTACCTCCACATTCCTTTTTGTGTGAAACGTTGTCATTTTTGTGCCTTTTATCTGGTTCTTCATGACCGGCAACGGGTGGAACAGTTTTTACAGGCTATTGAACGAGAAATCGCGCTGTATGCGAACCAACCCGGAATGCGTGAGCGAACCATCTCTACGGTGTATGTCGGAGGAGGGACTCCCACAGTCTTACCCCCTGAACAGTTGGTAGCAATCCTTTCCAGTATCAGGTCGGGGTTTTCACTCTCGCAACAATGTGAGATTACCGTCGAAGCGACGCCGGAATCTCTCACGGATAAGTATGCCGATTTCCTTCGGCAAGCAGGCGTGACTCGTTTGAGTATCGGAATCCAATCCTTTGATCCGCAGGAACGGACGATGTTGGGACTTTCAGGGACCAGGGCGGAAGCTATGTCCAGCGTACAGATAGCGAAACAGGCCGGATTCTCCAATATCAATCTTGACTTCATCTACGGGATTCCGAATCAAACAGTACAGTCATGGGAAATGACTTTGACTCATGCTCTGGAACTAGATCCCTCTCATTTGTCCTTGTATGCGCTTTCCCTTGAAAAAGGGACTCGATTTTATTCGGAATTTCGGCGCGGCCTATTTGAGGTAATGGACCCGGATCATGAGGTGTGTTTCCAGCAGCAGGCTGAAACTCAACTGAAGCTGCGGCGGTTGTCTCGATATGAACTTTCCAATTGGGCGAAGTCCGGATTCGCCTGTCAACATAATCTTCGGTATTGGAGGGGATTGGAATATTTGGGCTTAGGCCCGAGTGCCCAATCATATGTCTCAGAAAGCCGATATGGCAATGTGTCCAGTGTCGAACATTATTCGAAGTGCCTGGAGGCTGGGCAGTTGCCTGTTGTCAAACGAGAACTGTTGTCGCGGGCTCAGCAAGATAAAGAACGAATCGTGTTCGGGTTGCGTCTTCTTGAGGGTGTCCCAATTGATTGGGTTCACAAGGCATCTCAAGACGAAATATGGGCAACATCTTTTACAACATTGGTGAAAGAAGATTATCTTTTTCAGACGGACACAGGTGTGCAATTAACGCAAAAGGGTCAACAATTCGCCGATACGGTTGGAATGCGATTATTGTAATACGTGGTGGAATTTTACTTGAAGGTTTCGATGAAGATGTGCGGAGGTTCATGAGAAAAGTGCCTGCTGTTGAGGCGTTTTGCTGAGATGCGCGTACAGGGCATGTTTGATTAGGTAATAAACGGAGTTGTCCAGGAATTTTCCACAACTTCTGTAGATAGGAGGTCGTCTGGATTTTTAAAACGCGATGAATTGAACATGTATTTGTATGTTAATTCATACCAAATTTGTGGTGATGAGAATGGAAATTATGATATAAAACAAACGGTTATACGTTGATGTGATGTATTCAATAGCCATGGACTACTTGAGAGGTATTGTAAATAAAGGTTTAATTAAGGGTGCCTTTCCACAGGACATGGGGATAAATACAATCTGTTCGAAATGAAATGTTACTGGGGGATTTGGAGTAGCGGGCTTGTTGCATGGGGAAAAATTCTGCATGAGGCTCTCATTTATGGCCCTTGAATCCTGAATGAGGGCTAAAGTTTATAATGAGGTTAAAAAAAATGGATATTTCTCTCCATTCTGATGGGTTGTCATAATTCTATGAATCCAATCCATTCTGTGCCCCTGGTTCCTGGACCAAAAAATTGAACCGATCTGTTTCAACGCATCGTTTATCCAAAAGCCGCTTTCTGGCGGGCTTGCAATGTGCCAAGCGGTTGTATTTGGAGATCCATTCGCCGGAATTAGCCACGCCGCCGACCCCAGATCGCCGGGCTATCATGGATATGGGTACCGATGTTGGAGTCGTTGCCCGCCAATGTTTCCCTCAAGGTGTTTTGATTGAGGAAACCCACCGTCAAATTCCTACAGCCCTCCTTCGCACCAGTGAGCTCGTGAAGGATGTAGGCATCCCTTCCCTATTTGAAGGGGCATTTGTCTGGGAGGGCATTTTGGTCCGTGTTGACATCTTAGAGCGAATTGATGCCACGCGCTGGCGGCTGATTGAGGTGAAGGCGACATCGAAGGTGAAAGCCACGCATCTTGACGATCTGGCCATCCAAGCTGCCGTCCTGGAGGGAGCCGGCATTGAAATCAGCGGGTGTTTTTTGATGCATCTGAATACTCAGTATTCATTTCCTGGCGGAGACCTGAATTTAGAAGAAATGTTTGTTTTAGAAAATAAGACTGAGGAAGTGACCGCGCGTCGGTCATTGATTCAGGCACAGCTTGAAGATATGTGGATGACATTGGAACAGGCGATGCCACCTGTCATTGTCCCTGATAGTCATTGCCATCAGCCGTATGAATGTCCCTTCTGGAGCCATTGTACAAAAGAGAAGTCTCGACGTTGGTTGTTTCACCTCCCTGGCAGTTCGAAATTGCAAGCACTCCTTCTGGAGGAGGGGATTGAAACCATTGATGAGATTCCCGACCATATTCAGTTGTCTGCAACTCAGCAACGAGTGAAGGATAATGTGGAATGGATCTCACCTCTGCTTCGGCCTCGTCTGCAATCGGTCAAGTTTCCGGTTCATCATTTAGATTTTGAGACTTTTATGCCAGCGATTCCGGCCTTTGCCCATACTCGTCCGTATCGGCCGATTCCCTTTCAGTGGTCCAATCATATTGAATATTCTGATGGCACAGTTGTCCATCATCATTATCTGTGCACAGATGGCCGGGACCCCCGGGAAGAAGTGGCCTTGAGCCTGTTAGAAAGCGTGGGAGATGCCGGGACCATTTGCGTCTATTCGGAGTATGAACGATTTCTACTTTTTTCGTTAGGAGAGGTTCTGCCTCAATTGAAGCCCGTCCTATCGAAGGTGGTTCGCCGGTTGTGGGATCTCCTTTCGGTCATTCAGGACCATTATTATCATCCGGACTTTCACGGATCCTACTCCATTAAAACGGTCTTGCCAGCTTTGGTGCCTGCCTTGGCTTACGATGATTTAACGATCCAAAATGGGGCCGTGGCTGCCGTCATGTATCAGAAAATGGTTTTTCATGAAACGGACTTAATGGAGCGGGCCCACATCGCCCAAGCCTTACATGAATATTGTGGCAGGGACACATGGGCAATGGTTGAGCTGAGACGGGTTCTCCTGGATCGTGCAGGTGGTGGCCTAACCTAGGAAGTACGTCAAATTCCGTTGACCCATTCGTCCGTCGCTGGTAGAATTTCGCGGATTCTATCTTTCCTAGACTCCACCAGTCCAACGATGCCTGTGCCCTAGATATTCTGATTCCTTGCCAACCCAACTAATTTTTGGAAAATTCCTAGTGAATATCCTGGTATTACATGGGCCTAATCTGAATTTACTTGGAACTCGTGAGCCGACCATCTATGGAACCATCACCCTAGAAGAGGTAAATGCGTCACTGAAAAAATTAGGAATGGACTTAGGTGTCTCGGTCGAAAGCCGGCAATCCAATCTAGAAGGGGAATTGGTCACTTGGATTCAGGAGGCAACCACACAATTTGAGGGGTTGGTGTTTAATCCTGCTGCGTATACCCATACCAGTATTGCTCTTCGAGATGCTGTTGTGGGCGTGGGAATTCCTATGGTCGAAGTTCATTTATCGAATATCCATCGCCGGGAAAGTTTTCGTCGGCGATCTTATCTTGCTCCGGTTTCGCTTGGGCAAATCTCTGGATTTGGACCACAAAGTTATCTGCTTGGACTGAGAGCGTTGGTTGATGCGCTTCAGCGGACTATCCCAGCACACCATTAACATTTCTGTTCACGTTTTTTGTAAGAGGAGTTTGATGCCGTGATTACGACTGCAGATTTTCGAAATGGGGCGCGCTTAGAGCTAGATGGGCAACCCTATTATATTGTGGAATTCCAACATGTAAAACCCGGTAAAGGCGGGGCATTTGTTCGAACAAAACTGAAGGGCTATAAAACGGGGAATGTCATTGATCGGACATTTCGTTCTGGAGAAAAATTCGACGAACCCAATCTTGAGGAATGCGATATGCAATTTCTCTATAGCGCTGGAGAAGAATATGCGTTTATGGATATTAGTAGTTTTGAGCAGTTTACCTATCTTAAAACCCAATTGGGCGAAAACGTCGATTTGCTTAAGGAAAATACCGTTGTCAAAATTTTATTATATCATGATGAGCCGATTGCGGTAGAGTTGCCCGTGTTTATGGAATTGAAAGTCGTGGAAACCGATCCCGGTATCCGAGGAGATACGGCATCTGGTGGGACTAAGCTGGCCGTTGTCGAAACCGGGGCCTCAGTGAAAGTACCTCTCTATCTGGAATCCGGAGAAATTATTAAAATTGATACGAGGACGCGCACGTATGTAGAACGGGCTCGGTAATCCGGGATTCCTGTCCTCCAGATATACACGAAATAGGGGATTATGGCTGATTCATCCAGAAGAGAAATCGAAGATCTTGTCGAAGTGTTGAACCGGTATCACCTGACCGAGTTGGAATTTGAAAAAAAAGGTGTGCGGATACGCATTAAACGGGATCATGTGCCGGCTGTTTCTTCCCACCAGGGAGACGTCTTAAAGGCTGTGGAAGCTGGTTCTCCCCTGGAGAGACCTGTTCCCCTTCTCCCCACCGAGCCCGCACATTTCTTGACGGTGACCTCCCCCATTGTGGGGACCTTTTATCGTTCCCCCTCTCCTGATACCGATCCCTATGTCGAAGAAGGTGATCTCGTCAAAAAAGGGCAGGTGCTCTGCATTGTCGAAGCCATGAAACTGATGAATGAAATTGAGGCAGAATCTGATGGGAAAATCGTGAAAATTCTGGTGGAAAGTACAACTCCTGTTGAGTTCGGCCAACCACTCTATTTAATTGATCCGTTGTCGGGATCTTGAGTGCTGGTTTGTTTTGAAAGAGAAGAGGAGAATCAGTTGCCAAGATGATTCGGATGGCTTCCTGGAGTCTGTTTATCTTAAGGATACGACGTGTTTAAAAAAATTCTTATTGCCAATCGTGGAGAAATTGCCCTACGGGTGAATCGTGCGTGTCGAGAGCTGGGTATTCGCACAGTTGCGATTCATTCCGACGTTGATGCTCAATCACTCCATGTCCGTTATGCCGATGAACATGTGTGCGTCGGACCTGCCGAAGGGGGACTGAGTTATCGAAATATTCCAAATGTATTGAGTGCTGCAGAAATTACCGGAGTGGATGCGATTCACCCAGGGTACGGGTTTTTAGCTGAAAATGCGCATTTTGCGGAAGTCTGCGAATCGATTGGGATTGCCTTTATTGGGCCTACCTCCGAGCATATTGCCTTACTCAGCGATAAATCAAAAGCCCGGGCCCACATGAAGAAGCGTGGAATCCCTGTGTTGCCAGGGAGCGATGGTGAAATTGACGATCCCAAAACCTGTGTCGCTATGGCCAAAAAGCTTGGATTTCCGGTTATTGTGAAAGCATCAGCTGGTGGCGGAGGGCGAGGAATGCGGGTTGTCTGGCATGAAGAAGAGTTGACCCAGGCGATCGAGTCCGCTCAATTGGAAGCGCAAACAGCGTTTGGACATGGTGGTGTGTATCTTGAACGTTTTTTTGAAGATCCACGACACATTGAATTTCAGATTATGGCGGATAACCATGGGCATGTGGTGCATTTTCACGAACGGGATTGTTCCATACAGCGTCGATATCAAAAGGTGTTGGAGGAATCCCCCTCTCCAGCGTTGGACGATACGTTACGACGAAAAATGGGGCAGGTGGCGGTTGAAGCCATCAAATCCGTGAAATATCGAAACGCCGGAACCGTTGAGTTTCTTATGGATCAGAGTGGAAAGTTTTATTTCATGGAAGTCAACACACGTATTCAAGTGGAGCACCCAGTCACCGAAATGGTAACGGGAGTCGACCTGATTAAGGAGCAAATTCGAATTGCCGCTGGGGAGGAACTGTCCTATCGACAAAAAGATATTCAATTGACGGGGCATGCCATTGAATGCCGAATCAATGCCGAATGCCCGGACCGATTTACCCCTAGCCCCGGTATCATCACAAAGTTTTGTCCTCCTGGTGGACCAGGGATACGCGTCGATACAGCCATGGATACAACCGGTATTGTCCATCCGTATTATGACTCGATGATTGCGAAGCTTATTGCTTTTGGGCGAGATCGAAATGAAGCCATGGCTCGTACCAGACGCGGGTTGGATGAATTTGTGATTGACGGAATTAAAACCAGCATTCCTCTCCATCGACGGATTCTTGATCATCCTGATTTTCAGAAGGGTCCCGTGTCTACTCGATTTTTGGACCGGCTTGTTGCTTTACAGGCCCCATGATTGTCGTTCCTACTCCGCGAATTTTTCCTTCAGCTATTTTTTCTCGATTCTATCTTATTCTTGATGATAGCTGGGCCTCTCGATGTTCATTGCTGGTGGTCCTACAACAGGCTAGCGAAGCGGGGGTAAAGCTCGTGCAATATCGAAATAAAACCGGATCGATGAAACAGGCATATGAAGCGGGCCTTGCCATTCGAAATGTGGCGGCAGAGAGGGATATGACTTTTATTGTGAATGATCGATGTGATTTGGCGTTAGCTCTCGAGGCTGATGGTGTTCATCTTGGTCAGAACGACCTTCCTCCACTTCTAGCGCGAAAAATCGTTGGACAGAAAATGATGATTGGGGTTTCGACACACAATTCTGAACAGGTACGATTGGCTACGGCAGAAGGTGCGGATTATCTAGGGTTTGGCCCTATTTTTTCGACAAGGACTAAAGCGAATCACGAGCCGGTCGTTGGCATTCAAGGACTGACTGATGTTCGACATCTGACAACCCTTCCTATCATTGCCATTGGTGGGATTGTTCCCGGGTCTGTTCCGGCGCTCCAAGGCGCAGGTGCCAATGGCGTGGCGGCCGCTTCCGCCATCCTCAATGCCGTCGATCGGCCAAGGGTGTTGGAGCAGTTTATGGCTTATTTTCAATAAGATGCGTAGCTAATCGTTGAATTTCGGTATGGTTGGCGAGGTTTTTCACTCCCGTTCGCCAATCCCTCTGCACGGTTTTTTGAAACTCCAAAGGGCCAAATACCGGTACTTTCGACCATTCCTGAATCAGGGCAATCGTGGAGGTTCGCTGCTGAATGAAACTCTCGGTTTGAGTGGTGGGCAGGGGATCATTCAGGACGATTCCACACGGCTTAATTCCGGCACCGTGCAAGGCTTCCAAAGTCAGCAGCAGATGGTTCACGCTGCCAAGGCTCGTCCGACCGATTATAAGAGCGGGAAGTTTCAGAGTTACGATCAGGTCTCGAATGGTGTGTGTTGGGGAGAGTGGAGTAAATAAACCTCCTGCCCCTTCCACGAGACACACGGAGTGCTGTTGCCTAACGATATGAAAGGCCCTGGCAATTCGCGCCAGGTCAATGGTTGTTCCCGTCGCACGCGCGCAGGCTGATGGTGCAATGGGCTGAGGAAAGGCATAGAGGCAGATTAATGCCAAGGGAGGAGGAGAGGAGAGGAGACTGTGAAGACGGCCTGTGTCGGAAGTCTCTGTCTGTTGAGGATCGATGCCGGTCTCAACCGGCTTCATGACACCCACTCGATACCCTTTTTGTTGCAATGCCAGAACCAGAGCTGCGGTAATAGTAGTTTTCCCGACCCCGGTGTCGGTCGCGGTCATAAATATGGCGGGCTGGTCCGATTGAGTGCTCATGGTTGCAGAGGGGCTGGAGAATGAATTGGATCACCAAACACGGCTGTCGAGATTCCATATTTGTCCAGACGTATCAGGCGACAAGGCCATGTGATAGATAGACGTGGCAACGTATGTTAGAGAAGGAGTTCTGTGGAGCGTATGGTTGCGGGGATTTTTCGCTGTATGCCATGCGGGTTCTGATATTGGCGAGAGGTGCCAGCCTGGGAATACCATATTCACTCGAATATTGAAGTCCCCCCATTCCTTTGCTACTGTGTGCATTAAACCCATCAGTCCTGCCTTAGAAGCCGCATAAGCAGCCTGTCCTGCTACTCCTTGTTCAGCGGAAAGAGAGCCTACTAAAATGACGGCCCCATCATTCTGTTGTTCAAAGATGGGGGCGATGGCTTTGAGCACTGTATAGGCCCCGGTCAGATTTGTCTGAAGGGTTCGGTGCCAGTCCTCAGGGGAGGTTTTGAGAAGCAGCTTCGAAGATCCCACCCCCACGGCCCACACCATGACCTTCAGAGAATGATGGGACTGTATGAATTCCTTCAGAATGGCTCGAATTTGTGAGCTGTTGGCGATGTCGGCTTGATACAGGTGACTCTCTCCTCCGGCCTTCTTGATTGCTGCAGCAGTTTTTTTTGCAGCAGTTTGATGTTGATGGTAATGCAGGCA
>JAGQKG010000002.1 GCA_020430245.1 Nitrospira sp.
AACACTCTCCTAAACTTCCTATGCCAAAAAATGCCCTTATTCAGGCTTTCCATCAGCTGGAAGCCTTCAAATGGAACCAGCAAGAAGGCTTTCGGCTCGCCTCAGGGAAAAACAGCCCTTATTATGTTGACTGTCGTATTGTATTGGCTCATCCACACTCACGTCACCTTGTGGCTCAATTAGCCTATCACCTGCTGAAATCCTTAGAATTCACACTCATTGGCGGGCTGGAAATCGGAGCAATTCCCCTGGCCACCTGTATTTCAGATTATGGCTATAGGGCCGATCCCCAGCGGGAGTGGCGAACGTTCGTTGTGCGCAAACAACCTAAGGATCATGGATTAGGCAAATTAATTGAAGGCACGATTCATTCCGGCGAAACAGCTTTAGTGGTCGACGACGTGTTAACTACAGGCGGATCATTGATAAAGGCCGCTGAAGCAGCTCGCGCCCATGGCTTAATTGTGACGCATGGGTTAGTGGTTGTGGACCGATCTGAAGATGAAGGAAAAAACAATCTGGCCCACATGGGCATTCAATTACTCCCTCTACTCACTCTGGAAGATTTAAGACAGGCTACTCCCTCTACCCAGTAAACCCTTAAAAATTTTTCCGCCACGGTCGTACGTCTTACTCAATTCTTAAGGCCTCAACGGGTTGGCCTCCTGTTTTTCATACACCGTCCAGTTCAGACTGAACGATGATGACCATTTCATCTTCACAGCCTCGGTCGCACTCTCCTATTCTTGAGGACCTACTTGACCGCCTCTTCTAACCAACCCTACAATTTTAAAATAATCGCTTACCGGATATCAGGGCAATCCTTTTTCCCAAACGGACAACACCATTTTCCTGAATTTTCTCAAGCAAGAAAGCTATTCCCAACACCACGGAGGATAACCATGAAACGTTTCTTTCTCTCCTTGGCAGTCGCTCTTCTATTCCTAGGATGGTGGAACCTCGCCATCGTTACCGCTGAGCCCTATCTTTTAACGGTTCAGCAACTCAAAGCAGGGCTTGAAAGGGCTCCCCAGTCCAAACAGAAAGGATTTGTGCTCGTCGACGTTCGGGGTCCAGACGAACATATGAGTGGCTATATTCCCGGAACGGATTTCAATATTGATTTTCGGGAAATACAAGAACGCCACCAAGAGCTCAAGGCGAAACTGGATCAGCACATCGTGGTGTACTGCCAATCTGGACACCGCAGCAATATTGCGGCTGAAACTTTAATGGGGTTAGGCTATCAGCATGTCTATAATGTAGAAGGAAGCATGAATGCCTGGACCGACGCGGGATTTCCTATCGAATACCCCAAGTAATCGGGAACGGCCTACGGTAAAGAATGTTAAATTTCCGCCACGGTGGAATAGATGCCATTAAAGTCCTGATGCATCTCCCGAAAGGCTTCCAAAAGGTGTGGATCAAAATGTGTCGGCTTTGTTCTACCGTTCCCATTTAAGATGATGTCGCATGTCTTCTGATGGGTAAACGCTGGTTTGTATGGCCTTCGACTCCGTAAGGCGTCGTAAAGGTCACATAGCATCACAATTCGTCCTGTTATGGGAATCTGTGCTCCCTTCAGACCTCGAGGATATCCACTTCCATCCCAACGTTCATGGTGAGTCAGCGCGACTTCCTTAGCCATCTCTAGCAAGGGAGACGTCGAGCCATCCAACAAACTCGCTCCCAAAAGAGGATGCTGCTTAATCGATTGCCATTCCTCTTCCGTCAAGGGGCCATGCTTTCCAAGAACGGCATCTGGAACCCCGATTTTGCCCACATCATGCATCGGCGCAACGGCGAACAAAGAACGAGCACGTGGCGGATCCCAGCCAATAGCCAAAGCAAGCGATTGCGAGTAATGGCTTAACCGCTCAATATGTGCCCCTGTTTCCTCATCTTTATAGCGTGACGCACGAGCTAAGCGAAGAATAGTGTCGGCATAGGCCTGCTCCAATTCGCGGTTTTTCTGTTGCTCTGCCTCCAATGAGAGCTTAAGGTCTCTGGCATAGGCAAGCATTTGAGCATGAGCATTTTTAAGCAGTTGGGTTTTCTTCCCTTCCTGCTCCAACATCTGCTTGAGATCTTTGGCATAGGCCATGAGTTGCGAGCGGGCCGCCTGGAGTTTCCCTGTGGCAGATCCTTGGGAAGCTTCGGCCTTTGAATCCGTCATTAAGGATGAAGGAGGAATCCCGGCTTCCTTGGGTTTATCCCCATTCATTAGGCAAGGACCTCCCGAACTTTTTGAATCAACTCTAATGGGCTAAATGGCTTGACCAAATACCCCGCAAGATCAAGAGAAGCCATCTGTTCACATGCATCAAGCCCATCCCTCGCCGTTAACATGACAATTGGAACTCTAGCCGTGTCGGAGTGTAGGCGAAGCCTTCTTACCACCTCACACCCATTTAAACCCGGCATCATCCAATCAAGAATCAATAGGTCGGGAATGTGGGTGCAAACGGCATCCATCGCCGAGCAACCATCCATAGCAGTGAGAATCCGATACGAGGGGTGTTCGAGAGTAACCTGGACCAGCAGCCTAAGATCTTCCTCATCATCGGCAATGAGGATCGTTTTCACGGGACTCACCATGGTAATCATTTCCTGCTGGTTGGTCCGCAAGGGCTCAGGGAATATCTAACCCATCACCGCCATATTCATCCTCCTTGATGACATGATCGTCTTGCTGAGACATAGATTCAATAGCGTGGCATTGCTCAGAATTCCAAATATTATTTTCGACCTTTCTGGCCACGGTAATAAAACCGGAATGGGCAACCATTCGGTGATCCGGTCGAACACTCCGACCTTTAATATTCCATGTTCGCAACAACGTTTCAAAATTTTGAACCATAGTAAAAACTTGGGTCTTTTCCAATGCCTGTACCGTTTGCATCACCTGCGGCACCGTGGGGACATAACTCAAATACAGGCCCCCGGGACGTAATGCGCGTGCCGCATGCGGAACGACTCGCCAGGGCTCTGGAAGATCCAACACTATTCGATCAAACATCCAGGAAGACGTCCCTTCCCCAATCTCGATACCTTCGTATGCATTACGAATCTGAAGGAAATGGTTTGGCACCTTTCCCATGAACCGTTCAATGTTTTTCGTGGCCGTAGTCGCAAAATCCTCTCGCATTTCATAGCTCACCACACACCCACGATCCCCCACCGCACGCAAAAGAGCCATCGTTAATGCTCCAGAGCCCACCCCAGCCTCAAAGACCCTGGCTCCTGGATAAATATCCGCCCACATCGGTATGACGGCCAAATCTTTGGGGTAAATCACCTGAGCTCCTCGAGGCATTTTCAGGGTATACTCCGCCAACGTTGGATGAACGGCTACCATTAACTTTCCATTGGAAAACTTGACCACTGTCCCGTCCGGTTTTCCAATAATGTCATCATGGCTAATCCGATCTCCACTATGCTGAAAGATTTCTCCGGCTTTAAGTGTGACGGCATACGGCCGTTCTTTCTTATCGATTAAATGAACCCGGTCCCCAGATTGAAATATTTTCATAAGGCACGCATTCTAGCAAGGCTTACCCCTCTTTGATACCCACCATAATGATGGAGCTTTCAAAAGGGAACTGTTGAAGAGAGATGGACCCTATTCATTGGACAGAAATTCTCGAATGAATAAGTGGAATCTTCTGCGGTATATTCCCTTCAACGAAAGGAGCAGAAGATGAGCAAATGACCCCGACGAAACCACTCGCCCGCGTTTAAGGACAAAGTGGCCCTGGCTGCTATCCAGGGTGATCGGACCCTCGCGGAATTAGCAGGGCAGTTTGATGTCCATCCCAATCAGATGCAGGACTGGAAACAGAAACTGGTCGCCAAGGCGGAAACCGTGTTTGGGGCAGGCGTGGCCGATGCCTCCGATCATGCACAGATACAGTAGAAGCTTCATGCCAAGATTGATCAGTTGACAATGGAGAAAGATTTTTTAGCCAACGCGCTTGGGCACGGCCGATGAGCGAGCGCAAAGCCATGATCAAAGGCAACCAACGGATTCCCGTGAGCTGTCAGTATCAACTGTTGGCGGTGCCGTGATCGAGTGTCTATGCTCGCGCCCGGGAAATGTCAGCCGCAGATCTTATACTGATGCGCCAGCTCGATGAACTCTATCTACAGTGGCCGTTCTAGGGAGCCGGCGCCTGGGCGAAGAACTCCGGCAGCGAGGGGTGCGGGTCAATCGGAAGCGGGTACGCCGATTGATGCGGCAGATGGGTCTCTGGGCCGTGTCTCCGAACGCACGCACGAGTCAACCAGGGAGAGGACACAAGATCTCCCCCTATCTCCTCAACGGCCTTACCATTGATCGGCCCAATCAGGTGTGAGCGAGTGATATCTGCGATGTCCCGATGGCCAAGGGATTATGTATCTGACCGTCATCATGGTTTGGTATTCCAGCCGGGTGCTCGCCTGGCAGGTGTCCAACACGCTGGAGGCCGACCCCTGTATTGCCGCTCTGGAAGAAGCTCTTGCGCGCTATGGGCCACTGGCGATCTTTAATACCGATCAGGGCGCCCAATATACGAGTGAAGTCTTCACGGCCGTTCTCAGGAGTCAAAACCTCCACATCAGCATGGACGGCAAAGGCCGGTGGGTCAACAATGGGTTGGTCGAACAGTTATGGCGTAGCGTGAAATATGAGGATATCTACTTGCAGGTCTATGAATCCCCGGCAGCGCTTCGCCGCAGGCTAGCTCAGTACTTCCAGTTCGATAATGCCCAACGCCGACATCAAACGCTCAACCGCCATACATCTGATGCCATGTATTTGGGGGAGGCACCCGTGAAGCAGGTCGCATAATGGTACGCAGAAATTTCACTTATCCAGCTGTCCAAAAATCAGGGACCACTTCTCAGTTCCCCACGCCACTCATGCTACTGACAATCCCCTGCGTTTGGAGAAACGCTTGAAATTCTTGTGACGTGTACTGGGAGGCCCGGTCGGAATGCAGGATGACCGCCTGGGGAGTGCTCTTCTGCCACACGGCCATCAGGACGGCTTGAATGACCAGGTCACGTCCCAGTTGTAGCTGCATCGACCACCCAATTACTTGCCGCGAAAATCGAGGACGACCGCCAAGTAGAGCCAGCCTTCCTGCGTCGAAATGTAGGTGAGGTCCGTCACCCATTTGGCATTCGGAAGCGGGGCGGTAAAATCCCGGGCGAGCTGATTGGTGATCACAGCCGGTCGTTCTCCAGATTTCCACCGCTTCCAGCGTGTGAGAGCCGGAATCCCGCGCAGACCCTCCTGCCGCATGAGCCGGGCAATGCGATGTTTTCCACACCCTTCGCCTTGTTGGCGCAGTCTCTGCCAGATCTTTGGGCTGCCATAAACCCCCATCACTCTCGGCATGAATGGTGCGAATCGCCGCCGTCAAGCGTTGACAGTCTGCGCCCAGGGGCTCGGAGAACGGCGCTGCCACTTCTTTTAAAAAATCCCGCTCCCGAGTCACGCGAGCTAATTCCCGCTTCAAGCGGGCCAGTTCTTGGTCGTGGGGCGTCCCGGTCCCCGGAAAGGCTTTTGGCCCTCGTCGGCCAGCCTCCCAGCACCAGCGCCCCAACATGGCTGCATTGATGCCCAAGTCCTTCGCCACTTGGGTAATGGCTCCCCCCGCCTGCTTGGTGAGCTGAACGGCTTCCTGCTTAAATTCTTGACTATACTTTCTCCGTGGTTCCATGACACACCTCCTCGCCGAGTATGTAGCTTTTTAGATGTGTCCGTAAAATCAGGGAAAGACCACCCTCGCTCAATGACCTGCTTGACCGCTTCCTCTTTGAACTCCTCCGCAAATCGCCCCTCGGTCATACCGTGTCCTCCCATGCTTTATTTTAAAGAATAGGAGTATCTACCGATTCAGAGCAAGTTCAATCTTCTGTTGGCGAGCCTTATCTCGCTCTTCCCACAGCGTAGCTTACACAATCAGATGGGTGGGATCCACAAACGTAAACACTTCACTCATGAGGCCGGCAAATTTGAGCTGAGCCCGCATCGTGGCAAACAGCTGGGACAGTCGATCCTATTATTCAGCAATCCCATAAGGGAACTGACACAGCAAAAAATCGAAATTATCTCAATTTGATCATTCTTGACACCCTCCCTATTGAGACGTATGATTAAGCGTCTTCAGTCGTCACATACCTAGCGCCACCAATTCTCCTAACTATTCCGATCTTATAATTTTACAAGTGGCTCTTGTGCGAATATTCTCAACATACAAAAAACCGAAACACCTGTTATGGTAGGGATCAGAATGGATTTCTTTACCACTGCACTCTTGGCTAACGCTGATCTAGGAGTAGTCGCATGGTGAGAGCGGTGACCGTTGCCTAATCTATTATGAAACGCCTTTTCACAGTTATCGGACTGGGACGCTTCGGTTATAGCGTGGCACAAGGATTGGTAACCAAAGGATGCGAAGTCCTTGCAATTGATAAGGATGAGGAAAAAATCCAGGCGATCAGTGACATTGCGACCTTTGCCGTCCAATGCGATGCAACTGATGAACGAGCGTTAAAAGCGGTCAGTGCTCAAAACGTTGATGTCGCAGTCGTCAGTATCGGTGAAAATATTGAAGCCAGCATTCTTATTGTTCAAACACTCAAGGAAATGGGAGTAAAATCCATTGTGGCGAAAGCCGTGGCCCCAATTCAGGGGAAAATTTTAATGAACCTAGGAGTCGATGAGGTCATCTACCCTGAAAGAGATGCGGCCATCCGTCTCGCACACAGACTGGTCTCACCGAGCGTACTCGAATACTTAGAATTGGCCCCAGGCTTTAGTGTAGAAGAAGTATCCGTTTCAGAGAGCTTGTCCGGATTGAGTCTCGAGGATGTTAAGGTACGGGGAAAGCATAACTTGAATGTGATTGGGATTAAAAAACAAGTTACCAGAATGGTCAAAGGGCGTATGATGAAGGAAGAAATATTTAATTTTACCCCAAAGCCCGATGACGTCATTGAAAAGGGTGATGTCTTGGTCATGATTGGCCGAGAAGAAGATTTAGACCGTTTTTGCAATAACGTGTAGGAAATATAACAGTTCCGTCAATTTCCTCTCCACTTTTCAACTTCCTCGCTCCCCTCCCTCCTTTATAAATTGTAAGTTTTCCCCTTTCGCACTATCCAGGGAATGCGATGGGCTACCGATTTCCTTAATAGCTCCACTATCTTTCTAAAGGTAGGAGAGTATTCACAGATCGCGGTTTTTATCCTTATGTTTCCTTTTGTTATCCAATTCATGAAATGAGAGATCCTTATCAAACCAACAAAATGAAGGAAACCCAGCCCTTCCCCAAAAGCCATTGAGTTACTTTCCCGTGATGGTTGAATGGCCCTAAACGTATCATTGGCTTGTTTTTTGCTTTTATAGCATTATTAAGATTCACCAAGATGATGTTGAAAACTAAAGGCACCGGAAACCTGAACTACCAGGGGACACTATTATGGAATACCAAACTGTTTTGGATGAGCCCGCCGAGACCGAACTCGCTACCGTAAAAACTGAGGGGGTCAAGCCTTCGATCAGAGGATTCGGGCCAGCTCTCGAATCATTATATTTCCGATCATTTGGCAGCAGGCCTCTTCTCAATAAAGATTCCGAGACCGAATTAGCGAAGGAGATTGACCAGGCGTCCAGAGCAATTCGGGTCATTATCAAGGAGGGCCTTCATCTCACACAGTCATTAAAGAAGGGACCAGAGAGAGAAGAAACTCTTGCTCTGCTGAAGGAAACATTTGCCTTAAGCGGTTTTTCGACTCCAGCACTTGAAAAATTGCATTCCGTTCTGTTGGCTTTAGGCCAAACGCATCCCTCCGTGTACTCACCTATTCAGGACTTCTGCCAACAACTTCAAAAAGCTAAATTCCAATTAGAAAAAGCAAAATCCGAACTCGTTCAGCGAAATCTTCGCCTAGTTGTGGACATCGCAAAACGATATACGGGTCACGGACTGGCCTTTTTGGACTTAGTCCAAGAAGGCAATATTGGGCTCATGAAGGCGGCTGAACGCTTCCAATATCGCAAAGGGTTTAAATTCAGCACCTATGCCACATGGTGGATTCGACAAGGGATTACGCGCTCACTCGCCGACCAATCTAGAACCATTCGTGTCCCTGTGCATTTAAATGAAATTTCAAATAAGATTGCTCGTGCCTCCAAACGTTTGACACAACAGTATTCCCGCCCGGTTCAGTTGGATGACATTGGACATGCACTCAAACTGAGCGTGGAAAAAGTGCATGACACCATCCAAGCCTTTCAGGATCCTATATCGTTAGAGACTCCGGTTGGGGATGGAGAAACCTTTCTCACAGACTTCATTCCAGACATGGGAACGTTAACGCCCGATGGACCTGTCTCGCGCCAGGAAACGAACCAACAAGTCGAACGGATTTTGGATTCGCTGACTCCAAGGGAACAAATGGTGATTCGCCTCCGTTTTGGCATTGGCCAGGACGAGCCCTGGACCCTTGAAGAAGTCGGGCAAAGTATGTCGGTTACCCGAGAACGTGTCCGTCAAATTGAAGCAAAAGCTCTTCAAAAATTAAAAGAACCTGCTATGAAAGATATGCTATCTTCCATTAAGTAAAATTCACTGCATTCCTTTCCTCGGGAACCCTTGCATTCAACCATTTCTTCTTTGTGGATTTTATAAGCAAGGACTTGTCAAGCGACCAATCACCGCCTTAACATAGGTGTTCCTGTTTCATCTATGTAAAGACCATCCCCATTGTTGCTCGCAGACTCTATATCCAGACTCCGACAAGAATTCAGAGGCCATCTTGAAGAATTCTACACCCATCTGAATTTGGCCCCTCCGTACCATAGTATTGAAAAAGCGGTACAACATTTTTCCAATACACTCAGAACCAAACCTGAAGAATTCTCCCAGGGACTATTACAAGATGAGTCAAAAAAATGGGCCGTATTTCAGGAAATTTTCTTAGCCTCAGGCTTACAAAAAAAGCATCGAGGAATCATTGAACAATTAGCCCTATCTCATTCTTTTTTAGCTGATTCCCCAGAATCGCGTCGCTTCCTTGAAAATTTTTCAACAAATTCCCCAAAATCCACTTCTGAGCAAGCAAGTCATTCACCTCAGGCCGATTCTTCCACCCCTACCAACCGCTAACAACGATTTAGTGGAAAAAGTCTACATTTGTTTTGTTTCTGCAACACTCAAAAACAAAAATGGCTTTTTTCAACTAAAAACACAGCTTTTCTCTGAATCATCAAGTAGTACAAATTTTGCATGATAAATTATAAAGATTCACAGTTTCTTATGCGTCATCAACAAACACTCGAAACAGCATCATTTTTATCTGGCATTGGTTTGCATTCTGGCAACCCCGCCTCAATCGCCATTCATCCAGCTCCAGTGAACACCGGCGTGGTCTTTGTGAAGCATGTAGCCGACCAGATTCAGTCATGCCCAGCTAGCATTGCCTTTTTAGGCCAAACAGATCATTGCACCACACTGCAAGTAGGGGATCTTGACATACAGACGGTTGAGCATGTGTTAAGTGCACTAGCCGGCTTGGAAATCGACAACGCCTACGTGGAATTGCTCGGCAGTGAAATCCCGGCAGCAGACGGAAGCGCCACTCCATTTGTCGACATGGTTTATCAAAGCGGCATTCTCGCCCAGAAAGAGCCACGCAAATACCTTAAAATAGTTCAACCAATTATCGTGGAGGATGGACACCGATCAATCAAAGTTCTTCCCTCGGCGCTCCCCCAAATAACATATTTCATTGATTTTCCACATCCCCTTATACAACAACAAGAATATCACCATTTTTGTACCCCCCATGACTATGGCAAAAATATTGCCGGAGCCCGTACATTCGCTTTTCGAAAAGAAGTCGAATTTTTATGGTCGCGTGGACTGGGGCTCGGTGGTTCACTACACAACACGGTCGTCTTCGCTGATACCGCTTTGGTCAATGATGACGCCTTACGCTTCTCGGACGAATGCGTTCGGCATAAAGTTCTCGACCTCATTGGCGATCTGTCATTATTAGGAATCCCCGTTATTGGTCACTTCTTCGCAAAATGCGCGGGACACGCGCTTCATACTCAGTTAGTCCAAGCTATCATGCATAATCCTGACAAGTGGATTTTGTTAAATGCTGGAGAAACGGGAAAGGATGGCATCCCCAACAGAAAGGTCTCCTCCAATTCAACTATTCACCTACCTGAACTCCAACCTGCCTTTCACGCGTTCTGACTCCCTTCTCCCATTCCCTATTGCATGCACTCAACTCTCTTTGTAATTCCTATCTCTTTCTCCATAACTAGGAAGAAATCTTCCTCTACATTGTCTTCATCCCCCGCGCGTGATAGCTTCTGACATGACCATGAGACTCCAATCATTTGCCGGCCCCTATCATACAAGCAGCCTTGGAATAATTTTCATAATTTGCTTTTGCCTGCTCCCGTGGACACCAGTCTTAAGCGCTACATCAATTGAAAATGATCCCAAAGGGTTCTTCGGCAGCCTCTGGGGCCATTCTCTCCAGGATCGGTCAGACCTAAAAGCAATTGACTCTATTGATTCCTTGCATATCTATACAATTAAATGCGCCCCCCCCCTACTTGAATCCATTGAGATGGAATCCGTCAAACTTTATACCGTAGATGGGAAGTATGCTCGGGCCCTCTTTCATTACCAGGGGGAAGCTATCCACAACGCCATCCTACAATACCTGAGAAATGAGTTTGGAAAAAATAACGAGCGGTATGGATCCATGATCCGGGGATTAAGTCAACAGTACACCTGGCGCGGACCAGAAACCGAAATCACAGTTACGTATCATGGATTTCGAGAGCGGGGAACTTTAACTGTCGAGGGTCGGATCTATGCACCACTGTTCCTTGACACACTTTCTGAAAATTCCTATTAATAGTTAATTTTCCTTAACCATTAACAATAAATTTTCAGAAATTGTGATAACCCTAAGCAGACCTCACACCGAGCCGGTCATGTGCTTTTTAGTTTACCTCTTCTTTCAGTTATGAGAACGCCAGCAACCCTCTCACACTATTCCAACCAACGATTTAATAGTCTTTTCATCGATAAAGGGCCAAAGGAAAAATAATTTCAAGGAGACGATTGGCTCCCTATAATCAGTGTGTCGATAACATTCGGTCAGTGTGAGTATCACTCCATGCCTGGCCATACTTTCCGTCTGATCTGGTGGACCTTGTAGCAAACCCAGATATTCTTTGCTTTGAACGCAAATTAGTCTAGAAACGTAAGAAGCAAACCCTGGCTTATGAAAATCCATTCCAAGCGAATCTGCCAATAAATAAAGGGATCGAAATGTTCTTACAGACCCCAACAAGGCAGGCCTAATCCAAGGACTGAAGCCTAATGGATTTACATCAAAGGGATAGTGAGTAACGATGGACCATGCCTGTCTATGAAATCCACATGAATATGGGAACGATAAGGCAGAAAAAAATCCTACATGAAGTCATTCCGCAACATTGCCATACCCTGGATATCATCTAGGCAGAATGCATCAGTTGTCCTCAGAGTGGCAATCATGCCTACGATTTATCGATCCACTTGTAGGCCGCCTAGAGCTTGTGCGCGAAACACCTTACCATTAATCTCATTATGAATAGTGGTGGGAATGGGATTAAGATTATAGCTCCTACAATCCCCCCTGCACTCTTGGAATAAGGTTAATGGTTGCTATCGCTAGCAAACACCACGCTCCATGGAACCAGGGAGTCATTTCGTTAGGCTCAATTTATGCCCTACAAAGTGGTCCTCATTGCACAAAAAGTAAACATCCCGCCAGCTTGCTCAGGATCATAGCCTAAACTTTGAGTCACCATGTCGACTACTTCCACCTATGCTTAACCGACCCGGTGTCTATATTCATCCCGCGCCAAATTCGGGATATAGACTGAAACGAACAAGACACCGAAAAGAGAAAAAATCCTGACGTGGGAACAACATTTTTAAGGCAATCATTCTCTATCCAGGACAATTTTATGTAAAACCCTTGACTCCTCTTGAAACAAGGTTCACTATAGGCCCGTTTTTTTAACGTCATCCTAGCCGAATACCCACAGGGACTCCATGTCCAATCTCATTCGCTCGGATCTTCTCGCCCTCAATCCCCACCAAACCATATCAATTCAGCACGTTGGACTAGGACACCATCAGGTCGTAATCGTGGATAATTTCTATCAATATCCTGAGGAAATACTCCAAGTTGCCTTAAACCTTCCCTACACCGACCGGTTCGAGATCGTGGGGAATTTCCCCGGAGTTCGAGCCCGCCTCGATCATGAGCATCAAAAACTGGTGGATGCCATGAGCGCCCTTTGGGGATGTCCCCTCTATACATTTTTCTCGCCCCAACCAGTTGTCTTTCAAGGCATCAAGACTGATAACTACCGACTAAACGTAGGGCAACGACAACCTCATATCGATCAGGATATTACCGCCATGGTCTACCTAAATCCTGCAGATTCTTGTACAGGTGGAACTGGTTTATACCGCCATCGACCGACTGGACTCGAACGCGTACCACCGATACCTGACGCAACAATCCAACGCCTTGCGAACCAACTGGAACTGAGCGACGAATTTTTCACCAGCCCGGAAGGATATGAAAACTTCCAAAACAGCATGATTTTCAATCCACTCTTCGCTTGTCGAGACAATAGGTACATCAACGAGGGAAATGAATATTGGGAATTACTGGAACTTATCGAAATGCGTCCAAACAGATTAATGATGTTTGATGGACGGTGTTTTCATTCTCAGTATATCCAATCGGGCCACTACAACCAGGCATTTCGGGTAAATCAAATTCTGTATCTTAGTCAAAAGAAAAAAGTGCCGTGATTCATTCCCTTCCTCTTCCATACCGCCGTCGCTACTTCAGGGTTTTTCCAGATTTCTCTCTCCTTCTTGTCAATACTTAATTTTACTGCAAATCTGCATAAGGCTTATTGTCCGGATCTAGTTTACAGAGAGGGAGAGAATATTCATCATCATAATAGGAAGCATCAGAACCTTGATCCTCTGGTCAGATCATCTCCTTCCTGTTCCCTGCAAATATGTTTCTTCTTCGTAACCTTTTACCACCAGGAGAAACAGACAGGCTACAAGAAACATGATGCCCGCAAAAAACCAATAGTAGTCCGGGCCTGATAACTCAACAGTCCCATCTGAATTTTGAATCCAAAAATTTACAAAGGCCGTAAACCCGTTTCCTAAAGACACCGAGAGCAAAAATAAGCCCATCAGGAGCGATTTCAGTTTAAGCGGAGCCTGGGTATAGGAAAATTCAAGACAGGTAATAGATACCATGACCTCTGCAGCTGTAATCACCATGAAGGCCAATAATTGCCAGCCAATCGCCGGTTTCAGTCCCAAATCAATTTGTTGTTCAATATAGGCTGAGATCAGAAACGCCGCAACCGTCATAAAAAAGCCTATGGCCATTTTTCGCAATGATGTGAGGAGAACCATTCTATTCAAAACCGGATAGATCACATAAGTAAACAAAGGAATAAACAACATGATCAAAACGGGATTCACTGCTTGAATTTGCGAAGGCAGCCATTCCACACCCATCCACATACGGTTCATGTGTTGAGCCTGGAGAACCCATGCTGAAGCCGTTTGGTCATAGAGAGACCAAAAGAAGGCGACAAACACATAAATACCCGCCAACTTCCCGATCGCACGCCAAGCCTTTGAACTAGAAAGGGCTTGACGCACGCCTAAACGGTCAGGAGGAATATGAACATAATGCGCCCGTCCAGCCCAGAAGATAAGCGTCGCCAAAAACATCAAAATCCCAGGTACTCCAAACGCTAAACTGGGGCCATAATGTTCCAATAGCCAGGGGGTGAGCATCACGGATCCAAAAGCTCCCACGTTGATAGCAAAGTAAAACCAGGCAAAAGCCTTGCTTAAAAGATGCCCATTGGCAAAACCAAACTGATCACCCAAATTAGCTGATACACAAGGCTTAATACCCCCGGAGCCGATCGCAATTAAAATCAACCCAGCAAGTAGGCCGAATCGGGTGTGATCGAAAGCCAAAATGACGTGACCGCCACAATAGACAAGAGAAAGGAGAATGATGGTTTTATATTTCCCTAAAAAAGCATCGGCCAAAATCGCCCCCAAAAAAGGGAAAAAGTACACTGCCGACGCAAACAGATGAAAATAACTTTTCGCTTCGGCCTCGCCCATGGGATCCAAGCTTCCCTGGGCATTCAGTAACATCCCGGTCATAAACACGACCAGAATGGAACGCATGCCATAGTAACTAAATCGCTCAGCGCCTTCATTGACAACTAAATGCACGACTCCCGATGGCATGGAAGCCGTCGTCAATGGCTCGATTCGCCATTTGTGTTTTTTCATAAACAAACTTTCATCTGTAAGAAGTGGACAAGTCTTGAAAATTGATATAGAGCACCATCCGGTGAGAACTGCTGGGGCAGTCGGACAAGTAATCTTCGATCACCGCCGGAATATCATTGTATAATGCCGCCCCATTTCCCGCCATTCCCAGGCATGATCCTTTTGATGAGGCTTTCAGCTCTATGCATGTTGGTTTCTAACCCGGTTCAGGCCCAGGAATCATCTGTCACGACCCTTGATACGATGATTGTCACGGGCTCCGCCCAGCCCACCCAACCCCACCAAGCAACTCAGAGCGTTACCGTACTCAACGCTGGACAGTTTGCTCCCCTTCAGCCTAATCGGGTTACCTCCATACTCCAACAAGTCCCAGGGCTCCATACCGATGAAATGAGCGGGAGAAGTGGAATCAGCTCACTATATCTCAGAGGAGCCGACCCCAACTTCACCTTAGTTATGCTGGATGGTATCCCCATGAATGACACAACGAACCAACGAGGAGGATCCGTTGATCTTTCCACAATTCCCATGGATCGAATCGATCGGGTAGAAATTGTTCGGGGGCCTCTCTCGGCATTTTATGGATCTGAAGCCATGGCGGGAGCGGTCAATTTTATTACCAAGCCGGCTTCCACGGTTCCTTTTCTTCGCTTACTGGGCGAAGGCGGTCGATTCGATTATTCCAAAGGGCTTTTGCAAACCGGAGGAACTGTTGGACCGTTATCCACCAATATTTCCCTATCCCATACCCAACATGGAGAGCAAATCGAGCAAGATTCATTTTCAATGGATTCAGTTGGATGGAATTTTTCCATACATACAGATTCCAACTTTGACATGCAACTAAACGGGCAATATACAGACTCAACGGTCCGGAGTTTTCCAGAAGGCAGCGGTGGTTCAGAGTTCGCTTTGCTCCGAGAAACCGAACGACGAAAAACCCGAGAATTCTTATCCGGTGTCTCCGCCTCTTTTCACAATGCTTCAGGTTGGCACCATCAGGTATTTCTGAGTATGACTCGGAGACTCCAAGACGTCTCAAATCCCGGAATTCTTGCGACTCCAACCCTCTTTGCCCTGCCACCGTCGGACTTTGAAACCCTCTATACCCGTGTTCAAACACGTATGACGACAACCTGGACAATCAGTCCCCAATGGAAGATTTCACTTGGTGAACAGTTAACGCATGAACGTGGAAGACGAAACGGAACACAAGATCTGAGTTCCTTCGGAGGCTCCTCTGACCAACCAGATGACTTCGCTATTCGGCGAACACTCGGAGGGACCTTTGCCGAACTGACGTCAGTTTGGTGGCAAAAACTGACCGTGAACTCCGGTGTCCGTACCGATATCTCGCAGGGATTTCAACCAAAGGTGAACCCTAGGATTGGGGCAAGCTATCAACTTCTATCCTCAATGCAGATTCGAGGTGGCTATGGAAAAGGGTTCAAATTGCCCAGCTTATCCAGTTTAGGAGACCCCTTGATTGGAAACCCTTCATTACAACCCGAAACCAGCATCGGGTGGGATCTTGGCCTAGATTATCACACAGCCGATGAAGGATTTACCGCAACTATAGAATACTTTCACAGCCGGTTCAGGAATCTTATTGACCTTGACCCCGATCTCCTTAATCAAGGAATTATTCGCCTCGCCAATATTGATGAGGCGGTAGCCAAAGGTTGGAATATTTCCCTGTCATTCACGCCAAACCCTACGGTTTCTTTTCAGTCTAGTCTCACACACCTCACCACTCGAGTGACGGAAACGGGAGCTCCACTAAGAAACCGGCCAAAATGGCGAGGATGGCTTGGGGTCGAGATGAGGCTTTCTTCGACTGTCAATGTTAAAAGCCAAGTCACATGGGTCGGTTCCAGTTTTGATTTTCAAGTTCCGACCCAAATCACACGAGTAGGAGGATTTGTCAAGGCAGACATCACGCTCAATTACCATCCCTCAACCACATGGAGCTGCTATGCAGCTCTTGAAAACGTCACCAACTCCTCGTATGAACAGTTTGCCGGATTCCCAGCTCCGCCCTTCACCTTTCGTTTGGGATTGGAATACCGGCCGGAATTTTTAGGGCAGTAATTCTGTCATACAAAAAATCACACATCATCAACCCATATTTCCATACAAATCTATCGCAAAGACCTGCTTAAGCCCTTACGCGTTTTGACCGAAAAAAAGGAAAGACGTTAAAGAAGCCACCGAAGAGGTAATCACTATCGCTTCCTTCCTTCATTAGCACTAGGATTTTTTCATGCAACTAACACTTCCATTAGATTCCGTTCGGGACGAAGAGGTTTCCACGATTTTTGAGAGAATTAAAGGCTGTAAATCCTTGCCTATTCTGTCTCCCCTGGCCTCGACCATTCTCAAAATGTGCCAAAATGAAGAAACTGACGCCTCGGAGTTGGCCACGATCATAAGCCAGGATCCGGGCATGGCGGCTCAGATTTTATTTATGGCGAATTCGGGGTATTACGGAGGGTCTCGACACAAGGTAACCACTATCGGACAGGCTGTAACCTTGCTCGGATTTTCAACGATAGCCAATCTGGCCCTGTCTTTTTGTTTTTATCGTTTAATTAAGGACATGAAAGAGATCTCAAATTCGGGAATTGACCATGTAAAATTTTGGCGGCGATCCATTCTGGCCAGTGTTGCAGCTCGTGGCATTGGAAAACACTTCTCCTTTCCTGACGTAGAACTCATGTTTCTTGGTGCCCTGCTTCAGGATATCGGACTATTGGCACTAAACGAGGTGGCGACAGAAGAAATTGCCTTACTCCATGAGCACCATCAGGACAATCATGCCACATTACACCAGTATGAACTTGAACGCTTGGGAGTTGATCATTCACAGGTGGGAGCCTGGCTGGCTCAGCACTGGCAACTTCCTGAGGAATTTCAAGTGGCCATTCTCTATAGCCATACTCCTGAATTATTTGAGACTCCGTTGGACTTTCAATCCCTGGTGGATACGGTCGCACTCTCGGGCATCATTGCCGACATCTGGATCAATCCCGATACTGAAGCCGCGATTGCTTTGGCGCGTAAGATCGGTCAAGGTCGATTACCCGTGCAACCGGAAGATTGGGAACCAATTCTTGGGCACATCATGACCGGCATTCCACAAATTGCCAGTTTTTTCCACAGCCGGATTGGCAACTTCGAAGACATGGCCCACATCCATCAATTAGCCTTACAACAGCTGACCTCCACTGATCTTAAGCTTTTCAACTAAACCAGGACAACACCTACTCCTCTGGATCAGTCTTTCTTCCCCATTCCGGCACTTTCAGTGGCCAGGCACAATTGATTTCGCCCATGGTCCTTCGCTCGATACAATGCACGATCTGCACGCTCAAGCCATGACTGCGCAGTTTCACCAGGATGTAACTCCGCCATACCGATGGACGCCGTGACTGGAATGTGTATATCTTGATAGGAAAATTTCTCTCGCCTCACGGCATCCAGCAACCGCTCGCCCAGTCGTTGGCTAAGTGCCCGATCGGCCCCCTGAAGCAAGACACAAAACTCTTCCCCTCCATATCTAGCAATAAAATCGGTTTTTCTGGGAAAGGTCGACACTAGACAATTAGCCAGCTGCTGTAACACCGCATCACCAGCCGGATGGCCAAAGGTATCGTTCACATGCTTAAAATGATCGACATCAACCATCAAAATACAGGCCGACGTCCCGGAGAAAAAGCTCATACCGGCCGTTCGTTCTAATTGAAGATCCAATGCTCCACGGTTATACAGCTGAGTCAGAGAATCCAGCGTCATTTGCTTTCGTGCGCCTCCCAGCTCCTCTTCAACGATACGCAATTTTTCTCCAAGATTTTCCAATCGCTGTTGCTGACGCTCTTTTCGTTCATTTACGAGGGCACTGATACCTTCGACCACAGTCAACAAAGCCTGCTTCACATCCTGAAAAGTACCGTCTTCGGTTGCCGTACGTAATTGGGTCAGATGGTTCGTCACTTTCTGATCAGTTTCCTGATCCTCCACAAACGCGCGTCCCATGATATTGGTAAATTCGCACAGAACAGTTCGCATATCTTGAAGATTGCGTGTCACATAGGATTTTTCCTGTTGGCGATGTCCATTGACAAATTGGGCAAGTGCCCCCCAATCACGGCGTGGGCTCGTGTCATGTTTTCCCACATCGTCTGAAGCAATCTGAGCGCCCACCAACACATATCTCGCCCACCGGTCAAACTCTTTTTCAATAGCCTCTTCCGACAATTGGTCGAGTTCAAACGCATGACGACCCAGAATTCGCAATACTCTGGCTAAGGACTCCAAGGCCTTGTCGGATTCACCCGATACCTGTTGAACCCCAGATCCTTTTGCGTTCTGCTCATCATGTGTCCTATTTTTATAAGGATGATCTTTTTTCCCGATAGACCAAGATCCTAACATATCTTCCTCCTCTTCAACTCACTTCCGCATATGTTGGTGTCGGTAAACAATTCAGCGAATGCATAGAGAGAAACAGGGTAACGGTTTGATGCAGTTTTCGGCATTTCCTCTATGTCTCTTGAGTCACTTTTTGGTATGCTTTTCGCCGATAGCGACAAAGAGTGTTCCTTAACAAATTCCTTGATATTCCATTCAATCGTTCACTCCCATTTTTTCTGAAGCCTCGTGAATCAACGATACCCGATCTCCAGCAGACAAAATTCCCATTTTAAAAGATGGGTATCATTACTGGACTCTCATGGGATAAAGCGTCATCACCTCTGCCTTGTTTCTGGGAATAAACTCCGAAGGGAAATCGGGACGCATGCCGGGGTAACCGTCCATGAAATCTTGTTTCCCCCATCCTGGACCTCCAGGGAGGATTTCCCCTCTCACGCCTTTCACTATGAACTGTCCTATTCGCTGTTTCAGGAGTTAGACGTGTTTGGGACGAAAGAACCGCTCTTGGTCTGCGTCGTCCCCGAAATGTCTCGTAGAGATCTCAGTCTGGCCCCAAACGGATTGGAGGTTCTGTGCCCGATTGGAGACCCGGGAAACCTTGGAGCCTTACTCCGGTGTTGTCGAGCCTTTGACGTGCGAACGGTTGTGTTGCTTCAGGAAGCCGTTCATCCATTCCATCCGAAGGTCATTCGTGCCAGTAGCGGTGCGGTGTTTGTCCAGGCCTTGCAATGGGCAGACTCCATTACCGCCCTGGATACCCCCGAAACATTGCAATGGATTACCGCATTAGATCTACACGGGACAAATTTGTCTAGGGTACAATGGTCTAAACATGTTCGACTCCTTATTGGAGAGGAAGGGATAGGTGTTCCACCCTTTCAGTTTTTGGAACGCCTGTGTATTCCCCAGATTCATCCATCGATCCCATTAAATGCAACAGTCGCAGGCAGCATAGCTCTCTATGCGTATCGCCAACACCACTCACAACCCTAACCTATGACGATCGAACCATTTACCAGGGGCTCTATAACCGGTTGTGGCATCACTCAACTGAAACAACACTCATCCATCTTATGAACACCCCACTGCCGCCTCAAGACCAGACCCTTACGATAATTCAACCCGGTAGATATCGTCACTATAAAGGGAAAGAATACCAAGTGATTGGCGTCGCCAAACATTCGGAAACAGAAGAAGATTTCGTGGTCTACCGGACACTCTATGGCGCAGGTGACCTTTGGATCAGACCGGCAAAGATGTTTAAGGAGAAAATTGAAATGGAGGGGAAACTAGTCTTCCGATTTGAATGGATCGACGATGCCAAGGCTGAGACAGACCCCACGACCATCAAAGCGCAAAAAGACTCGCCTGAATCTGTCTAGTCAGATAGGATACCTTTCCAGTTTGGTTACTAGTCCGGCGATTCACATCAGGGCACCCATCCCTCAAACAGGAATGGGTTCCCTTGGAAACGTCTTATTGGCCAGCCGAACACAATTTATGATTCCACTTCGAGAGGCTCCTGTGAAGTTACCTCATCTTGCACCGTGCCGATCCTGCACCGTATTCCAGAAAACATCTCTTTAATGCTCCATGGCCCCTCACAACTGCTCTGCCAACACAGCACGCGTTTGTTCTTCTCGATAGGCTTGCAACCGTTTGGAGAGGGAAGCATCCGCCAATGCTAAAATCGCAGCAGCCAACAACGCCGCATTCACGGCACCCGCGCTCCCTATCGCCAAGGTTCCTACAGGAATACCTTTGGGCATTTGAACAATCGACAAGAGGGAATCGAGGCCTTGCAGGGCCTTTGATTGCATGGGAACACCCAACACCGGCAATTGCGTTTTTGCGGCAATCACCCCGGCTAAATGGGCAGCCCCTCCAGCCCCAGCAATAAACACCTGCGCTCCACGAGCTTCCGCCTCATTAATATACTCCACCAACGCATCTGGAGCCCTATGCGCAGAAAGGACCCGACTTTCATGTGTTATTTGGAGCTTGGTAAGGGTCTCACTGGCTAATCTCATAGTATCCCAATCAGATTTGCTTCCCATAATAATCGCGACCCGAAGTGATGACTCAGCCATACGTTCTTGTACTCCTTTTTATTTTTCTATTCTTCTTAAATGACAATGGATGGGGGAAAAATCCATGTCCCGGATAGCCGAGCTTACGATAGCGCATCTGGACCCAAGTTGACCATATAGCGGGAACTGCCTTACACTAAAATACCTCTGAATTTTTGAAAAAATCCCAATGAGAGCCAACAAACTTTCTCACGGGTTTTTCCCCTGGGAGATATTATTATTCACTTTATTCATCATGGGAGAGAAATATTATGGCAATACGTCTGGGAGATGAAGCACCAAATTTTACAGCAGAAACGACACAAGGCACCGTGAATTTCCATGAGTGGCTTGGGAACGGATGGGGTATCCTCTTTTCACACCCCAAGGATTTTACGCCAGTATGCACCACGGAATTGGGCACCATGGCGAACATGACGGAAGAGTTTAAAAAACGAAACGTGAAAGTACTGGCGATAAGCGTGGATCCGCTCGACTCCCATACCGGTTGGATCAAGGACATCAATGAAACCCAACACTGCACGGTGAATTATCCTATTATTGCCGACCCCGAAAAAAAGGTCGCGAACCTCTATGATATGATTCACCCTAATGCCCTCGATAATATGACTGTTCGCTCGGTATTCGTGATCGGACCAGATAAAAAAGTCAAATTAACTCTCACTTATCCGGCCTCAACTGGAAGAAATTTCAACGAAATTCTTCGTGTGGTCGACTCACTACAATTAACGGCCAAACATAAAGTTGCCACACCGGCCAATTGGAAAGACGGAGAGGATTGTATCATTACTCCAGCTGTGACGGATGCAGAAATCCCCGCGCTGTTCCCGAAAGGTCATCGTGCGGTGAAACCCTATCTGCGTTTCACCCCGCAACCCAATCGCTAGAGCTTCTGAAAAAGTTGAGGCAGCGCCACCCATGGGTGGCGCTGCCTGTTATGCATCCAATCTTTCATTCCCCCATCTCCTCCGATTTGCTGAATTTTTGTCTCTCACAAGGCTTCTGGTGCCTTATGACTCTTGCCCACGACTATTCCAGGGTTAGAGGTACGTACAGAATCGCAAGTGTCTTAGGACCACACAATGCCAGAAGAACACGTATACCCAAATTTTGCACGAGGGTGGGTGAGAGCACCGACAGACAAATTAAATATCCCCACCCGGATTCACTTCCGTGCATCCCTTCTCAGAAGGCGCTCCTAATAGAGGAACAGCTGTGGGTATTCAAGGAAAAAATTGAAAAGGGACGAGAACGAATTGCGGGAAGAGAGCCGTCAAGATTGATGAGTCTCAAATAGGGCCACATCCAACCCATAAGTGCGATGACAGGATCCACATCTGAATTCTACGGCAGACTGTTCGATTTGGACCAAGCTGACCCGGACATCGTTGGGATGGGTCTGAACACATCCTTGAAGCAGGAACAGCTCATGGCTATCACTCGTGGTATTCTCTCCTGATGAGGCGTTCGCCTGCGGAAGGGTTAAACGATGGCGCATCCGACAATTCGTACAAAGCACACCGACAATTTGCGGGGGAGAAACAAGTTTAATATTCAGACACAGCGGATGTACCGAGAAACATTGCTGAAGAAAGGCTCCGCTTTTATGGACGCTCATACGGTTGATCCCAACAATTGCCTTGTGTAAAAATTTACTTTTTGACCCAAAGGATCTCTTGCTCATTCCTGCTGAATGAATCCGGCCTAGCCAGAAAGTCCGCGTTGAAACGGGTCCGGGGGTTGGGGAATTGGGCAAATCTCCCGCTCCCAATGACGCAAGATCCCCTCTTTATCAAAGGTCAAAATATACATAAAACAAAATACCTTTTCACGCGGGCCACCTTGAGCCCCGCCCATCAGACTTCCAGCCTGCTTTCCCAAGGCTTTTACTCCGGACGGATCCAATTCGCTTTCAGACATGGCAAACCTGTAGGTCCAAGTGGTCTTGTCTGAAAGCAACGGATCTTTGACCATATGAGGTTTTCCCAACTTCCCTTTGACATCCGATTGCGTTAATACCCCAACACCATTGTCGAAATAACTATCACGCCAGTGAGAACAGGCCACAAGCGCGAGACAGAGCATAAAAACCACACATGGAATTAATTGGTTCACAACAAGACGATGAGGCGTCACACTGCTGGATGACTCAATCATCCCCCCTTGCCTTGTGAACTGACAAAACAGGCCTTCACTAATGCAAACACTTGAGCAACTAAGCCTGTCGCGATGATCCCTAAGGCGGTCGGAAGCATAGGAGACCCCGGATGTTCCAAGCCATGAATACCCAGCATAAACCCTGCCGCAACAAACAGCATGCCTATGACCCTGGCAATCATGACCGAACTACGTTTCCCGGCCGATCTTGAAGGAGAAGGAGCTTCCCCTGAGGAAGATGGTATTTTGAAAGGTTCTCTTGGCATCCGCATTCTTTCAGGATTTGGTCAGTTTTCTGTATCGGATTTGATGGGGGCGATCTGCAACCTTCCCTAATCGCTTTTTTCGATTGGCTTCGTATTCACTGTAATTGCCTTCATACCAGCTCACCTGGCTGTTCCCTTCAAAGGCTAATATATGGGTGGCTACCCGATCTAGAAACCAACGGTCGTGACTACTGATCACCGCACATCCTCCAAAATGATCCAATCCCTCCTCTAAAGCCCGCAGCGTGTTGACATCCAAATCGTTCGTCGGCTCATCCAGCAACAACAGGTTCGCACCTTCCTTCAGCGTGCGGGCTAAATGAACCCGGTTGCGTTCCCCACCGGATAAGTCCTTAACCATTTTTTGTTGATCAGATCCGGAAAAATTAAATCGGGACACATACCCACGTGAATTCACTTCCACCTTTCCTAATGTCACAGTTTCTTTTCCATCGGAAATACATTCCCAGACGTTCAAATTGCCATCAATCTGACGATTCTGATCTACATAGCCCAGTGTAACAGTTTCCCCCAAAGTGAGAGTGCCCGTATCCGAGTGAACCAACCCGGCAATAATTTTAAACAGGGTGGACTTTCCCGCCCCATTTGGGCCAACCACACCAACGATACCGCCTTTGGGCAATGAAAACGAGAGATTATCAAACAGGAGGCAATCCCCATAGCTCTTCGAGAGATTAATGGCTTCCACCACGACATCACCAAGGCGAGGGCCAGAAGGAATATAAATCTCTAAATCCTCAGTTTGTTGACTCTGCCCTTCACTTACTAATTGCTCATACTTCGTCACGCGGGCTTTCCCTTTGGCTTGGCGGCCTTTGGGAGACATGCGAATCCATTCCAGTTCCCGCTCCAACGTTTTTTGTCGTTTCGACTGGGATTTTTCTTCCTGCGCCAACCTCGCCTGTTTCTGCTCCAACCACGAAGAATAGTTGCCCTGGAAGGGAATCCCTTGCCCACGGTCCAACTCCAGGATCCACCCAGCCACATTGTCTAGAAAATACCGGTCATGGGTCACCGCAATCACGGTGCCCTTATATTCCTGAAGGTGTTGTTCCAACCACCCTACCGTTTCCGCATCTAAATGGTTTGTGGGCTCATCAAGCAGCAAGATGTCGGGTTCCTGGATCAGCAACCGGCACAAAGCCACCCTCCGACGTTCGCCCCCGGACAAGTGGTCAACTTTGGTATCCGGTGGTGGACAGCGAAGGGCATCCATGGCGATTTCCAACTGATGTTCCAATTCCCACCCATTGACCGCTTCGATTTGCTCTTGCAGCCTGCCCTGCCGTTCGAGCAACTTTTCCATCTCTTCGGGACTCACATCTCCGGAAAAAGCCTGACTGATCTCTTCGTAATCTCGAAGCAATTTGGCAACCTCGGCCCGCCCTTCTTCAACGACTTCTTTCACCGTTTTCCCAGGCTCCAAATACGGCTCCTGTTCAAACAGTCCTATGGAATACCCCTTCGAGAAGGTAATGTTCCCGATATAGTTGGTATCCACGCCGGCAATAATTCTGAGAAGGGTACTCTTTCCCGATCCATTCAATCCCAATACACCGATTTTTGCCCCGTAAAAAAATGACAGGTAGATATCTTTCAAGACCTGCTTTTTCGGGGGATGGATGCGGCCCACACCCACCAAAGAAAATATAATTTGTCGATCATTCGTACTCATGCCGTTCGCTCCAATCAGTTTTCATACGATTCAAGATTTGTCAGGGTTGCAAGAAGACACATGCAGACGCCAACCTTACCAAAGGAATACGAAGATTCACAATGCAGGGCCGCAAATGGGCCCCTTTCCTTCAAATTATGACTGGGATATGCTGCCCATAAAGAAAAGGATCCGTTGTGAGCACGCCATTGAATTAGAGCCGAGACAGAGTATGATAAAGAAAGGCACACATGACGCGGGTCTTTCAGATCATGGAACACGCTCAAGTATCTCGCTCAACAATCTGTCCACCTAAACTCAGATCTACCACCTTGCCCAACAACATCAAATACTGTGCTCAATGTGGAAACCTAGTTGAAGAAAAAATTCCTTTGGGTGAAACCCTCCTCAGAGCCGTATGTCCATCCTGCCGTACCATTCACTATGAAAATCCCAAAATCGTGGCGGGAAGTATTCCCGAGTGGGACGGTAAAATTCTCTTATGCCGGCGAGCCATTGAGCCTCGGTTAGGGCTCTGGACCTTCCCGGCTGGATTTATGGAATTAGGTGAGAGCACCGAAGAGGCGGCAGCCCGGGAAACCCTGGAAGAAGCCCACGCAGAAATCAGCATTCATAGCTTATTTGGTATATTTAGCCTTCCGCATGTCTCTCAGGTCTACGTGGTCTACCGGGCCCATCTACAAAACCTGAACTTTAAACCCGGCCCGGAAAGCCTGGATGTCCAACTGATTTCCCTAGCCGACATCCCCTGGAAGGATCTGGCCTTCCCGGTCATCCACGAATCGTTAACCCGATACGTCAATGACATCCAAGCAGCCACACCGCAAACCCATTCCGCCGTCGTCCCTACCCAAAAGCCACCTTCCTTTTATTCATCCTAACCATTGGCCAATGAGACCGTGTAGATGTCCTGATGGGACCTCTCTACGAACTGCCACGCCAAGCTGATTATTTTCCACCGTAGTGACGTTCCGGTGGAACGTCGTCTTTCCCTCCTCGTCATGGGAAATGAAATTCGGACAAACAACCGGCTGGAATGACAACATGGGAAAATTCCGGCGGGGGCGGCCTATCCGACGGGTCTTTTGTGGACATTCCGGACGAACGTCGTTTTCGCGCTTGGGAGAAGGCTGCGGGGGATGACATCCTTGCGTTGAGGCATTGGTTGATGATGCTCACTTCGCCATTTTTCCGAACGCGTCCTCTCAAAACCAAGTGGCGTCCGGGGCCGTAGGCACGTGACCTAGCAGCCCCGAGTCGCCTCACCCCAGACCCTCTATTTGGCGTTCCCTGTTGAAAGGAGGCCGAGAAGCAGGCCCATGGACACCCGCTGTCTCACCCGAGCTGTCCCTACACAGCCCGGCTCCAGACCGGCCACTTGCCGTGCAGGTAGACTGGACCAACCGGAATCCGAGATTGTTGTTCCGGTTGTCGGTGGTATTCCTGTTCCGGTTTGATGTCCGCAGATTGTCGGGATTGTTGTTCCACGACCCGCCACGTATCATCCGCTCCCCACCATATGGCCTGCTCCCCTGATGAACCCAGCCTGGAAGAAGATAACTTTCTGCAGCCCCTCGGTATCCGCATGCCTGGCATGGCCAGCCAACTCTGCGCCGAGGCCACGACCGTTGTCCATTCCAGGTTCCCCGCTTCACATGCGCGAACCAGGCGACGGAGTTTCTGGGCAAACCGATGCCCGTTATCGGTTTGCAGTCGACGGCGGGCGGGATACACCACATAGCCCAACACATTCAGACCATTGGAGACGGGAGAGACATGAGCCTTGCGGGGCTGAAGCCGCAAGCGCTCTACATCAAGCCGCTCGCGAACCCATGTCCGGATCTCGGCCAATCGCTGTTTGTCCTGGTCCAGGACGATGATATCGTCCACATAGCGCAAGTAAGGCCGAACCATCCATACCAGCTTGATCTCATCATCGAAATCGTACAGGTACAGATTGGTAAAAAACTGACTTGTCAAATGGCCAATGGGAAGCCCTAAACGCCATTCAAGCCGAAAAATAAATCATCCTCGAAAAAATACTCCGGCTTCCGGTCCATGCCAGGTGAGCCGTCGATCAGTTGCTCCAAGAGTTGCATCACCTGCCTATCCCCGATGCCTCCACGAAGTTTTTCCTTCAAAAGGTTACGATCAATGGATGGAAAATACTGCTAAACATCCATCTTTAAGACATACCTATAGGTCTGCGCCCACGCTTGCTTCCGATCCCCCCCCTGCATAGCCCCCCTTGTTCAGCCGACAGGCATAGGAGTCGGCAAGAAAGGTCCGGTCTCGCAGATGTTCGATACAATTCATAACCGCATGGTGCACGACGCGGTCGCGAAAGGGAGCAGTTTACCTCGTGGGCCAGTCGCCAGACGTGTCGCAACACCTCCAATTTAACATTGGCCTGTTTCAACAAGGCCGTCTTATTGTGGGTATAGGCAGCCTCAACCAAGAGTTCCAGCACTGTGAGCAACACCGTTTTCACGCGTTCTTCCAAGGTGAACCGCCGGGCACAAGGAAATTTATTCACCTGCGGGATCATCTAGAGGAGCAGGTCGTGACAAGACTGAACGGCTTGGGGCACATTGGAAGGAGACATGAAATTCTCAACGATCTTTCCACCTGGGTGGGATGGCCCACCTTATGTGTCCCTTCTTGGGGTAGCGACATGTCGATGACACGTCTTTGAAAAATGGAAACGGGGGCGCCTCACCGGGGCGGCTCTACAAACAATTCGGAAGAGGAAAAGGGTAAAAGGATAGAGGACAAAGGTCTAAGGGGTATCCTGGACCAACCGGAATCCGCGACTACTGCCCCGGTCGCCGGTGGCATCCCCGTCCCGGCTTGACGCCCGCAGATTGGCGGGATTGCTGTCCCACGACCCGCCGCGCAGCACCCGCAATGAACAATCCCCGCCATCGGCTTTCAACCAGGCCGAACCATCTACTGGCGCATTGTTGTAGCTCCCATGGCTACAATCCTCCACCCATTCCCAGACATTCCCGCTCAAATCATGCAGGCCAAATGCATTCGGTTGTTTGTCACCAACCACGGCCGTGTGGTTTCCCGAGTTGGCCAGGTACACCGCATAGTCCCCAAGCTGGGATTTTTCGGATGTGCCGGCCCAGGCCTCTTGTTTGTCCCCGCTGCGAGCCGCATATTCCCATTCTGATTCCGTCGGCAGACGATAGCCTTTGCCGGTCTCCTTGGACAGCCAGGCCGCAAAGGCCTTTGCATCGTCCCACGACACATTCATGATTGGGCGCGGCCCCCGTCTCCAGCCTTGATCACTGGGAAACTCCCGATTGGTCGCAATGGCAAACCGGTCGTATTCTTCAAACGTGACTTCATATTTACCCATGGCAAACGGTTGAATATTCACCTCGCGAACAGGGTTCCGCCATGGCTCCCCCAGTTTCTCGACATCGCCTTGGCGAAACGTGCCGCCGGGAATAGGCACCATCTTCGGCGGCACATGAATGCTCACAACCAGGGATTGCACTTTCAATAGGGCCTGCTCGACGTCATAGCCCTTTTGCCACAGCCAGGTGACTCCACCCAACAGCAGCAGCATGACAACCCCGCCTCCCATCCAAAGCCATCTTGCCTGGCGGCTGGCTTGGAGAAATTCTTTGGTGAGGCCCCCGGCATTCGCCCCGGCTTGTTGAAAATCGTGATATTCCCGCCCCGTGGCCAACCCACTGAGCCGGGGCTTGCCCATGTCGTGCCATTTTTTGGCGCGGCTTTCCAACAGCGTACGATCCACCAGCGCTTTTTTGTGGTGCTCAACATAGAGCTTCAAGGCGGGCCAGGCCTCAAAGAGTTTTTCATGGCTGATCGAGACCGTGGCCTCCTGACCTTCGCCTTCGGTGCGGAAGAGACGTTCGGTAACCAACCGATCGATCACGGGGCGAAGGGAAACCGGAAATTCTGTTTTCTTTTGACGATTTCGGGTGGGGATGCTCTCCTCCTTCTGCACTTTGGCCAGGGCGTGAAACAGGACAGGCAACGCCTCCGCGACCTTCACGCCCAATTTGCGCTCAAGCGTATCTTCCACCTGCTTCACATGAGCGCCTATGGCACCCGTCACACCACCCAACGTATCGTACACCGTCTCGCTTAAGACCGAATCGGTGCGTTGTTGAAAGAGACGGTCCAGGACAAAGGCCAACAGCGGGAGGTTGGTCGACTCTGCTTCGGTATCATGGATAAGTCGCTTGGCGAAGGTCTCGGTCATCGTAAGACCGGCCGCCTGAGCCGGTTTCAGAATCATATCCTCCATCATGTACCCTTTGACAGGGCCGAGGGCATAATGGCCTTTGCCGTTCAGCACCTTCACCATGTCCGGATGGCGGTGACAATAGTGGAGGTGATCGCTTCGAATGGTGCCCACCACCCACAAGGCCTGCTCGCCCGCGGCCTGATACAGCGAGGATAAAAAGCGGTTGGCCAGTTCCACATCGTGGAGAGTGAAAAGTTCTTCCATTTGATCGATGAACAGCAGGAGCGTGCGGGTCGGATCGGCTCGTTTCATGATCGTCGTGATCTGCGCGCCGAGCGTGTCCGGGGCCTGGGTCAGCTCTTCCAGCAACGTATCCGGATTGAGACCTGCCTGAGTCACCAGAGCGCCGAGAGCACTTAGCATGGCCTCCAACGGCTGCTGGCGTTGACTGGGCAGCATGCGCACACGGAGACAGGACTGTCCGCCAGGAATCCCACCATTTTCCAAGATCGTCAGGAGGCCTGCATCCACCACCGACGATTTGCCGACCCCTGAGTCACCACTGATGATCATGAAACGACTGTCGGTTTCCCGCAGACGGTCCAGGATTTCACGCACCTCGGCGTCGCGGCCGAAAAACACCGGCGCAAACTTGCGTGTGAAATGGAAGAGACCGGGATACGGTGAGCCCTCTTGTTCGATATCCCAGGTGACGGTTGTCCGTTGGTCCGGTTCTTTGACTTGGAGGACTCCCGGCTCTCTCGTGTCCTCCAGATACTTTGCAACAGCCGCAAGCACAAGGGTAGATAGTTCGTGGGGAGACGAAAAGGCACTCGCCAGTTTCTCAGTCAACAAATACTGCCGTAGGGTATTGATGCGTTCGCCTTTGTCCTCTTCCGTACGGGCGTCATCGTAGGAACGAAGCCAGGCCGTGGTGTCGCTCACGACAAAGGTCAAACAGGCTTTCTTGAGGGCTTCGGCGCGGCGAAATTCCAACTCGGTGATTGACAGTTTCTTCGGGTTATCATGTGCCTCAGGGGGTACGTAGCCGTACCGAAAGGCGAACAGACCAACGTAGAGATCGGCTTTCTCGACATCCTTGAGGCATTTTTCGACGGGCCGTTGGTCTGACGCAACATAGTCCTCCATCGCAATAACCTGGTGGCCAGCCTTTCGAAGAGCCTCGAAGACAACCTGCCGATAGTCTTTCAGATCTTGGTAGGTGGAGGAGAGATAGATGGTCGGCATAGCGTTCATGGAGGAAGGGTGGAGCCGGCTATGATCCGTTCCCTTTAATGGATCTATTTGCCAGAACAAGTCAAAAACCGCAACTCTTTTCTCGGAAACACGGCCCTTGAAGCCTAAGAGACCAACTCGATTAATAGCGACGTTCCGGAGGAACGTCGCCTTTACTTCATCGTCATAGGAAAAGAAGTTCCGGCCAAGGCCTGACCGGCATAAGATGAGAGTGCAGTCAGAGAAAGGTTAAGATGTCAGACACTTTAAGGACACCGGTTGTCGCCTATTCAAAACAACCTCTAGCGATCGATCTACAAAAGGTTCTTGCCGGTTTGGTGTTGTTCCAATTCCAACAAGGCGGTTTTGATGGGCAGTCCGCCTCCGTAACCGACTAGTTTTCCATTTGCCCCGATCACCCGATGGCACGGCACAATAATAGAGACAGGGTTTTGGCCATTGGCGGCTCCTACAGCTCGTGAGGCCTTTGGGCTGCCGATCTGGTGAGCAATTTTCCCATACGACACGGTTCTGCCATAGGGAATAGATTGGAGAGCCTTCCAGACCTGACATTGAAAGGGAGTCCCTTGAAGGTTCAATGCGATCTGAAACCGTGTCCGGGAACCGTCAAAGTATTCCTGCAGTTGATCCAGCACAGGACGAAACGGCTCACACGATTTTGTCCATGTCGGCTGGATGTCGAGGGGGTGAGCTCCATCTTGAAACTGCAGGGCCTGCAACCCATCTGGGCTTCCCACCAATAGAAGCCGGCCAACCGGACTTGGACTAATCCAGTAAGATATCCAAGAATCCTCGGAGGCTTGTTTGGGCACTGGTGGCTTCGCCATCTTGATCTTCACGCTTGTAGCAGGTGAAATAGCCTGGTGTGGGACAAAAATTGAAGATGGACAGGCCCACGAACATTTTTCTATGATCGAATCATGTCCATTCAGCAACACTTGAGTCATTGGTGTCAGCACAGAGGTCTCTCTCTGGCCGACCTCAGTCAACAAACGGGAGTGCCTCTAACAAAATTACAGGATTTCCAAAAGGGAACCTGGGACCCTCCGCTTTCCACTATAGCTTTGATTGCTCAATCCTTAGATGTGCCTGAGTCCTGGCTCCATCATGATCCACGGACCCTACTGCGATTATGGAACGACCCTGACGAGGAAAATCCGGAACTTCCGAACACCTCTTCTTCCGATCCACTATTCCAACGAATTATCCAAACCAGCCGTGACTACCAGGACCTCTTCGTCTTGCTCACAAGCCTACTTCACCACGGTGACCCCAAGTTAATTCGCGCCGCGCAGGTCAACCTCCAGAGCCTTTTCAAGCAGGTGCGCCCCACCACTGTCCCCTGGGGGTCGAGACCTCCAGGACACTTCGAACCTCCCAACGATTAACCACCCAGCCTTTCCGACCCAAAGGTCGAGTGGAGCAAAAAGAGAAGTGCCTGTTATAAAAATTGAGCAGGAACGGAAGAAAAACCGACTTAATGTACCAAAACCCTTTGCACGGTTTGGAGAAGCTCATCAACAGTAAAGGGTTTTTGTAAGGTACAGATCGGCTGAAATAATTGGTGAGGGCCCTTCATCGTTCCACCAGATGCAGGAATATTTCCCGTCAGTGTAATTATCGGAATACGAGAAGGTTGTTCAGAAACTGGCCCAGTGGGTTCATCTTCTCTCTCTTCCATCGCCACCACATCCATAATAATCAGAGACGCTTGGAAGTTTTCATGATTTTGAAGGCCTTCCTGACAGGACCCTGCGGCCATGACCGTATACCCAGCTGACTCCAAAGAAAGAGAAACGGACTCCCTCACTTGGATATCATCATCTATCACCAAAATTCTATTCATTCAGTTAGCCTAAAGTTATACACCAATAAAAATACTCGTTAACATTGAAAAAGATACTGTTTTCTTGACCACATAAATACGAGCAATTTATGTTCCTTCCAAAATCAAATTGCCTCACAAATAATTTTTCATATAAAATCAACATGTTACGCCATAAATTCAGCAATAATTTGCTGATAGACATGAAGGAGGAAACATTCAATATGCAGGGATTACCATTCACTGCTTTCCCCATACTCTCCCTGATGAACCTTTAGACAACCTGGCTGATCCTAGAGCAACCCGACCACCACACGAAAACTCTTTAAGAATTTTGTAAGTGGACATTAAACCTGCGACTGTTTCTCCATAGCCACCCTAGTTGAAAACACAAGCCGGTCAGCATCGCGGCCAACCCAACATATAACCCAGTCACGTGCCCATAAAGAACCCCGGCCAGTAAGAAAATGGAACTTCCAAACAGGTACAAACAGACAGCTTGAGTAATGATGGAAGTGATCCCACGATGAACGAACTGGCCCTGAAAAAAACTTTCCCATGGACTCAAAGCGGGGAAAATTACCATGAGCCAGAGTCCTGTCGAGGCCAACAGAGTCAGCTCAGGAGTTAAAGCCGCGCCCCATTCAAACCAGAGCGTGGAGAGCGGGGTGGCAGCAATCATGAAAAGGATTCCGCTCGTACCGATTGAAACCATGATCACAAATTTCTTCAGGTTGACCAGAAAATGCGGCCGGTCATAAAGGGCAACAACCACCTCCTGCATCGCCAATCCTCCACTCCGAAACACAAACGAGAGGCCACCTAACACCGGCCACACAGCCAAGGACTCTATCGCGTTCGGCATCCGACTAATGGCCGCACTGACAATCGGTAAATTCCCAAGAGAAATGAGTGGAGTAAATGCGAGAGGCCAATAAAACACGCTTAATTGTTTAAGCGTGAGAGGCGATGGATGCACAGGACTCATTTTAAGATTGGCGAGGATCGGACGCACGAAAAACAAAATAAAGCCAGCCTCGACCATTGCGCCAGAAGACATCGCAACCGTGGCCACGACAATACCCGGGAAACTCTGTAAAACCAATCCGCAAAGTAAGACCGCACTGCTTACGAATAAACGGACCAGGGTTCCCAGCCCAATCAGGCGTGTCTGGCCTGCCCGGATGACCACTCCCTGAAAAAACCTTCTTACCGCAATCGAGAGCGTCCATGGCGTCATGCATTGAAGACCGATTCTAGCCGGTTCCACAATAATATCAGGAACACCCAACACATCCTGTACGATCATCCCGTACACCGGAGTAAAGGCTACCACGACATGAACGACTGTTAGCAGACTCCCCAAAACCACAATAAAATTTCGAATAAGTTGGTAAGCCAACCAATCCTTGCACAAGGCGGTAGACGCAACCAGAATCATAATGACGGGAGCTTCGATCAACAACGAGAGAGGAAAAACCACTCCACCATAAGCTGCTAAATGGACCTCTGGATCGCTAAGACGAGAAACCGTGGCGGTGACAAGTGGAAACTCCAAACCCATGAGCATCCAGCTTGCAGCCAAAGGCCACCACATGCGGAAAATCGTGAAGAAGGGTGAAGCAGGAACGAGTAGAACCGGCGAGTTAGCAGCCACGAACCGACAAGTGGCTCAAAATGAACATGTCTGCACAGTTTCCGACATGGTCATGAAACCTGAGACAAGGCAAAAGGACACAATCATATACAATTACATCCAGTGTATTGCTTGGGTAAGTACAGCAGAAAGTCATTCACGAAAGGGAGAGTCCCTTTCGTGAAGAGCCTACAGTATCATAAAGGCGAGCTGATCCGCCAAAAGGTTCGATTTTTACAAGAAAGACTTGAGAGGATTTATAGAGGGATGAGACTCGCCTCGAATCGCAGGAGTAACAAATTCCTGGTCTTCATGCCTTGCCCCTTTCGCAGAATCGGGTTCTGAAGCAAAACGGCCCGCGTGGCTTTCCTCTGAGCATTCTTCCGGAATTTCCTTTTCTTGGAGATCTTCTTGATTAACGCAAGAAGGCTTCCAGGTCGACGCTTCTATTTCACACTCTTCTCCGGGATAGAAACGCAGTGAATCCCAATGCGTCACCCAACTCTTTACGTATTTCCGCATACTGGTTCCCGGGACTATTTGGGCCGGCCCATTTGCCGCATTTCCCCACATATGCCACCCATGCCCTTTCAGGTGAAGCGATCGAATCGTCTGATAGCTTTCTTGAATAATGTCGTTCGGTGGCTGCCCCAGGGGAATACGTTGGGACTCCAATAAGCCCATGCCTTTCTCCGCCTTGTCGGCTAATATCCGGTCAGTCTCCGTATTCTTGGCGCGAAGTTTCTCCAAGAGTTTGACCTTATCACCTTTTTTTTCCAAGACCTCTTCTCGAAAGTCATTGGTTAATGCCAGCACAACACCCAATCCCGGCAGAGTAGGACCGCCATCTAAATTCATGAGGCGAGCCACTTCGGCATAGGATTTGGCCCGCTGATTCACCGAATAGCGGCCAATCAATTCGGCTTCATCGATCAGCAAAATCCATCCGGCATATCCTGCGGCTTGCATCAGACGAGCAGCAAACTGAAAGCGTTGAAGCGCCAACTCTGCAGCCGATATCTTTCCAAACGCATACCGCTCACCAAACCCGGCCTCTTGCAAGTACTTTTTTAGATCGCCGATCCCGATGGGATCTCCAGTCCAAAAGCGAGTCATTCGATGGCCTAATTCCATATCGGAGCTCAATCGTTCATACAGCATCAGAGTCGCCGCAAACCGGGCATCAATCTGACTCTCCGGATTATTCACCCACGTAACAAGATTCTTATAGCGAGGAGCCCAGACATCACATTGACCAGCGATTTCTGAAAATACTTCCCCTCGTTTATCAGGGATGACTGCAGCTTCAATCGCGGAATAATACAGACGGACAGGGTGATACAGAGGTGTCTCTTTACTGATCACAATCCTGCTACAGATGAAATTGGCATCCAGCGCTAGATTCTGGAGATACCCCAGGATATGCGATTTCCCACTGCCAAACTCGCCCTCGATTACCATGCCACGAGGGCACGGTCCCATAGTAATGTTTTGCTGTGTAGCTTCTAATAATCGCCGAAAGCGTCCCTCTATCTCCGGCTGGAGACATCCGAGCGCCGTCACCACATGACGATTGGGAACCCCTGCCCGAAGGCCTTCAATGACACGACGGGCTTCTTCATCAGGCACCATTCTCCTTGGTATGGCGGTGGAAGAACCCTTCTCATCTTCAGGAACCGGCTCATGCTCATATTGAATCCTGACCAAAGAAGCCAATGGGTTCTGGCGATGTTTCGGACGAACGTCATCCCATACTCGTAATTTCAAAGCCTCGTACCGATCCACACCACGGCGGGAATCGGTCAGAAACTCTTGTGGAGCCAATACCACCATCAGCAAACCTTCCATCTCATCAGCCGAATCAATAAATTGACGAAGCAACTCATACAAATCCATGGTGGCCGAAGGAGAAAATGACAGAGAGCCATCATTCGGCAAGGTATCCTTTTGCATAAAATACCGAGAGATATCAAGTGAGAGAATAAGGCCTCCCTGTCCGGTTAATCGAAGCCAGCGAGTTAAAGAAGACAGCATGTACCGTGCATTATGACGCGAGATTTTTTGATAAATGAGAGCCTTTTTGACTCCTGTGACAAGACGAAGGTCTCCACACAACCACTCTTTCACGGCGGTGGCCAGGACACGATCCGAATCGCCAGCATCCAACTGAGCCATGCACAGCCGGATCATCGCCATTCGAAATTCACGACACAGGCCAGAATCACCTTCAATCGATTTTTCCATCCATGTTTGAATATCCCGACGGAGCATCGGCTCCTTCCGTTCATTCAACATTGCAACCTGCCGCAACGAGAATTCTTGTCGGTCTGAAGGAATTTGATGCCCATGCTCTTCGAGCAACCTTTGGAGAAACCGATAGGCGAGTTCATCCCAATCTATTTGTTTCGCAATTTTCTGAAACAACCGCTCGACCATGTGGGATTTGGTGTATCGCGCGTCGACTTTTGCCAACACATACCCTTCACGTTTGGCCAGTCCCTCTAATTCCTGTTGGCAGATTTTCAATATACCTTCACCCGGAAACACCGCAACTTTGACTGCCCCCCCCCCCTCACGAATGAAACCCCCAAGATATTCATGGTGAAGGATGCCCAACCATTCCCGAAGAGCCAGATTAAATCGTGGACTCTCCTCGGAATGAATCTTTTGCTTTGGGGATGGCCTCGAATCTAGTCGATTGGGTTGCACACAGTCCGGCTCGACCGTCCGTGAGTCATTAAGCAAAAGGGGGGAGGACGGCAGTCCCTCTTCTGTTCTCACGGACTGTAAATGATTTAAAGCCTCAATTAATTTGCTCATTGTGCAGTTCCTTCCCCATGGACATCCTGAGGTTTTCAGATTTTCAACACTTCATACTTGATTCATGACCATGCAAATTCTCTGACAGGCTTCCAAATCCTTGAATACCCTTATACAGGAAAATGCACACTGATTTGGCAGGCACGTTTATACAATTGATTGACTCGCGCTTCGCATATTTCATCATCCTGAAGATTGAATAAGGTCCGCCCGATTTCCTGAAACGGCACACCGAGATCCACGGCATCCAACACGCGGAGATACATCGGCCATTCATCACGACATTTTCGCCGTTCGAGATTTCGACCCACTTGATGCTTTTGCCACTCCATTAGATCTGATTTGACTTTTTCCACTTGACCCAACAACGGCTTTTTCAGATCAAATACGGCCGCCATTCGCCATTCCGACAAACACAAAGTCACCTCCTCCCCTCCTCCCAGCCAATCCGGTCCCTGTCCGAAATAGATCCGACCGTAATTCGAATCAAATGACAACATCCAGGGCTTGGAGATGGCGGGATTAGGAAGCCCACTGAGATGGTATTTTTCTAATGAATTCGGCATTCGAGCTTTAAACGCTGGATGATCGGGCATGAAAACTTTTTTACGATATCGGGTAGGATACTGAGGATCTTTGGCACAGGACAGATCAAAATCATATGTTTGCAGGTAATGTTGCTCCCAATCCTTTCGATAATCCGCACGCCGACGGAGAAACTCCCACCGCCAAAATGTATCGTTTAAACCCTGGGGGGAAGGATAGGTATCCTCCATCTTCCAATTGGGAACGACCCCTAACACTTGGGGATGACCTTGTGTTTCCTTGGGCGGTCGCTTACTACTCGACATCTCGAAGGACCTCCTAGCCGGGAGCATTCAAGGGTAGATCATAGGGAATAGGTGCTTGCTGGCAGGAAGATAACCAAAGACAGGAATCCCGGCTTACGCCACATTCCAACAAACAACCTCAAGCCCGCAGGCACTCAGGAATACTGATACCCCGTCAAAAAAAAGAATTGCGTCGATTCTTAAACTACGGCACGACCAATAGAGGCAGGCGTCGGAAGGGGAGATGAAGGATTTTCATTCATGATGAGGAGAACAGGTTTTGCGCCTTGACCAAGACACTCCATGGACCCATCCAAACCAGGAGAGCACCGTCACGCAGCAAGCTAAAGCAATCATGGCCAAAACAAAACAAATTTTCCCTAACATGTTGAAGACCCCCACGAAAGCGGTTCTTCATTCCTGCCAATACTTTCTGTATCGGCAGAGTATTTAAAGGGCTTTACTAGATGGCTAGAAAAACATACCCTTTCTTTAAGAAAATAACTCCAAATATTCTACAAAACAATGGGCAAGACTTGCCTCTCGTTAAATTCATTTTTTTCATATACAACAATAATTATTTTTGGCCGATCAACCTTAAAATTAACTGCATATACTCTATAACTATTTGTTTTTATTTACTAAAATTCACGTTTGAATTTAAGTCGACAACCCTCTCCAAAGCTAATATTCACGCTCCAGCTAAGGCTTTAAACGGATCAATACCCCCCTTTCAGCTGAAAAGTAATGGAAAATCTTACAAAAAACACAGCCCAGTTGGGTGTTGCCCCCTCATCGGTTGGGTTGGGATTGGATTAGAAACCTAAAAACGAGCCATGGAGACAATTCTCTTTAAGAATCAACACCTTGGAATAGAAGGAACCGAAAGCTGTGAAATCCTTACGACAAGGACCACCAGAGATCTCGAATTTCTTCATCGGATTTGATTCCACCGAAAAATTAGCCATGCTTGACTTCAAAAAATCGGTTACAAGAGTAAGGTCTTCTCGTTTGGCACAAGGCAGCGTCATCCTATTCCATAAGCCCAAAGGGTATCTGGTGACTCGAAAGGATGAGAGGGAGAGAAAGACAGTCTATCATATCCTACCGCCTTTCCTATTGCGCGAAGGCTGGGTACCAATCGGCCGATTGGACAAGGACTCCCGTGGCCTCCTCCTCTTCACTCAAGATGGAACATTGGTTGACCGGCTCACAGAGCCAGGCGGATGCGACAAAACCTATGAGGTTGAGATCCGGGGAAGAATTTCAGACGATGACTTATCCCGGGTGTTGCAGGGAGTTTCCACTTCCATCGGAATATTAAAAGTACACAGGGTTACAAAAAAAAGAGAAGTCGGGCCCAAAACACAGCTAGAGGTCATCTTACAGGAGGGGAAGAACCGGCATCTCCGTCGGATCTTTCATGCCCTGAAAGATCCAAAATTTCATACGCCACTCAAAGTTCTCGATCTCAAACGCGTACAAATCGGGCCTTTGGCCTTGGATATCCCCGTAGGAACATGGAGATTTTCAACACCCGACGAGGAGATGCAATTGTTGGCTATTTTCAAAATACCAAGACATCGGGGTTGACCCCCTGATGAAAGAACTCTCACTTCTTTTCAATTTTCGCCCATGTATCTCGAAGAGGTACCGTCCGGTTAAACACCAAACGATCCCGAGTAGAATCCGGATCAAGACAAAAATATCCCTGCCGCTCAAACTGAAACCGACTACCTGATGGCACTCCGTTGAGACCGGGTTCGACCTGGCAATCAGACAACACAGTCAAGGAATGTGGATTGAGCAGGTGGTGGAAGTCCTGAGAGTCACTCACCAAACCTGGATTCGGTTGAGTCAACAAGGCCTCATACAGTCTTACTTCGGCAGGAAGGGCATGCTGAGCAGAGACCCAGTGGAGAGTCCCTTTCACCTTTCGACTTGATTGACTCCCGCCACTTTTCGTTTCAGGATCGAAAGTACATCGTAAAGCCGTCACTTTCCCGGTTTCGGGATCCTTCTCGACACCGATACAGCGAATAATATAGGCGTAGCGCAGACGTACTTCCTGCCCTGGAGATAAGCGAAAAAACTTTTTAGGTGGATCTTCCCGGAAATCGTCTTGTTCAATATACAGCTCACGAGAAAAAGGGATTTCCCGTTTGCCTTGAGTAAGATCTTCAGGATTATTGATCGCTTCTAAGACCTCAACCTGCCCATCCGGATAATTTTCAATAATGACTTTCAGAGGATGCAATACCGCCATCACCCGTGGCGCCGACCGGTTCAAATCTTCTCGAATAGCATGCTCCAACAGAGCCATTTCAATTACACTGTCACGTTTCGCCACCCCCACCCGCTCACAAAAATTTCGAATCGCTTCAGGGGTGTAACCCCGACGCCGAAGCCCTTTCAAGGTGGGCAACCGAGGATCCCCCCACCCGTCCACATGGTTTTCTTCCACCAACTGGTGCAGTTTGCGTTTACTCATCACAGTATGCCCGAGATTCAAACGGGCGAATTCTATTTGCTGGGGATAACACGAAACCTCACAGACCCGAAGCAACCAATCATATAAGGGACGGTGATCCTCAAACTCCAGCGTACACAACGAATGAGTAATGCCCTCCAATGAATCGGAAAGAGGATGCGCAAAGTCATAGGTTGGATAGAGGCACCAGTCATCACCAGTCCGATAGTGCGTGGCATGTCGAATACGATACAAGGTAGGATCTCGCAGATTCATATTAGGAGAGGCCATGTCAATTTTGGCCCGCAATACATGGGCCCCGTCCTCAAATTCTCCAGACCGCATTCGAGTAAATAAGGCCAAATTTTCTTCAATGGTACGATTGCGGTACGGGCTATCCTTCCCTGGCTCAGTCAGCGTCCCTCGAAAAACCCGGATCTCCTCGGCCGTTAAACTATCCACATAGGCATGGCCGGTTTGAATCAGTCGCACCGCGAATTGATACAGCTGCTCAAAATAGTCTGAGGCAAAAAAGAGGCGATCATCCCAATCAAAGCCCAACCACCGAACATCTTCCTGAATTGAAGAGACATATTCCATGTTCTCCTTGGTCGGATTCGTATCATCGAAACGAAGATTACACAGCCCACCGAATTCCTGGGCAATACCAAAATTCAAACAGATGGATTTCGCATGACCAATATGTAAATGCCCATTAGGTTCAGGGGGAAAACGGGTATGCACTCGTTTGCCAATAGTCTGGTTTTCCAAGTCTGCCATAACCTTGGCTCTGATAAAATCGATCGTAACATGTTGGTCTGGTGACGACATAATGAACAAGCTTTCAGAAAATTAAATAAAAAAAACTTCCAGTGACTCGCATCTTCAAAACAAGCCTCGGGCTGTTTGATTCCCGTTTCTAGGCATAGAGAATGTCCGAAAAGGTCCGAGGACGGCCTTTCCTAACAACTTTTCCAAACGACCTGTGGGTTATTCGCCAGGCGTGGAGAGTACAGTTGCCCCCACGCTACCATGAGTCGCGCCAACTCTCAACACGAGCAAGACAATATTCGATCCTTGAGAGTTAAACCCGTCAAACCGGATCCAGCCAGTGAAGGCATGAGCGCCGCAACTCTCAAGAATAACAGGCATAACGGCTAGAGAAAAAATGAGGATCCCAATCTGCAGTCTTCTCTTGGTTCGGATCTCAGGAAAGAAATGAAGAATCCCTTGTTTATGGCGCAGGGGTAAATTCAATCCGGCGTCCGGAGACAGATTGGCAAGCCCCCAGTATTTAATCGATTCGTATGGTGGATTCGAATCAAGAACCTTGGATTGGCGCATGGAAGGGATGACAGGGAGTGAAAAGCACTTCAATGCCCTTCAGGAGAGTCATTCCCTATTGCATGTATTGGAGATGAGGGGGAGGAATAGAAAAAACGGCTACCAGCTGACGGACCGCAACCGGATTTTAGGAAAAGGTTTTGGTATACACAAAATTCTGACGCACAGAGACTCCATCTTTGCCCACTGCAGCCGGTTTTCCCTATGGGGCTGCGCCCTTCTCTTTTGGCCCTTTCGAGCCTTCCTCATGGTTCGCGTTCAACTCAGCGAACTCCGATCCCTTCGCAGCTTTCGATTCGCCACCCTCGTCCTGACCCTTTTTCAATTGCCTGGCCCACAGGTTGGGCTGACAAACAAGGTGAAAGTTTGGAGCAGGGACGGAATCATCAATGCGCCATAACTCAAGTTCAGCGCCATAGAATGTCACTTCATCACGGGAAACGCCATTCAGCCAATCCAAAGTTTGGCGAATCTCCGCAGAAATACTCTGGGCCACACACACCACCGTCTTCGCATCGAGGCCCGCAGCATACATAATCAGTTTACCCAGCGCGTCGGGATCAATGCCCTCCAAGTGACCCAACACAATCACGCAACTCCCAGTTTTCGAATCTTTGGCGAGGACGCCTCCGGCCAAAATACTGAAAGGAATGTCACTCCCAGCCGGCTTGAGGGGGCGCTCGATCGTCTCCCCCAATATGTCTAAAATTTCCTCCTGCTGAAGCCATGAAGCAAACCCGTCGGCCTCATTTCCCCACACTTCACTTAAATTTATTTTTCGAAGTTTTCCAACTGGTTTTGCCATAACAACCTCAACCGCAAAAAATTATTGTTTTCTGCTTACTATTCCAATGAGACGTACTAGTCTTATCGACAGGTATTCAAAAAAGTTAAGACAAAAAACACAAAAGGCACCACCTCCCCATGAACAGAGTCATACCTCGTCATACCGACCGACAACAACACGACCATTTACCGGGAAGACTTCATCCAAAATGCCCGCTGTCCTGAGCCATCCCTGGATTTTCCGGTTTCAATCAGATCAATAGTCTGGCAAGATATTCACGTAAAAAAAATTACCTACTGATTATTGATCTTTCTTCAAATTAGAGTACAATAGATTAAGTTCATTCACGCGTGAATTGGTCCTCGTACCCCATTCAACCCCTTCTCCAGATTCGAAAACCCCTCTGGAACGAGGGACCAAAAGGATGGACAGCAGGTGTTTCCCAACTTTAACAGGAGGTTTCTGCTATGAATCGATTATCCCTAGTAGGGCTGAGTCTCGTCTGTGCGCTTGGACTGATGGCTTCCCTCTCAGGGTGCGGGGAAACGGAAGGTCCTGCCGAAAAAGCTGGGAAGACCCTTGATCAAGCGGCAGAAAAAACAACCGAATCCGTCAAAGACGCGATGAAAAGCACAGAGGAAGCCATGGACAACGCGGCCGAAAAAACCGGAGAAGCCTTCAACGAGGCCATGGAAAATACAAAAAAAATGGCAGAGGATACTGCGAAACATTAAAGAGTGTAACCTTAACTCATGTCTCTTGAGAGTGCCTGAAACCCTCAACAAGGTTTCCGGCTCGTGCTGACAACGGCCGGTAGGAGAGGGGGTAAAAGATTTCATCTCCCTTTTTTTCAGAAGGGAGGTGAATGAGTTTGAACAAAAACGGCACCTTCAACACTGATAACCAAGGGATGATCCGGAAATAAGGGAAAGGTGAGTCCCATGGCTCACACAACCCATTTAACAAAGAGGAAAACGAGACCTGATGGTCGATAAGTGGGTAAAAACGATCATAGCCCTCTTAGCCCTCCTTTTTGCGCTCTCAGTAGGCAGTCCTTCCGTACGTGCGGAAAACAAGTGGGGGCTTGGAACGGATATCGGTTTCCTGTCAGGTACCACCGACGACACCGTGTTCACGCTCAGTTTCCAGGGAGACTATTTTCTCAACTCACAAGCCTCTGTTGGCCCACAACTCTTGTTTTCTCCCGCCGGAGACCTCACTCAAGTCACCTTCGCCGGAATCGGTCGGTATCACATTCCCCTCGGTGCTGTCACCATCATTCCATTTGGCGGAATTGGGTTTGTCTATGCAGATTTGGAAGAAGGCCGTCGTGATGACAGCGATGTCAGTTATAGCTTACCTTTTGGGGCTACCGCAGCCTTCAAGATCAATCGGACCGTTGATCTATCAAGTACACTCATATTTACATTCCAAGATATTGAACTGAATAATCGGAAAAGTAGCGACAATTTCAACATCGGTATGTTATTCGGCTTTCGATTCCAACCCTAATACCCTCACACCACCATTTAAGACGGCAGGCGATCGTACTGTTGGATAACCATCACCGTGGCAACGGACGTGCTCAAAGGGGTTAGAAGAGAGTACTCCCACAATAGACGAATTGATGCGTTCACGTCGTGTGAAGCTGCCCGAAACTTGCTACTCCTTTACGTTTTCTAAATACTCAGCCATTCGATCCAACGCCATCGCATTGAGCCGCTTCCCATACCATCGGGGCATCACCCGATCGGAGTATCCGGGGACCACGTACGCGCCTGGATTCAAAATCGACTCCTGGACATATTCACGAACTGTTGTCGCTGTCCCGTGATATTGAGGGTCCGCCAATCGAAGCGGTCCATTCGTTCCTAAGACTAACCGAGGACCCTCACGCCCCAGAGCAGGAGCAATACCTGGAATGGTATGACACACCGCGCAGCCGGATTGCACAAACAACTTTTCCAGGGGCTCGGTGCCGGTAGCCAGTGGCACATCGGTCAGCTCCACAGAGCGGACTTTGACGGAAGGGGACTCTGGTTGCTCCGGACTGGTGGATTCCCCCACGCCGGCTTCGCTAGGATCCGAAGCCGAGTGATTGAACAGATTCACTGAAAGGGTCGCCATAATCCCGCAGGCCACCACAATAAAAATGAGAAACGTTTCCCGGCTTCCTGAAGATTGTGAAGACCTCGGTTTTTTTATAGACACTTTCACGATCCTACGGTAAAGATTGACGGAGTAAGGCCAAACAAGATGAGGTGGTCTACCGAAAGTTCCCGTGCCCTGTCAAATAACTACTTTGCGTACAACGTGATCACACCGACTCCATTGACCACTCCTTACACAATTCCCTTGTCCGGGCTTGTCTCCCACACAGGAGTTTTGGTATCCCAATTGTGAGAGACCACCGAAATGCCATCCTAAGCCTCATCCTGCTCACCCATGGTTAAACATTGTTTGTGGCCGTCCCAACCATTTGCTCCACATCCATGGTTAAAGGGTCCCCACCGTATGACTCTGCTCCCGCGCTGGTGGCCCCGTGGAAATTTCCCATCCGGAATGCCCACACAAGTCCGTATCTTTCAGGTCACTCCCGAGGTAGGCATACTCACAAAATGTCATTGGCAACCTTCCCCCTCACAACACCCCACCATCCTGATGATCCATGGACTTGAAGGATGCACCGAATCACACTACATGAGAGGTCTGGCCAGGAAATGTTGGGATGCAGGATGGAATAGCATTCGCATCAATCAACGGAATTGTGGGGGATCCGAACATCTCACTCCCACTCTCTATCACAATGGGCTTAGCCAGGATTACGGAAAGATTATTCAAGAAATTACCGAAGAGGGTAGCTGCACTGCGGTGTGGCTCATTGGGTATTCCATGGGAGGCAATCTTGCCCTCAAATTAGCTGGCGAGCTTGGAACCACCCTCCCCTCCCTTCGTGGAGTCGCAGCCGTTTGTCCCAACATCCAACCCGCAGTCTGCGTACGCGCACTGCAACGTCCCTCCAATTGGCTCTATCATCGCTATTTCCTGAAAAGCTTAACAGAGAAATTACGCAAAAAAGCCCGGCTCTTTCCAGGTCGGTGGGACCTCTCACACCTCTCTCGCATCCGGACTATGTGGGAATTTGACGAGATCTATACCGCTCCGGACGGAGGGTATCGAGATGCCGCAGACTATTACGAACAAAGCGCTGCTCGAAATACGCTGTCTACCATCACCATCCCATCCCTCGTCATCACAGCCCAAGACGACCCGTTTATCCCCTACCACATGTTTGCCGACCCTGCTCTCGACGCTAATCTCTTCATCCAGCTTGAAGCGCCAGCCCATGGGGGCCATTGCGGATTTTTTCAACGGCACCAAGATCATGAGGATCCTTTTTGGGCCGAAAATCGTCTATGCGACTGGATTCATGCTCAACTCAACTCGGCATGACCACGATCGGTTCCCGAAGTCATTCTCTTGGAAGGCCATCCCATCCCCTCAAATACTCCACGCCCTCCACTCCTAATTCCCTACTTGCTAGAGACCTCCCAGGTAGGGTAGAACTCTGTTCAAATGAGTAGCCAATCCTTTCAGTCACGTTTCCAACCACAAGTCTTCACGCAATCATGAAATTAAAACCCGGATCCCCAGGAAAAGGCATTCTTCGCCAAATGCATAAGGCGCAAGAAAAATATTTGGAAGGCTGGTTGGATGTTCCCGCCCATGTGCATCACACAGCCTATCGTATGGCGAACCCGGCAGCTGAACGCCCTCAAAGTCGAAAAGAGTTTCAACAGCTTCTAGCCTGCTTGGAGATCGATCCCACCCACGCCGTCATGGAAGACAAAGTTGGATTCGGAGTCAAGAAAGGAACGAATGGGGACAAACTCATTGCCATCTGGGAGGCCCACACTGAATATTACAGCTACCAGGTTTGGCATATCCCCACTGACACGACTCAACCATTGGGATTCGGACCGTTAGGATTTCCCGGATATGTGTTTCCCTTTTCTCCGTTGGGCATCCAAGTCAATGCGTTGGATCTGTTGGTCATCCCTGCGCGTACCTACGACCAGGAGGAATTGGGTACCCTGCTCCCTGGGCCACAAATGTATGCCAGCAAGGTTCTCGGGGAAGACATCTCCGTCGCCACCAGTTTTACTCCCGATGAACATGATCGAGAACGATATCTCATTTGGGCTCCTGATCCTGTTTTGCTACGCCAAAAACTAGCCAGACTCATTGCCATTCTGACCACACTTGAAAATTACACCCATCTGATTTTATTGCCCTATCCAGCATTTTCCCGCTCAGTCGATCAGGTTCAAATCTTCGAACAGCGTCATCTCTATCAACGAACTCTTATCACGAAAGAACTGAACCGAGCGACCCATAGCACGCTCCAACAATGGCTGGAAGGGTTAACCCATGACTTCCTTGAAGTGGGGCGATTGACCGCTTCACTGCGTTATCGCCTTTCAGCGTCAGTCCCCTACGATCGAATTGTGCACAGTAATACCCTGGCACTCCAGGAACTTCCCCTGCCCTACGGTCGAACGCTCATCGATTATTTTCAATGGAAGATTACAGGGGTGTCCGATGGGTATCAGCAATTACTTACCCGCATCCAGGCCTTGGAGCAGGACTTTGAGGGCACCATTGCGGTCCTGCGCACCAAGGTGGAACTCCTTTTACAAGAGCAAAATTTGGCGCAACAAGATCAAAACGTGAATCTTCTGGCCAGCTTGGATAAGACCACAAAAAGCCAAGTCGTCTTGCAACATACCGTAGAGGGCCTCTCCGTAATCGTGATTGCTTATTACCTGAGTGGCCTAGCCAACTATCTCTTTAAGGCCCTGCACGAACTCGGTTGGCTAAACAAGTATGAATTGGCCTCCGGGATTTTTGTGCCCATCGCCCTGGGCCTCTCATTTGCCATCATCACATGGGGGAGAAACCGAATCCATAAAAAAATTTCAACGACATCCTCGGCCTCCATTTCTCATATCCCTGATCGGTCCTAATCGTTTTTCCCATATTGCTCCTTTCTTCCCCAGAATGGAAAAAAGCTGTCCCTGACAAGACAGGGGCAGAATTCCTTCTGCTTTTTCACGGACAATCCGTTCGACAATCAACTCCACCCTGCGACACATGGCCAACAACCACCTCCGACCAGGAAAGGATTCCTTTTAAGAACCACAAAGAAATGTCCGAGAACTACAAGAAAAGGGAAAAGTTGTGGCCACTGAAGCCCAGAGCTGCACCAGAAGGAATCATCATGCTAACAGCCGAAGAACTGGTAAAAAATTGTACGAAACTCTTTACGCTGCCGGAAGTCTATCTCCAAGTCAAAAAGGTCATCGATAATCCAGAGTCCACCATGGCCGATCTGTCCAGGGCGATCAGCATTGATCCTGGCATGACCGTCGCTGTCCTTAAATTAGTGAATAGTGCATTTTACGCCATGCCGCGAAAAGTCGAGACCATTTCTCGGGCTGTTGGAATCCTTGGTATGCAACCTCTCCATGATTTGACGCTCGCCATCTCGGTCACCAAAACCTTCTCAGGCCTGAACCAACACGTGATGAGCATGAGCGTGTATTGGTCCAACAGCTTCTTTAGTGGACTGGTCGCACGTGAATTGGCAAGAAAATGTTTTCTGGTGGATAGTGAACGGATGTTTGTGGAGGGTCTGTTGAGAGATATTGGGCATCTCCTCCTCTATGAGCAACTCCCAGAACCATCGGAACAGGTGTTACGAGAGTCGGCCGATTCAGGGACTCCCATTCATATCTTAGAACAACGGATGTTGGGATTTGATTTTACCGAAGTGGGGCAAACACTTATCGAGGAATGGCAACTACCAAAAAATTTCGGGGTCGCTATTCGGTATCAGAACAAGCCATCCGGCACCAAGGATCACGGATTTGAAGCGGCGCTTCTCAATATGACCAGTGCACTCACGGAAGGGTTCCAAGCACCAAATGGAAATGCACCTTGGCAACATCTGGTAGCTCCTGAATCGTGGAAATTAACAGGGTTGGATGAGGATGGCCTCAAAGAATGCATGATAGAAGCGGGCAAGCAACTCTCCGGCATGTTAGACCTCATGAAAGAAGCCCACCAACCCGTAACAGCCGGTTAAAGGCCTCACGGACACAATTTGGGACCAACTCTTGCTCAACAAATAGAGAGAAGTCCTCCCCTGGTGCCACGTGGCCGAAGCCATGAAAGCCACGCACATCGGAGTGGTGATGGGTCTAAATGGTGGTAGTCCTGGTGTGCATCCGACATGCACTCGTTCCGATGACGCAACTAATCCAAACGGGCTATTTGATCGATCATGATTTCCTTATGAATGGACAATATGCAATAGATATTTTGAAAAGATAGGACTCAACCTTTTAAAACTCTCCTATTGCCACAATATGGACTCTTGCAAGTGTGTAAAATAGAGCAAAATTCCAACCCAAATTATTAGACCAACCCAAAAACTGACCTCTCTATATGGCAGTTCGCTTTTAAGGGCCTCCTTTTTAAGTTGAGGTCGATAATACCCTAAGCTCAAAATACCAAGAAAAAGTTCTCCAGTTAAAAGAAAGGGGCTGTCGTAGATTAGGACGATTATCTATGATGGCTTATGGGCGTAAAGCGGTGTAAATTAGCGAATAAAAC
>JAGQKG010000300.1 GCA_020430245.1 Nitrospira sp.
ACTCAACGGCGCTCCCTAAGAGTGCGCCTTTTCGTTGTAGATACTTGCCATTATAGGAGTTGGTGGTAAATTTTCTATTGATCCGCCAACCACCGAAGAAGGATACAGGACCAATTTGAGATGTGGAGATTCCTACATTTTCTTCACCTAGACATCGCCAGAGTTTGGGGTTCCCTGGATGATCCTTTAATTTCCATGATGTCCTAAAAGATCAGGTTGCGCTTGGATCATGTCACACCAGACTTGAATACTTGCATTCAATTTACGTCGAGCTGACAGTGAATTGAATAAACCGTCTAAAGAAGCTGAAGGGTGTTTAAAATTTCAGAAATCAATGAACGACCAACCGGATCCCTATTTCAACATCTTCCTTATCCCATGCGGCATGGGTTATGAACCTATCGCCACAACCATTGCCGATCTGAGCAAAGCCTATCATGCACCAAATTTCGTTCACCACGTGACTCTTTTGGGGAATCTGTATGGACCTGAAGATGAGAGTACCCTGCAAGCATAGAGTGCGGCCCGTCAACTTAAATCATTCAACATTCAACTCACCCCTTCGGATTACAATGAAGGCTATTCCAGATGCCTATTTCTGAAGGGTTAGAAAGGCACCAGCTATCTTAAAGGCCCATGTCCTTGCTAAGAAAGATTTCTTCCAACACGAGGTCCGCTCTACATGCCTCACCTAAATCTTCTTTATGGGATTTTTTCGGATGATTGAAGTTAAAGAACAAATCATTGCGAATTTAACTGAAAAATTTAAGATGATGTTTATAGGTACATCCCTGACTGTAATGAGAATTGAGGGCATGGACCCGAAAAATCGCTCAAAAACCCTCAGAATTCGCTTCCCATTAAATAAAGGAAAACCATTTTTTTAAAGTCTCCTATTCAACGTAAGAAGAGATATTAAAAATCCAGGCAGATCTAATATCTGATGAGAGGAACAAAATCGGACAATAGGCCTATTAGCGAAGGCAATATTAGTTTGCTTCCCATTGCCGTAGCACTAATCATCGGCGCAACAGCCATTCCAGTCGATTTTCGTTATCCTTCGATCGACTTTGTGTCTTGGCGTCCGAACTTCATGGACGTGCTAAATAACTTGCTTCTTTACATGCCAATGGGAGTAGCCCTACAACGCAAACGACTGCCTTTCACAATCGTCACAATAGCTATACTTACCTGCCTCGTGGAAATTATCCAGCTGATTTATCCAAACCGCCATCCCAGTTTAATAGATATGACTGCAAATATTTTTGGAGGAATTGCTGGCTGGTATCTAGCTAACATCTATCCTTCTTTCAAAATATCTCCGCCACGGCCGTCGACTGTTCGAGCATTGCTTCTGGTCGGCAGTGCCACGGGAATATTGATATTATCTGTTGTCATTTCCCAACCTGGGCCCGACACTGATTTTTCGAATTGGGATCCGTCATATCGGATTGCAATCAACGATGAACTGACTCGCGACCGACCTTGGAGTGGGACAGTTTATGCGCTCGGGCTATTCGATCGGGCCTTGAGCCAATCCGAACTGTTGACTATCAGCGTTTTTCCCGAGTCAGGCCGTTTAATGAAACCAAGCGTGGAGATAAAGCCGATTTTCGCGCTCATTCCACCAAGGATTATTGAGCAGAAATATGGTAGCCCCATCCTTCAACCAGATCAGGAAAAACAGATTTTTGATGCTCTAGTGAAGAGAGGGGCAATGACCCTTGTAGCGTGGGTTCAAACCAATAGTCTTGAGCAATTCGACTCCGCCCGTATTGTTACTTTTTCAAAAGATCAATACAATCGGAATTTTACGCTGGGACAGGAAGGAGGTCGAATGGTTTTCCGACTGCGGACTCCCGCCACTGGCCCGAACGGGTTCGATCCGCCTTTGCAAACTCCTGAAGTGCTGGAAATAGGAAAAACACTATTTGCAGCAGCGACGTATGACGGCAAAATATCGAAAGTATACCTCGACGGAAAACTCGTTGGCCGACTGAATATCGCTGCCAAAAGAAAGATTGGAACGACGCTGTTTGATTATGATGCTCCCCTGGTGGCAATTCTCGCCGGCACATTCACGGCTACTTTGTTTTTGAGTGTGATCGGGTCGATATCAAATCGTCCATTGAGGTGGATTCTTGCCGGGGTTGGCGGTTTTTGCGGTGCTTTCTCCATTGCAGCAATGGGGGGGCTTTCCGCACTTCCTGAATTCGAAAACTGGAATTTGTTACTCGGCGTAGGCGGTGGGCTTTGCGTAACATCAGCTATACACAATCAGGATGTACGGACAGCATAATTCTCGTGGACAGGAACCCACTTGAATTCGTCCATCTGACCCACCATGCTCGACTTCAAGACAGTTACCGGCCTTCTTTTTCCCTTCTGGTCTCTGTAGATGAGGGATCATCTTGCCTGCTTGGTCCGTACCTATAGATCTAGTGGACTGTACCAGACAAAAAAGGAGTGATTCGATGCCGAGGATCGGCATACTTCCCCTTCACGGGTTTCGCGGCCTTATTGTACCGCCGGATATAGCGCATGATTTTCCGTTTCAGATCCTGCTGGGACCGAAAGATGCCGTGAGCGATGAGATCCCGCTCAATCAGAGATCGCGGCATGTTGTAGGGGATTCAGATAGAGCCCAATGATGTCCGCGGCCTTGCGTTCGAAGTCGGGATCGTCGACGCCTATACCGTTCCAGGCGATGCGGCTTGAGCCCATGCCGGGCCCACACGCGAGCGACCATCATATGAGAAAGCCCGAGGGCCTTCGCCAACCGTCGGGTGCTCCAGTGGATCGACCCATCCGGCGGCCAGCGCCGGGTCCACTCCAGAACCCACGCTTCCAGTTTAGGGGGTGAGGACCGTGGCAGGCTGATCCCGGTGCCGGCTGTAGAGCCCCGCCAAGCGCTCGGTGGCAAAACGCTGACTCCAACAGGCGATATACGTATCGCCGCAGTGGAGGCGCCCACGGATCTGGGCCCAGCTGGCTCCCTCAGCGAGTAACAAAATGCACCGGGCGCGTCGGGCACCCTCCGCACGCCCTTTCCGACTCTGGCAGCGACGTTGGAGTTCGTAACGTTCCACAGGTGTCAGCGTCATCGTGGCCTCCCTCATGGAAGCCCATTCTATACTAACGTTTTAGTTGTTACAATCCACTAGTAAGTCAATATTTTGATGGGTCAAGCAAAAACGCGGCACCAAGGCAATATCTCAATTACTTGCAAATTTTCCAT
>JAGQKG010000301.1 GCA_020430245.1 Nitrospira sp.
AAAGGCCGAGGTCGACAGCCCCAGGACCAGACTCATGCCTAGGAATCCCGAACAATTACGTCGCCCACGAAACCCGTAAAAGGGGTTCATCACGACCTCTCCTCTCCCTTCACCCGTACAACGCCTTTGGACCTTGCGATAAGCTGTTCGGATTTCACCGATCCCCCTTCAGACTTTCCAAATGCCTGCCGAGTCCACTGTCCCAACCAGGCGCCAAACGGCCCGACGAGCGGACTCCCGATGGAGCGGAGCCGGTTAATCCGAGTGGCTTCCGTAATTGTCGTCAGCAACGTCATTTCCCGGGCCGTCGTCCCCAACACCAATACTTCTCCGGCCACTTCCACAAGCATGATGTGCTTTCCCGTCCCGACCCGGAGCCCACCTAAGATGCGCATCACCGGATCGCCGTTTCTCCCCGGCAATTCACCGAATGTGCGCCGAACCCAGGCTAATCCTCCAAGAAGGACCAGGACCACCAAGGCCAGGGTACCTGCCATTTTGAGCGCTTCATGCGTAAGATCCATAATTTTCCAGCTGAAAGTAGACACCGTCGCGAATAAGGAGTCAGAACAATGAATGGGTCTTGTACCCGAACATGTTATATTCCAATGTCTCTATCGCAGTTTATTGACACGCTCGGTCGGGCTAATCACGTCTGTGAGACGGATGCCGAACTTTTCATTCACCATCACCACCTCACCACGCGCGACTAGCCGTTCATTCACCAACACTTCCAACGGTTCTCCGGCGAGTTTATCCAATTCCACAATGGATCCCGGTCCTAACTGCAACAAGTCCTTAATCAGCATACGGGTGTTACCCAGTTGGGCAGAAAGGACCAACGGAATATCTAAGATCCGATTAAGGTTCTGATCCTGAGACGCATTCAATAGTGCCGTCTGACTGTGACTACTCGTCGCCACCTCCTGTGTGTTTGCCGTAGCGTTCTGTTGTTTTGCGGCCGCTTCCTGTGCTAAGGCCTCCATCATTTCTTTCTCAGCATCAAACGTATCCATGTCAATGTTGTCGTCTTCACTCATTGTTCATCTCCAGGTTTCCACGGTCAGTGACTGCCCAGACTCTCATCGCGATCACCGGTCCTTACTCTCTCGCCAAAATAATGTCTTTAATCTGAAATGATTGCACGCCCTTGGTGGTTCCCGGAGAACCTAAAAACTTGGGGACACCTTCCACCGTGGCTGTTAATAGCTGTGTGGTCCCTTGATTCAACCCGATCACATCGCCTGGAGAGAATTGCATCAGTTCCTCAACCGAGATTTCCGTTTCTCCCAGACACACGGACATCGTGACATAGGCTTCCTTCAGCCTGGCTGAAAATCGTTTCAACCAGCCATGATCCGTTTCAAACGAGTCTCCCTGGAAACTCACCTGCAGACGTTCTCGAATCGGTTCCAACATCGCATAGGGAAGACAGAGGTGGAGATCCCCCACCGAATTGCCTAATTCGATGCCCAGGGTGACCACAATGACGATATCCGCCGGCAACACAATGGCGGCCAACTGAGGATTCATTTCTACCCGAACCGCATTGATGAGGAGTTTTTGGACAGGGTCCCAGGCTTTTTGAAGATTCCCCAACCCCATCAGCATGACCTTCTTCATCACGCGCTGCTCAATGATGGTAAAATCCTGCCCTTCCGGCTTCACATGGGTCTGGCCGGCTCCCCCGAAAAAATGATCAACCAGCAAATACACTGTCGCCGCATCCGTGGCGATCATCGCTAAGCCGCGAAGAGGCTCCATGGAGATAATCTGAAGGTAGGCCGGGATGGGAAGACGTTTGGTGAACTCTCCAAACTTCATCACCGTTTGGTTCGTGACCGTCACCTCGGCGGTTTTACGAAGCACGTCGCTTAAGGAGAGGCGGAACCCACGCGAAAATTGCTGGTGGATCACATCCAGGGTCGGCATTCGCCCGCGAACGACCCATTCCTGATTCCCCAAATCATACGGAACCGGTCCATCCTGTAGTTCGGCACCTACCGGGTCTTCAGGTTCCGTCTCCACGCCGCCGTCGGACACGCCTCGAAGAAGGGCATCAACTTCATCCTGACTAAGAATTTTTTCCATGTTGGGACGTGGCACAAAGAAACAGCCCTGCTGTCTCTTCTCTCCTTTTTCTAACTCCTGACACCAGACCTCTTACTTCTGTTTCCTCATGCCCTACTGAATAATAAAATCAGTAAAATACACATTGGCGACTTTCCCTTTACTCATGACGCCGTTCACCCGTGTCATGATTTCTTCCCGAACCCGCCGTTTCCCGTTCACGGTTCTGAGTAATTGCGACTCTTTACTGCTCAGTAACACTAACAATGCATCCCGAATGGCGGGGACTTTGTGTTGATAATCCGTTTTTTCTTCAGGCCGGTCTAACTCGAGTTTGATACTTACTTTTAAAAATCGCAGCTCCTCCCGATCCGCTAAGTTCAGAAGAAAGGGCTCTAACTCCATCACCGGCCCGGGCTCTTCATGACCTGTTTCGGCCTTGGCATGCTCGTCGTGTTCGGTTGGCTTCTCATCTTGGCCACCCATGAAATACCAGCCTGCGCCCCCACCACCACCCAGAAGAAGAACACCCGCGATAATGATCAACAGCATTTTTTTTCCAGCCCCGGCTTTAACGGGGGCTTCCTCTTTGGTATCGTCTTCAGCCATACATCAACCTCACACGCTAAGAAATTTTTAGACCTTCACGTTCCACTTCCCAAGTCAGCAACCTTTGTGCCACTCCACTTTTCTACGTAGACACGTTGCGGCTAAGCCTGTAACTCACTGTATTCGCGTATGATTCTTTCATGGCCGTGGCTAAAATCTCATGTGCCCTGCAATAGCATGAGAGCATCCTTTTCGTCATTTTCCTGGCATTTCGCGGAGAACTTTGACACGTTCGTTGAGGGGCAACGTGAGGGGTAAGGAATAAGTCGCGAAAAGAGAAACGGAAGCCCATTCCTTCGCCGTCATGCAGTCATTGTCCATCGGGCCTCCATTGCCTGTTTGTGAGAAACTCCTGAGTTTGGAGACGTGAAACGAAAGGCATGAGGGGTAAGGTGGCAGGGGAAAAAACGGATCGTACCGCTTCTCGTCTCACCTTTCAGGAGGCAGGATTGTTCAACATTCCATTACGGCAAAAAAAAGCCCCCAGGCAGGAACACCTGCCTGGGGGCTTGATCAGTCACATGCTCGGTCACAATCTAACG
>JAGQKG010000302.1 GCA_020430245.1 Nitrospira sp.
CCCCCTCAGGCTCAACTTTGCTAATCCCGGCTTTGTCGAATTCGACTAATTCTGGCACAAGAGGCACTCATGGAAATTCACAAGACCCGGAAACGGGTCTGCAATCCCCTTGTAGTATTAGACCGGTTGTTAGCCAATGGCCACTCCACCGACCTTCCGGCGACTTTGACCGAACTCATGGGCATTTTGGTCAACGGGGAACAAGTTTTAAATCTCCTATTCGCTCAAAATCTCTATGAGGAACGTATCGGATTAATGGAATATGGAACAGCTACCGACTGAAAGGCGCCTTACCACTCACAAAGAGCGTAACCATCCCAATCGATGGAAAAAACAGAACCGGCAATCACTGCCAAAAGTGTATGAGCGAGGCTATGGATTTATGAAATTCCCCCTGATCCCCCCAACAGCCATTTGTGTGTTTCACATCAAAAATCGTTTTTTAGAACCATTACCTCCCAAGCGTCAGATCCACAGTCAGCCGATTTCAGCTTCACGAGCAGCTTACCCTTTCGCATCTTTCGCTTATTCGCATCCAATCTCCACGCGATTGTGTCACTTACCTCTTTGGTAAAATCCACGGACAAAGTTTCTTTATTTAGACATGATGTCCATGGTTCCTCACTCATTGTTCAGCCTTTTTCCTATTTTCTCCCTCAAAAATCGGTGTTTTTGCGAGTCAGACATCTAGCCCCCGTTTTTTGGCTCACAATTTTTTGGCATCTTCTTTGCTCATTGAATTCTGTGCTTAAAGAAATAGCCGCTTAAGAAACAGGTAGTAAACAAAAGAAGTCACCCTCCTTGAATTTGAAATGTCTTACCCAAGCACGCAAGGAAAAACAACGCTGTACTTTTCAAATAAGTCAGTGGGATTCATAAACGAGGGAGAAAATTCGGTTCTTCCTAACTACGGGCCAGCCTCATCAACCACAACCAAAAGGGAGGGAATGTTCTCTCTCAATCACGAAGGAGGAAATTGACAAACATGGAAAACATGATTCAATTATTGAAAAGAGGGGCTGTAGCATTGCTATTCGGCACCATGCTGATAGCCTGCGCCGAAAAACCCATCCAGAGGACTGATTCGGCCTTGCAAGCCCTTCAAGCGGCCAAGCAAGCCGGTGCGGCGGAATATGCTCCTGAATCATTACGTGTTGCTGAGGATGAATATCAAAAAGCCCAGGAAGAAATCACGGCACAAGACGATACATTTGTTATGACGCGCAACTATGATGTGGCAAGTGCCATCTTAGTGAAAGTCATAGCCGATGCCGAAAAAGCCAAAACCGAGGCCATCACAAGCAAGCAAGCATTGAAATCTGGTGCGGAAGGAGCCGTGGTGCTGGCCAAAACCTCATTAGAGGAAGCCAAAAATCAGTTGGCCCAAGCACCAACGGGCAAGGGAACCCAGGCCGACCTGCAAGCCTTACGGGGTGACTTACAAGCCGCAGAAACCACATTGGCCGAAATTGACGCCATTATGGCCATGGAAGACTATATAGGGGTAAAGGCAAAAGCCGAATCCGTTCAAGCGTTAGCCTCCCGAGTGAATGAACAGGTCGCACAGGCCATTCAGAAAACCGGGAAACACAAGAAAGCGTAACATGCGAGGGTGGGGCTCCGGCCGACAACCCGCCATGCGACCGGCAGTTTGGCTAGGGGCTGGAGCCTTCATCATGCTTTCTTGGCTGTTTGTGGCATGGTGGCAAGCAGATCGCCTTCCCACAAAATTCCCACCTCAACTTGAATCGCTCGACCACCAGGCTTGGAGTCACGGCGCAGAAGTCTATTTCCTGGAACGATATCGCGCATTTCACCAGGACATCATTAATCTTCGAACGCAATGGCGGAGAGAACAAGTACGTTGGTGGCCAACCGCCAACACCCAAATACTTCAGGCAACCTACCAAAACCTACTACAAGAAGGCTTGAACCTTCTGAAGACCTCCCAACATGAAAAATTCACTCGACTCCAGTATCTAAAGACCGCGCTGGAGTCAGAACGTCGCCAGGTCACACATTTACGGACATTAACCGGCAGCTTTGATGTTCGGCAAAATTTACGGGCCCTTTCGGTGACGGAAGGATTACTGAATCAGGCGGCCTCCCGACTCCAACAGAATCACGACGAACAAGCCCGCCTGCTTCTTGAACAGGCAAGAGAATCTCTTGTACCCGTCGAGTCTCAAGCCATGGCTCAAATGGAACGCTATGGAACCGCCTCACAACTTGCCAAGTGGAACCATTGGGTCACCAGCACCCTGGATTGGTCTACAAAAACGGGAGGCACGGTCATCGTGGTCTTCAAAGCCTCACGCCAACTCGTGCTCTATCGGAATGGAAAACCGCTGCGCCGTTTTTCCATTGAACTCGGTTTTTCAGGACTTCAGGACAAGTTGCAGGAAGGCGATGGCGCAACACCGGAGGGACAGTTTCACATCCTGCAGAAGAAAGGACCGGGATCTACCAAATTCCATAAAGCCCTCTTACTCAACTATCCAACCAACGAGCATCGTCGACGCTTCCACGAAGCCAAGGTTACGGGACGCCTGGGGGCGCACCGCGGCATCGGAGGCCTCATTGAAATTCATGGGCAACAACCCAATGGCAACAGCACGACGAATGGCTGCATTGCCCTGCATAATGCAGATATGGATGCCGTCTTTCATCTCGCTAAAGAAGGGACTCCGGTGACCATCGTCGGAGCCCTACAACCAAACAATTGGGTGGTAAAAGTGCGCGGTGCCATCTCCGACCATACCCGCCAACGAATCGCTCTCCCTATAGGTTCACCTACCTTTCGATACCGTTAAGATCATTCGGAGGAAACCCCTTAAGGTGCTGGATTCGACGGGGGAGCGTTGGATGACCGGCGCACCCGCCTCATCAACATCTGCGGTTCGACGAGTTCCACATCGTTGAGATCACGCAGCTTTGCAATACCATTAAGCGCCGTGGCAATATTTCCATCCTGGCTCCGAAGCCATGCGGCATGAGGTGCATAGGAAAGTGATTCACGAATGGAGAAACCACAAGCTTCTATTTCTGGTTGCCGACCTTCGACGGAAACCTGGGACCGGAAACGAATAAACAGATTGCCGGACGGCACTCCTTGCGGACCATTGGGCTCAAGACGATAGACCGGTGTCACGATCAGGTCGGAAGGAAGCCCCGACAAGGCCGA
>JAGQKG010000303.1 GCA_020430245.1 Nitrospira sp.
TATCGACAGCCCACCTATGAGCAAGCTCGCAAGACCTTGGCCCAGCTTCAACGGGACTTGGACGGGCGCAACCAATCGGCGGCCCGCAGTCTCGCCGAAGGGCTGGAAGAGACGCTGACGCTGCATCGGCTGGGTGTCTTCCCACTGCTGGGCGAGTCGTTCAAGACCACCAATTGTTTAGAGTCCATCAACGCGGCGGTGGAGGCGCGTTGCGCCAAGGTCGATCACTGGGTCAATTCGTCACAACGGCAGCGGTGGTTGGCAGCGGCCTTATGGGATATCGAGCCGCGCCTGCGAAGGTGGCTTGACTTCAGGGGAGCATTACACAAGGGCTATCGGCATCTGCCCAAGCTGCGGATCGCCCTGCAACGGGCATTAAAGATCAATGAGACCACCGCGTCGAAGGTGGCCTAACATCAACATGGGAGCCTGGGAGAATTTCAACTAGCTTTGGGCTTGACTCCGAAGCGGTTCGACTGCCGACAGAAGGCCGGGGCAGTGCGGCTCAAGTGGCTCGCGATTTTGGCATTCGGGATACGATGTGAGGGCGCTGGAGGTAAGAGGTAGCCCTACGTCCTGAATACGCGATTTCTGCTAACGGGCAGCCCCCCCTGCACAGGAGGAGTTGCGGCGCCTCCGACGCAAACATAAACGGTTACGGAAAGAAAATTCTTCATGAAATGGGCCGAATCCACAAAAAATTAGACATTAAAGTGTTTTCAGATTCACCCGAGAAATTCCGTACAAAGTAAATGAAGGTCGAATTTAGCTACAAAGTCGGGAGCAAGCCATGAAATCAAACCCACATTTTCTACATTGTACTGTGAAATCAATTATCCTTCTGAGCACCATTCACTTTCTAGGATCTAACTTCAATACCTCCTACGTCTATGCTTCGGAACTCTCTGCCCTCCCCTTAATAAATCAGGATAACCTCACCTATGAAGGGGCCTTCAAAATGCCAACAGGCACATGGGGAGGCTCAAGATTTGGCTACGGTGGGACTGCTTTAGCCTACAATCCGGCAAACAATTCTCTATTTATGGTTGGACATGATTGGGACCAAATGGTTGCAGAAGCAAGTATCCCAGACCCCGTCTTGGCTTCAAATGTTTCTGAACTGCCCACTTCTACCGTCCTTCAACCCTTCACTGATGTGACTGAAGGAATGATGAGTTCCGTTGGCAATGGAAATATCAAAGTTGGAGGGCTTCTGCCATTCAATAACAAATTGTTTGGAGCAGTCTATGTTTACTATGATGCTGACGGTAGCCAGAAACTCTCCCATTTTTCCTCTTCATTTGCCCTCTCTCAGATAGGAGATGCCCAGGGAATGTACCAGGTGGGAGATGGCATGAATGTGAAGGCAGGATATGTTTCGGGGTATATGACTCAGATTCCACAGGAATGGCAAAGTAGCTTAGGAGGCCCCGCAATAACAGGAAACTGTTGCATACCCATAGTCAGCCGCACCTCTTCGGGACCCGCTGCACTTATCTTTAATCCTGAAGACCTGGGAAAAGTTTCTCCGGCCCCAACAATTCCACTGGTTTATTATCCATATGAACATCCACTAGGTCCATGGGGAGAATCAATTAGCCCATCAAATCCGTACTTCAATGGAACAACTCAAATCAAAGGGGTTGTATTCCCCAAGGGAACTCGCAGTTTACTTTTTCTTGGAGGATCTGGTCTTGGAGAATGGTGTTATGGAACCGGAGGAATCACTGGTGAATGCTATGATCCAATTTATGGATCCAAAGGAAACCATGCCTACCCGTATGCAAACCAAGTTTTTGCTTATGATGTTTTAGAATTACTCCAAGTAAAAAATGGTACAAAAAAACCCTGGGAAGTCAAACCCTACCAAACCTGGCAATTCATTCTTCCATTTCAGACAGAAGGGGATTTGGTGGTAAAGGGAGCGGCATACGACCCCAATACTCAACGAATGTTTATCTCTCATAAAAATGCTGATAATCCGCTCGTCATTCATGTGTTTAAAGTAACTATTCCGCCAGATTTAGAACAAGACACAATTCCACCCACACCACCTCAAAATCTTAATCTCACTATAATCCCAAATGGTTAAACGACTGATGGATGGGAGAAGTGGACCCTGATTTTTGGAGGCATCGATACGTGAAATTTTCGCCCGTCATTATGTAAGCTTTTTTGCATCAGAAGTGGATAATACACCTCTCATGGGCGTCTGACGATTCAACGGCTGGTCCGGGCTTTCAGTATTATAAAACTGAAAATAGTGCGTGAGCCCAGCGCTGAGTGCCGCGGGGCTGTCGTAGGCTCGTAGGTAAACATCTTCTTACACACCGGCGTACCGTGCTCCACGTGTTTGGACACGGCGAGCACTTGCTCCACCGAAAACCCTTTCCGCTTCATATCATCGCCTTTTTCCCCTCTGGAAAGACCATGTCAGAAACTCACTTACCAAGAGATCTGAAAAGGAGGGAACTGATCAATCCCGCAACTGACCTCGCAAACTAAATCGTGGAGTTGCATTTACGAGTTTCATTCACGATTAATTATTTCCAATGAATTGCAAAAATTGAGAATTGGACAATAGTCCACTCAAAATACGTGCTGCCATTTTTTGACTGCCAGCATTTGTAAAATGAAAGGAATCCGTAAAATGCAGATTGTCTCCATATAGTGGACCCCAATACTTGGACAGTGCGTTAAGATAGTGGAACAGGGAATTGTTCCAATCTTGAGGGAGTGGTGCGGGGTATGTCGAAAAAGCGGAAACGACACAGTGCCGAATTCAAGGCGAAGGTCGCATTAGAAGCCATCAAGGGAATTCAAACGCTGCAGCAGTTGGCCAAAGAGTTTCAGGTCCATCCGACTCAGATTACGATGTGGAAGAAACAGGTGAGCAGCCATGTGGCCGACCTCTTTCAGCGAGGCCCCGAGGGAACCAGGAGCATGGCGGACGAGGAATTGCGGCAGGCCTATGAGAAGATTGGCCGATTAAATGTGGAACTGGACTGGCTGAAAAAAAAAGTGGGGCCTGTCTACTGACCAGAAACGTCAGCTGATTGATGGCGAGGATTCGAGCCTGAGTATTCAACAACAATGTGCCCTCGTGGGACTGTCGCGGTCGGCCTACTATTACACGCCAGCGGCCGAAACCCCTGAGA
>JAGQKG010000304.1 GCA_020430245.1 Nitrospira sp.
CACGTCGCCAGTTATACCACTCCCAAACAAGTTTCGGGTCCCGCGCAAAGGCCTCGGGCGATGCCAGTTCTTCAGGCCGGTAATTTTTCCACAAGCCTTCTGGTCCGCGAAACGTCGGCACGCCGCTATCCGCGGAAATTCCTGCGCCGGTAAGGACGGTGACCGACCGGGCTTTCGTAATACGGTCACGTACATCAAGAATCGTCAGACCACTAGGCATAACATAAATGCAAATTCAGAGTGAGATAGGCAGATGCCATGTCAGATTCCCAATTCTATTTTTCAATCAAGTCATGATGGTTTGCCCAAGCACACTATTCAGAGTATTCCCTTACTGCCGGTGTCAGGAATACTCTTATTCCTTATAGAGGCGGATGGTGACTTTTTGCCCTTTAATTCTTGTCCGGCCTAGAGCCTTGATAATGCCGTGGACATGCTCTTCCGGCACTTTGACCAGAGAGAATTGATCGGAGACTTTAATGGGGCCAATCCGATTCGAATTGATACCGGCTTCGTTGGCAATGGCACCGACCAGATCTCCTGTGCGGACCCCTGCCATTCGACCGGCGTTCACATGCAAGGTCGCCATGTTTGTGGATTGACTGTGACGTTCCCGCCTGCCAACCGGCCTACCACTACCTCCGCCTCTGAGGCCTCTTCCAGAGTCTGAAAAATCCGATGTCCCTCGCCTTGGCCGTCTGGCCGTTTGGGAAATGTCAGGTGTTCGGTCCCGTATCGCAGGAATGTCCTCTTCAACCCGATCACCCGTTTTTGACCCATAGGCTAATTGAATGGCGGCTGCGGCGACATCCGCCGGATCAAATTTTTCAGTGAGGGTATTGACCACGACCCGGAATTGCTCAAAGTCGTTGGTTTTGAGAATGTCTTGAATGGAATTGCCTATCTGTTCCAGCCGCTTGGTTTGAAGATCGGCCACTGTTGGGATTGTGCCCATTTCGACTTTTGATTTGGTCATGCGCTCAATATTTTGCAGAAGCCACCGTTCACGTGATTCGACGAGTGTAATGGCTTGACCGGCCCGTCCGGCGCGGCCGGTTCGTCCAATACGATGGACATAGGCTTCGGGAGAGGACGGGACATCGTAATTCACCACGTGGGACACGTGAGGAATATCCAGGCCTCGGGCCGCCACGTCTGTGGCCACAAGCAGTTCGGTTTTCCCGGCTCGGAACGATTGCATCACACGATCGCGTTGAGCCTGGTTCATCCCGCCATGCAGGCCTTCTCCCCGGTACCCGCGGCCGTTGAGCATGGAGGTGAGTTCGTCAACCTCTAAGCGTGTTCGGCAAAATACCAGAGCGGACTTTGGACTGGACATATCCAGGATTCTGGCTAGGGCTGCCACTTTATGTGGCCGGGCCACGAGGTAGGCAGTCTGGTGCACCCGAGGGGCCACTCCGGCCTTTACCGGTTCCTTAATGATCTGAATATCGGTGGGGTTGCGTAAATGATGTCTTGCGATTGAGGCAATACGGGGAGGCATGGTCGCGGAAAAGAGTGCAGTCTGCCTGGTTGTAGGTGTCTGTTTCAGAATGGCATCTAGGTCTTCGGCGAAGCCCATATTGAGCATCTCATCGGCTTCATCCAGCACCACAATCTGAAGGTCCTTGAGCTGAAGGGTTTTGCGTCGGATATGGTCCAGTGCCCGTCCTGGCGTCGCTACGACGATATCGACTCCGCGTTTTAATGCGATGAGCTGTGGTCGGATGGCCTGTCCTCCATAGACGGCAAGGATGGTGATAGGCTGTTGTTTGCCATAACGCTGGACAGCCTCGCAGACTTGTATCGCCAATTCGCGTGTAGGCACGAGAATCAGGGCTGAAGGGTGCGGCTGCTTGGCCGAATGGGCAAGACGCTGGAGTAAGGGAAGCGTGAAGGCAGCGGTTTTTCCTGTTCCGGTTGCGGCACGCCCCAGTAGGTCGTTTCCGGCCAAAAGTGGTGGAATGGCTTCACGTTGGATAGGGGTGGGCTCTTCATATCCTAAGGCCTCGAGTGTGGTCAGGAGCGCTGCTTCAAGCCCGAGAGCCGCAAAGCCTGGAGAGAAGCCCTTCATGGTTGGAGTTGTGGGTGAGTTGGAGATATCGTGTTTCATGCCGATGGTGCAACCTTTCTGGATGAACTCCTGCTATTGTGTGTCAGCCGACCTGAGCCGGTTTGTCGATATGTGCTGTTCGTTAAAGACGGGAAGAAGGGACGGTTCTAAATAAACCGGCTTCCTAACTAGGAAGGTTGGTCTCACCGTAAAGAGACTGGGCCTTCCTACCTTTGTCCTACCCTGCGACCCGTTGGTTCTGTCGCACCGGGCAACATATGGTCCCTGACCATGATGACAAAACCGTGAAAGGTCACGACAAATCGTGCCATTTATTGAGGGATGTCTGCCTGTCGGTTATGTGGGGCGGTCGCCTAGCGAATGTTTCCCATTCATACTTCTTTTACCAGGAAAGGGAAACCAATTCCTAGCTCCCGTCATTAAAAAATGCTTCTTAGTGGAATCAACATGGTAGGGGAAGTAAGATTCATGAGGGATCTTCATCACCAAAAAAACTTGTGAATCGGGTTAAATTTTGAGAAATTGACGGATCTCATTGTTGATCACATATCGAAGTAGCAAACTATTCCATCTGTTACGCGTAAGGAGGTTGATATGGTGAAGGTGCTGGGCCTTGTGGGCGGGTTGGTGCTGGGTATTCAGACGACGGTCTGTGCAGGCGTGGTTTTTCATGTCGAGACCACCTTTCCCAATCGAACAGAGATACCTTCCAGAAACGACGCGATGACGGTCGACGGGAAGAAACTGAAAATGACGTTGAATGACGCGGGGACCGCTCAATCCACGGTTATTTATCGAGGCGATCGGGAGGAAATTCTGCTGATCAATCATGGAGATCACACCTGGCGTGCTATGGACAAGGCCACGATGGTCAGTCTTGGTCAACAGATCAACCCGGCCATGGAAAAGATGCAGGAAATGTTAAAGAATTTGCCCCCGGAACGACGAGCCATGATGGAAAAGATGTTTGCCGGGCAAGGGATCAATTCCGCCATGTTGGGCGGGAAGGTCGAGATGCAAGTCAAAAAAACAGGTGAAAGCCAAACC
>JAGQKG010000305.1 GCA_020430245.1 Nitrospira sp.
CCTTGGCATAACTGAAACAGACCAGAAGAGCCTCCACGACCCCCAGTCCAGCCAACGCATTAGTGGCCTTAAGCGGATAGTCAAAAAAATGTTGGTTGTAATGGATTCGGCTTATACGAGGTCGAAGGAGAAAGTTGTCACCGAGAATTTCATTCCATAACTCTGTCACCATCGGCACTTTCGAAAAAAATCTGTGGCCACCGATATCAAAACGAAAGTCTCGATAGTTGACCGTTTGTGATATGCCTCCTACCTGGTTCCCGGCTTCAAGGATAAGAGAGGAAGAACTGTGTTTCCCAAGTTCATAGGCCGTGGTAAGACCAGCAGGACCGGCGCCAATTACCACCACAGGATGAGATGCCACTACTGCCTCCCTGACCTTCTTTTGATATCGAAGGATTGAGGGACAAGAGCCCGCATTGTCGACTCCTTCCGGTTGTCCCCATAAAAAACATGGCGTGCCAGACCTATGGCAAACGCCAAGCCACTATATAGATAGTACAGCCAATGCCAGGGCACACTCTGCAGGGCAAACCGGAGCCCACGTTTTTTTAGAAAGAAGCGATAAAGTGGGGCATTGATGATCACGAGCGAAACCATGATCATCGCCGCCACAGTCAGCGATGGGAGCCACCAGATCGCTCCCATCAAGGCCCCAACGAGCCCATACATCAACACGACACAAAGGCGTTCGGAATGCCGGATGTTTAAGTCATTGGTAAACCTGCGATCCCGAAGAATTAATTCTGTCCAAGGGATTGCCCGGTAAAAAAAATCTGCTTTGAGCATTGAACCGATACTCCATCGCTTCAAATGTTTCACATGGATATCTTTACACAACAGAATCTGGCGACCGGTCTTTTTCAATCGATAGCCCAATTCAATGTCCTCAATAGAAGGACGACGATACTTTTCATCAAACCCGCCTATTTCCAGGAAAATATCACGGCGGATGGCTCCGCAAGCGCCCCAAAACGTAGAAGCTTCCCTTTGGGCCTTTTGATGGACATAGTGGTGAAAAAGATTTTTGTATTGGGACAAGAAATTTTGTTCAGCGGGGGTGTCATCGTACGATCCGATCAACGCCGCGAGGCCTGGATTATTGTGAAACGTTTCTGCTACCTGTCCCAGCGTATCCGGATGTACACACACATCGGCATCAACAAAGAAGAGGTATTCGCCTTTAGCCTGAAGTGCCCCAACGTTTCGGGGATGTGCCGGTCCTCCAGAAGTAATAGGAAGTCGAATGACCTCAACACCAAATTGTTCCGCTACTTGCCAGGATCCATCGGAGTCCCCATCGGCAACAACGATGATTTCCATGGGAGGAGGCTGTAAAGCGGCTAAGCTTATCAGGCATTGATGAAAGGCCTCACCGCCGTTGTACACGGGAACAACAATGGAAATCGTCATTTCCGGCAAAGAAGAGCTCAACGTACTACGAACTTTCTGCTCTTTGTCATTTCGAAAATCTTGTTCATACCTTAAGCATATTTTGGCCTGATAAACGAAACTGCCTCCGAGAAAGCATCCCACAGGCACTTGAATTCAAAAATGGGGGCAAAACCACTTAAATTTCAGGCATGGCAGGATCAACTGGGCCGAAAGGGATTTGGCGTTAATGATCAATTATTTTCCCTTTGCTAATTGATGTCAGAAAGCAAAGCTACTCATTCCATTACAATCGGGAGTTCGTCGAACGACGAGTCCTCAATGGAGTTGATTTTCACCCTCCACAAATATTTATCGGTTTCCAGAACGTAAACCCAAGAAAAACCAGCAACTATGACCCTAGAAGGGTTAATTATAAGACAAAAAAGGTTACGGTCCCCCAGCTCATGGGAAGCATTCTAAAGTTTCGACGCAGAATAACCTGTAGGAGAACATTATGGAACCCGGAGAGTGTTTTGATGGGAGATCAAGGTGGTTGCGGGGGAGGGATTTGAACCCTCGGCCTTTGGGTTATGAGCCCAACGAGCTACCAGGCTGCTCCACCCCGCGAGTCGATAGTAGAGGAGGGGTGGTTGAGAAGTCAATGCAAAAACAGGAGTTTAGCAAAAGAGAACACTATGGTATCTTCACCCTCCTATGACGCTTGCCGGAATTATTGCCATTTTGCTGTTTCTTGGTCTGATCATTGGCGATTGGTATCAATTCACCACACTGAAAAGTTGGGCATGCCGATACGGATGTCCCTTGGCCCACCGGCGGAACGCCCTGGATTCTCATCCAGCCCACGCTCTTTCCCATGCATTTTACAAGTCTGGCGCCCTACCCTTGCCTCATGGGATTGCCCGATGGGTCGAAGACCAACAGGTCATCGTGATCCGACCCTATTATCAACTCTTTTCCCTGAGTTTTCGGACCGCATGGCCTTTAAAGGGGACAATCGACGTGAATTCGGACGGAGATCGACTCCTGCTTCATTTGTCCAAGCGTATTCCCTGGTCCTCTGCCATTCTCACCTTGTTATGGTTAGCCTTTGTGATTGGAGGCACCTTCACCTTTGCCGTGCTATTTATTCTTGATGGAGGGTTAAGCACAGTCGGGGGATTTTTTTGGGTAATTGGAATCACCGCTCTGGGCTTATTGGTACTGGCAGGAGGCTTGATCCTGTTGTCCTTTGCCTATCGGCTTGAGGATTCCCGCCTGATGCAGGTCTATCAGGAATTACTGGACGTCTTGACATCGCCTCCCATAACGAATTCTGATAATTCGACAAACCCTTAAGAAAAATGCCACAAATACAATGGCACCCCCTCTTGACTCTAAATACAACACTGGATGCTGTAGCCTAGGGAATTGTTTCAAGAAGATCTTTCTTGGCTTTTGAAAAGTTCTCGACCCGGAACGTTGGCAATTCGTACGCCCAGCCTCCCACACGTTTATTAAATGCCACGACCTCTTTTTGCACCTCTTCTGGCTTGTTTAATATTGAGTCTTCTTTAAGGGAAAGCTCTTCTTGTTCTTCTCCTGTTTTCTTCCCTTCCGGAGATTCAGGTGCCTTTTCGCCTTGAGTAGAACCCTCAGCTTGAATCGTCTCACCTTTTTCCGAAGAAGGGGTGGC
>JAGQKG010000306.1 GCA_020430245.1 Nitrospira sp.
TTGGTAATTGTGAGAAATTGATCAATGCGGTGAAAGAGCTGTTGATACTCCCCTCCCGTAAGCGTGTCCGGAGGAAAGTCCACAAGAATAGGTACAATGGAAATTTCCCGACCTTCACCCAGCGCATGTTTGAGAAACGGCAGTTGCAACTCCAAACTATGCTCACGAAGATGGGCAATATCTTCCAGAAAAAAGGTCTCACCGGATTCTTTGCGGATCAAGTCGATAATCGCTCGATTGACCGGCACGATCCCAAACGGCGTTTCAAAATCTTTATCCGTAAAGGCCACTCCCCCTTCGAGACCGGCATGGCAGGTGCCGATCAACACCAACACGTCCGGGACCTGACCGTGCCGTAACTCCTGATAACCCCATGCATAGATAGACCCGGCATCTTTCAATTCAAAATTCGGGGCTACCAGGCCCCTGATGACCTGACCGGCACATTCCGCTTTTCCTTTGTCCGGTCCTTCCTTTGACGCATAAAACCCATCGATCTGCGCTCGCAGTTGGGCAGGATCGTCTTCATATTGCCGCCCGGCAAACGCCATCGGTCTCGCATCAAGTTTTCGATAGGCCTCAAAGGCTTGGGCCTGAACCTGTTTCAATCGATCACCTTCCAAAAATAATTTCTCGTCCAAATCGCTCACCAATTTTGTGAGGCGATCCGGCATCATAAATTCGCCATATTTTTTGAGATACTCAGCGCCAACCTGTTCCAGGGAATGCTCCCCGTCAAAAAACTGGAACAGATAGAAAAAATTCAGCGGCAATACCAGCTTTTCAGAGGACAGGCCCGAAGGGTCCCACAACACAATGTATTGCTCTTCCCCCTGCTTCAGCGGGGAATATTGTAAATTCCGGAGAATGGGGTAGTTTTTGGAATCCTTTTCGACGATCTCGGCACTCATATGTAAGGGTCCTATCCTGGCTGTAAGAAAAAATTTGCCTCAAACCCGATTATTATACGGATGCCTGGAGCAAGCCCGCAACCAATCAGGACAAGCGGTTTTGATGAATATCGTGAAAGGGAAGAATGAAAAAATTGTAAACTGGGCGGAATAATTAGACCGGGCTCAGAATCCAGAGAAAATCAAAGCTTTTGTCCCGCCATCCGCTTGGCCAATCGTTGGGCGACGCGTTTCATCGCGGTGGAACGGTCACCGGGGTCAAGCAGGACATTCAGCACGTGGACCTGCTTGTGATCATCAACGGCAAGGCTCAAAGCTTGTACTAACTCCCCGAACGTGCCCACTCGATGGCCCACGCCTCCACCCAACACATCACAGATCTTCTCGTACTGCCATTCATGGATATCATTGAAGGGACCTTCGAGAATTTCCCGTTCCGTCCCATAGCCGCGGTTATTCAGTACCACCACAATGGGGCTTGCTCATGGTGAATACAGGTGGACAATTCACTGCCGATCATTGGAAATGCACTGCTACCCACCAAGAAAAAAGGTCTGAGGGTGGGATGGGCAAACCCTGAACAAAGAGCTGTCGTTCTCCTATTCCCCTTCCCTGCCGGAAAAGCCTTGATGTCTTTCGACTTCGCACACTTCGTTTCCTCGGTTAAAAACTTGCCTGACCTTCCTGACCATGCCGTTCCCTACTCTGATGAGAACTCCAAAAATAGATAAAATGGAAATGTTTCGTTCCTGCCTTTTTCAAAGAAACAAGCCTTTACTTTAATAGCGAAGAAGATCAAAATATTTTTTTATAATTATACAATTAAAGGATAATATTATGGGGTAGTGCTTTTCGGATTAAGTCCCTTCTGTCGAAGTTAACCGTGAAGCCCTCAGGCGACAATACGCCTAGAGGACTTTTATTTTTTAACAAAAGGAGGAACAAACTGCACACGCCGCCAGTGAGATTCAGTGCGAAGGCCTTTGACTGTCTGCCGTCCTGTAGAGAATCTTTCAAAGTGAAGGCAGGAAGGAGGTGCTATTATGTTCAAAGGAAACCTTTCCAGGGGCACTCTGAAAGCGGTGGTTGTATTGGTTGCCGTGGCGGGCATACTCGTCGCGCCAAACGAATCCAGAGGCGAAACCAGTGTTCCAGCAGATCAAGTGGCTAATTTCATTCATGCAGTCATTGAAGCGGATAGGACTCTGTACACCACGCATGTTGTGGATAGAATGCAGGAGCACGGAGTAACTATTGCTTCAGAACTCTGGAAGACCAGAGGCCAACTTCCCCTTCCGGCACAAATGGTGTTGCTTGCCGGAATGGAGGTGGAATCGAAGGGTTCAGGGTTGAAGTATCGCCTCGCGAGTCTGTGGCCCATCGAGGAGGAAAATGGCCCAGCCGATGACTTCGAAAAAGCAGGATTGGAGGTCGTAGCCGCAGATCCCAACGAGTCCTATTCGGGGACAATAAAAAGAGGGCAACTCAAGTATTTCAAAGCCATTTATGCGGATAAGGCCGTTTCCATGGCCTGCGTTAATTGTCACAATGCACACACTCTCAGTCCGAAACGGGACCATAAACTCGGTGGTGTGATGGGCGCAGTCATCATTTCATTTCCGGTGAAATGAAAGAGATCAAAGAAAAGGTATTTTAAATTCATGAAAAAAAACGACCTCATATTGCAATGCGACCTTCGTCCTTGGAAGAAGTTCTCATGATGGCAGACAGTTTCAACGGTCGAGGAGAAAAGGTGTCTCAGGCTCCAATAAATGGTCTGATTCATATTTTCCTATTTTTTCATGGCCCGAGTGGTATTGAGGGACGATGTCACAGAAAATCCCCTACCACTCGTGGCCCAAGACGAGCCTCACCCGCCACTTGCCGAATAAAGCCCTTAAAACAAGAAAATAGCGGTCAAAAATAAGGGCTGTCTTGCAGCAAGACATATTCCCCTCAATAAGTTTTTCGAGGGAGCAACAATAGTGGAAACTCCAATCAACCTGTCCAGATTCAGTGCTGACGGGGGTAACAAAATCCAATTCCTTCCGGGTTATCCTGTGACCGGACTTAATTCTTTTGTCCCGCCATCCGCTTGGCCAATCGTTGGGCGACGCGTTTCATCGCGGTGGAACGGTCACCGGGGTCAAGCA
>JAGQKG010000307.1 GCA_020430245.1 Nitrospira sp.
ATAGAAGAACGGTTGGCCCTGGTTGAGGAAATTTGGGATAGCATTGCAACTGATAGCGCAGCCGTCCCGCTCACCGAGGCACAACGCGCTGAGCTTCAGAAGAGAATCGAAGAGGATGATGCGCATCCGGACGATTTGACATCGTGGGAACAGGTGAAAGCTTCTACTCTCTCCCGCTTCGGGAAATGATTGTGAAGCCGTTTTTTCGAAGAGCTGCTCGGCTTGAGTATGACGAAGCGGCCGGTTGGTATGAAACTCAGAAATCCGGACTCGGTAGTAAGTTCGTGGAAGAGATCGAAAGAGCACTGCTGCTGGCCTGCGAAACTCCGCAACGCTTTCCGAAGATGATTCATGACGTGCGTTGCATCCGCGTACGGCGCTTTCCTTACTCAATCTTCTTCCGTATCCGAGACGATCGGCTCATCGTGTTATCGGTATTTCACGCCAGGCGTAATCCGATGGTCTGGCGTGAGCGGACGTAACCATACGTTCCAAACGACTTGCTGGTTCTACGAAACCTAATGCTATGTCGTATGTTCGGTGCCATCAGCTCTTTATCTACGTTCTCCATTTCCCTGCCCGCCGCCTGCCATTCGACCCCATGGGCAGATGCTCTTGTCAGCCGGCGGGCCTTGTCTGAGCCCATCGACATAGCTCAGGGTAGACTCGGTGAGTTGGTCCGCCCATAATTAAAGGAATCCTAGGCTCAGCAGACTTCCCCGGCCTTGTGATGTGGCCGAGCAGTGCAGCCGACCCCGGAGAAAAGGCGCGCATTGTTTGAGCCTTGCGAGTTTGCGCGCTGCCGGGGTCAGCGAACCGCGCAGGGAACCCGAAGGGCCACAGCATGGCCAACATGGTTTTGGCTACTTTTGTCTCCACAACAATAGTTGCGTCCTTCGGAACGCGCCAAGCAAAACCTCGGATGCCGGGCCGAAACCCAGCAAAACTTCAACATTATGGCGTGCTTGAAGGATGGATACTCTCTTACAACTGCGGGGACGGTAATTTGATGGATATGCCAACCCCTACCACGAACGGAAGGACAATTTAAGCTCTGGCATCCGAGAGAATACTTTCCCTCAACGCTTCAATCTGTTTCATAATTTCCTTCGTGCACGTTTGAAGGGATTCTTTTCTCGGACGAGCCTCTTGTTGAAATTGAAGGGGTTTCCCATATCGAATCCTGGCTTTACTCGGAACCAAGAGCGTTTTGAGCATCGACGTCACCGAATGGGGTCCGTCCCAAACAATAGATGCCGGGACCACAGGCACACCTGATTTGATCGCTAAATAACCAACACCCAAATGCCCCGCATCTACACGATGCCGACCCAGGCCGCCTTCTGGAAAAAGGCCGATCACCTCCTGCGCTGCCAGGCCATCCAACATGGTTCGAATCGCACGGATATCCCGCTTACCTCGTTCCACCGGAATACAACGAAAGGCCTGAAACACCCAACGGATATGTGACTGGACATAAATCTCTTTTGCCATTATAGTCATTCCAAATAAGTTCCTAATGGTATAGACTCTTGGATACTATGGCCTACAGTATCGATCTGAGGAAGCGAGTGGTGGGATTTGTCACGGGCGGGGGCAGTAAGGCTGAAGCGGCACGGCGCTTTCGTGTCAGCATCTGGTGTGTTCACGATTGGTGCAGGCGAACGGATTTAGGGCCCACGTATCCGCGGACTCGGCGTCGGAAGTTAGATCGCGTGGCCTTGCGGCGGCATGTGGCGCAGCATCCCGAAGCCACTCTCCAGGAACGGGCTCATCATTTTGGCGTTCGGATCAATGCGATCTGGTACGCCCTGCGTCAGAGTCAGGTGACTCGTAAAAAAAACTCTACGATATGCTGAACGCGATCCCACAAAACGAGCGGCCTATCTCGCGCAGTTGCGCCAGATCCGATGCACCCAACGCACAGCCGCTGTGGTCTATCTGGATGAGAGTGGCTTTGAGCGTACCAGCTATCGGCCTCATGGCTGGGCCTGTCGTGGGCAGCGAGTTCTGGGAGATCGGAGTGGCCAGAACCGGCCCCGCACCAGCTTGATTGCAGGGAAATGGGGTAAACGACTCCTGGCGCCTGTCCTCTTTGAGGGGAGTACCAATGCTGAGTGGTTCAATACCTGGCTGCAAGACCACCTGTTCAAGGAACTGCCCCCGCAGGCCATTCTCATCATGGATAATGCCGCCTTTCACAAAACGGCCAAGACGCGTGAATTGATTCAACAAGCGGGCCACACACTGTTGTTTCTCCCGCCGTACTCTCCAGACTTCAATCCCATTGAACAAGACTTTGCCACCCTGAAAAAACGACGGCAATATGCCTCTCCAGATACTTCACTCGACGAGATGATCCGATCGTATGGAACTTATTTGGAATAACTATAAAAATCGAATAGGACGACCAGCAGTGGCCAATAAAACCAATGGATCCCCCATTGAAGTATGGTCACAGACAATCAACGCCGGTCCGTCTACGGGAACCTGAGATGGCTCTATCACCCCCAAACCATACATGAGCCGACAGACCAAGAAGTTTAATCGATGCAGGACAGGATAGACGAATCCCGATTGTGTCCCTGAAGCTTTCAAGGATGAAAAGGAAAAGAGCGGATAAGCCGGAATGGAACGATATCTCTCCATGCCATTCCTTTTGAAAATAGGCACAAGAGACCTGAGACAAGCTTGACTGAGAATATTTTAGATGGTGGTTTTTTTAGCGGGAGATGGATTTTCTTTAGCGTCGGAATCATCCCCGGCTTCAGCAGATATTTCTGACTCCCCAGATGATTCGGCATCCGCATCATCATCTCCCTCTTCCTCAGGCTCTTCAAACCAATTGACGAGCATGTCTTCCCACCAGGCTTCATTAACTTCCGAACCAGGATCTGCTTTAAAAAATCCTGTCACCTGGTCTTTGGTAAAACTCGGATCAATAACCGTGGGCTTAAACAAGGCCCGATCAATCACTTCCTTCGTAGCAAAGCCTCCTACAATCCATGAAGGTGGATCCGCTCGGCGGGATTTATACG
>JAGQKG010000308.1 GCA_020430245.1 Nitrospira sp.
TTCAAAAGACATATCAAGCCAACTCGTGTCCTCTACCTGATGGGTCCGCCACAAGAATGATCACACCCCCCCTTGGTTTATGGGAGCCGCACAACAGGATTTTCCCTTATCTCCCTTATCTTAAAAAACGGAGGTCAAATGGAAACGGGTGCCTCTACCCAAGTTTATGGCCCTTTGCAGGCTTCATTGACACTTAGAAGGAGGGGCATCACAAATGCCCCCTCGAGGACAAACGGTTAAATCAGGAGAGTTTTTAAATAAGTCCTCTAGTCCATCCTTCAAATCCTTGTAAATATCCTTGCCAAGATCCTTACCCCTACCTTTAAACGTTGAATCGGTGGACGTAGAAAAATCAGGGTCAACAATATCATTCATAAATGATTCGGTCATCCCTTCAATAAAACCCTCTTGGGCTTCCTCGAAAATAGAATCGTCGGGGATTCCTCTATAGGGTTCAGACGAATCTCTGGCCTCACCCAATCCATCGCCTCCTTTTTCACTTCCACTTTTTCCTCCGCCACCCTTGCCTCCCCCTCTCAATCCAAAGGGATCCTCTAAATTCAGAGGATTATTGTAAAGGTAATTAAAGAGATTTGAATCGCCACCATCAAACCCAATGGGATCTTCGGAAAGAAACCGTCCCGTCTGAGCATCCAAGTACCGCGCGCGGTAGTAGTATAACCCTGATTCTCCATCAAACTCGCGTCCTGTATAGGAGTAGGGTTGGACCACCGACTCGAACACATTCAACCTTCGGCCATAGCTATCATACACATAGCTGTTGGCGACGGTGCCGCTACTGTTGGTCAGATGGGTGATCGAGCCCTGATGGTTCGAATGATAATAGAGAAAGCCGAGGCCCGCCTTCTGCAAGATCAAGGGCTGATCCACCTGATCGCCGTGGGAGTATCGGGCACTGAAGGTGTTGGTCCCGTCATACTCCAGCAGAATATCTTGGCCATCATAGACATACCTAGTAATGCTTCCCGCTACATTCTTTTCAATCCGCCTCCCCAGCCCATCGTACTTATACGTGACGGTCGTGCTGTTCGGGAGATTGATCTGGATCAACTGATCCTGCGCATCCCATGAGTACGTGGTGACGGCGGAAGTGGCCTTGCTCGTCTTGGTGATGAGATTGCCATTGTTGTCATACGTGTAGGTGAACTGGTCGTCTTCGAGGAGACGGTTCAGATCATTGTGAGTGTGTGTGGACGACAGAAACGAGGTGGTGCGATTGCCGACGAGATCATAATCATAGGTTTCGGAATTACCCGTGGTCCCGCCCGCCTTCAGACGTTGCAACGCATCATAGGTATGACTGCGAGTCTCGGCCGGCGTCACCTGATCCAGGATCTGTAAAATATTCCCGACGGGATTGTAGGTATAGCCGAAGGAGGCAAAGGAGGGATTGGCCCCCGACGTGTGGCTCAGGGCATTCAACCGGCCTTTCGTATCGTACCCATAGGCTGTCGTGACGCCATTCGGATAGGCGATAGTGGCTAGGCGACCACTTGGATCATACCCCAGCGTCACTTGCATGGCCGGCCCCGGCGGCGGGATGAGCGTCGTCAGCCGCCCCGCCAGATCATAGAGATAATTGGTGACACCGCTGCCGCTGTCTTCATCCAGTTGCCGCCGGTTGCCCACGGCATCGTACACACTGGTCAACAAGACCTGCGGCTGCAGGCCGCTCGTCTGACTGGTCTGGGCGGTTTTGACCCGATTCACGCCGTCATAGGTGAACGTCACCTGGCTGTCGGCGTCCGTCACCATAGTCGGATTGCCCACGACATCGTACCCAATCGTGATCGTGTTATCAGGCGTCACAATCGGGGTGTGAGCTTCCTTCATCATAGTAAGGGTCGCACACGATATCTGTAATTATGTCTAAAGCAAAAAGAGATGATTGTGAAAATTGCCAGTGTGAAAGAAGTGAAAAATCAATTATCCCGTCTTGTCAAAATTGTCGAAGAATTGGAAGCAATTCATCTCAAAAAGAAAAGGTATAAGATCCGAGAAGAACGGAAGAAATCCCTATCAGATTATATGAACAGTGAAATGCTATGGAGGGAAAAAGGGAATTGTATCGGATCCTGAGAATTAATATAGCGATTCCAGACATGGTGTAAGCCATGAAAATGAAGAGAAACGGAAATTTTCCATTGAGAAGGTATTGGGAATGACTTAGAGAAAACAGAATTGTTGAAATCCCGAAGGCCCACGTTCTTCCCCAAGAATTAAGGATCCCTAAATATAAAATACCTCGATATAACGTTTCCTCTAGGATCGGAGCTAAGAGGAGACTGGGAATACACCAAAAGAAGAGATTGAGGCCATCAGGTGTAAATTTGGACGTTGCAATGTCCCCCAACAACAAAGATCGCCCCACCAAAATCGCAATGCCCCAAGCAGCCCCAAACAGGAATCCTCTTAAAAGAAAGCCTATACGACAGGGAGCCCACCCAATTTCATTCCATAGGTCCTGTGGAAATTTTTTAGAGAAAAATTGAAGCAAAATCACTAATACTGCCCCGCCAGCCACCTGGCCGACAATTACGCGTAGAATTTCTAATGAGTGGAAGAAATTTACACCGGCAATGAACTTAGGAAATTGGATATTCAGCAACCCTTCTAGAAATCCAACCCCAAAGGAAAACCCTGCTTTCGCCGCCAAACTGGCAAGAAGGTATCCTCCAAAGACCAATAATCCATGAAACCATCCTAAATATGGAGGAAAGAATTTCTCAGATATTTTCATAGAGCAACGATGCCAGAATAAAGAACAGCAGAAGTGTGTACAACGCCATTTAAAACAAGACCACAGAACTACAATGATTGGAAGACAACATTGGTCATCAAGACCCTAACAAGGACATACCAAGTTTTATGTTTCTTAACGTGACTTTACCCTGCGAACAGTTTTTTCTTGGTGTTACTGAATTCAAAAGACATATCAAGCCAACTCGTGTCCTCTACCTGATGGGTCCGCCACAAGAATGATCACACCCCCCCTTGGT
>JAGQKG010000309.1 GCA_020430245.1 Nitrospira sp.
AAATCTATGCGACCGCCTACCAACAAGGCCCGGAGTTTTTTGAATTCATCCGAACCATGGAAGCCTATAAGAAAACATTCGCCGACAATACCACATTGGTGCTCTCCCCAGATTCGGAATTCCTCAAATACCTCAAAAAACGGTAACCGACCAGCCCACCCAACCACCACCCAGCCAGACAATATGGTCCGAATTCAATTCCAGCATTTTCCTCATGGCCAATCCTGAACATGTTCGACAACTCTTGGATGGAGGAGTCGAGGGTTGGAATAAGTATCGTCGCACCAATCCTGATCTGATTCCCGATCTCAGGGATGCTGATCTTTCAGGCTATGATTTTACGGGGTTAGACCTGAGCAAAGCCGATCTTTCCGGAGCGGACCTGTCCGATTGCTACCTCTTTCGGGCAAACCTGACCGAAGCAAACCTTTCCGAGGCGAATCTCACGGAAGCCGACATTCTTGAAGCCAACCTGATCAAAACCAGGCTTTCCAATGCCACATTGGTTCGAGCAGACTTAACCGGAACGGGGTTGATTGGTTCCAATCTTGAGGGGGCCAATCTTGAAGGAACAAACCTCACTAGGGCCTCACTGCCCTGGGGCAAATTATCAGGGGCTAATTTTTCCAAAACCAAATTACACTTCACTGACCTTCGGGAAGCCCAATTGATCGGAGCGAATCTGCAGGAGGCCTCGCTTCAAGACGCCTCCCTCACAGGCGCCAATTTTCAAGAAGCCAATCTCCAAGGGGTCACCCACGTCTCACTCGACCTCCTCGCCAAAGCCAAAACGCTTTACCTGGCCAAACTCGATCCCGACCTGTTTAACCAACTCCAACAATCTCACCCCAATCTCTTTCACAAACTCACAGCATAATTCACGCGTCAACATCCACTTCGTGCAAAATACCCAATGTCTGAAGGCCGCTGACAGCTTTTTTCGAACCGACCTGAGGGTACCTCATGCTCAAGATGGTCGTGCGCTTAGTTGCCTATGGAAACATGAGCATTCAAGGATTCCTTCGTGTATACCTACCTGCCTTCACTGGGTTCATTGCCTCCCACAACTTATATTTTCCTTGTGATCGACCGATGAAAAGGTAACATCTGTCGATTTTCGAAGGAGATTGCACCCACACTTAAGTGGGTACACCTCATTCGGGATTCCTTTAACCCATCAGACATCAACTCTGTTTTTGAGCAGCTCATGAAACAAGTCCCCTGGTACCTCCATGTTCTGGTCTGGTATTACAAACAACCAGCATTAGGGTATGGGTTTTTATTCGTGATTGCCCTATGTTGGGGACTTCTTCCTCATACTGGGGAAGTTGTAGTGCTAGCTGCCCTACTAACGCCCTGGCTAGCCTGTTTGTTGATTTTTCTCAATTTTCCTTTTATTAGTGGGATTATCCAACGTCTCCGCCTCACTCCCCAAAAAAGACGAAACCACGCCCTAGAGCATGGGACGATCCATTGTTTTTTTCATAAACATGGCCAAAAGAAAAAAGTCAGCGGGAGGGCAAAAACTGATGGATTCAGAATAGCTGGAATACATTCAACTAAGGAAATTCGTGAGGCATTCAGCGAATTTCTTTCGCTTGATAAACAAGAGAAATGGAATATGGCCATTTCAAACCGATGCGGCTCCATACTTGTTATCGCACAAGGGATCGGTATCATTTCCTTGCTTACTGCGCTGGTATTTTTTAGTTTCTGGCAACCATCCCCCCCTACAGTTGCGCTGACACTTGGCACTCAACTTCTTCTTTTTCTAGGCTGTAGACATCCACTCGGACGCTTACTGCAAAAACACCGACTTCTTTCTCTAGATTTTGAAGATGCAAAGATTCTGGACATCAAACAGGTAGACCGAATACCGCTAATTGAAAATGGCCCGGTTTATTTTGTCCGTACCCACGTTCAATAGGACCCCGCAAGCCCATGAGGGTGATGATCACACCGATAAGCACAATATCCATTTGACCTGATCGGGCTGACTAATCGTTTGAATGGATCTTACCGATACGAATTGTAAATAAATAATCCCCGCCGCAAGCGGACGGGGTATTAGAAGAGGGCTAACTGGTAATTCGCGTACAACTTTTGGTATGCCTCCCCTTGTTGTTTGACATATTTCCCTATCATATTTTCATTACCATGTTGACCCACGGTGCTTGCGTAATACCCATCTGTCCATAACTCACCACCCCATAATTGCTCTTTGACCTGAGGGGCACGCCGGAAGATCTCTCTGGCGGTCAAACGCTTTATGGTGGTCACCACCTTCGTCACACTATACCCGGGAACGGATTGGACCAGAAAAGGGACATGGGTCCTATCTGGCCCAATCTCCAGAAATTTCACCTGATACCGCTGCTCGATCTCGAGACAAACCTCCTTCAACACGTTGTCGACGGCTGAATCAAAGATCGCACGGCAATATTTGGCAGGAAAAACCAAGTGGTACAACAAAACCGTAACATTATGGCTTTTGTGAATGTACTTGCTCACCCGAGTAGTTTACGCCGCAAGCGGCGGGGAACATACCCGCAGGTGATTCAACCCCAGTTTCTGTATGAATCCAGAATTCCTGGGGAACCTACCGGCTGGGTCAACGACTTCCACTTCGTTCCTGATACTCCACGAATGGTGATGGGCGGATTAACCTGGGCCTTTTCAGGGTAAAAAGACAGAAACTATTTGCTGCCGATGGCGCCCGAGCGGGCCAGCATTTCTTGTGGAAATTGTGATGGAGGAGAAACCACGTTTCCCTCGATCTCCCCACCAAATCCAAATTCCGGCATTAAGTCCTACTCGACCAAGACGTAAGCCAACTGATCACTGCACACCATCATTTCAGTTTCCCCTCCTCACCAATACCCATGAAGTTGCGTTTCAATCATCTCCAAACGTACGAACGAATTAAAATAAAAGGCTCTTCTCCAAAGTGAGTGGGTGATTATAGACTGTTTTTCAGATGTGCTTGAGCATACAGGTCAGGACTTTCAGG
>JAGQKG010000030.1 GCA_020430245.1 Nitrospira sp.
AGGGATTTTGGCCGGGGCGTTAATCGCTTCCGGTAATCAAGGTCAAACCCTGAACACCGTTAGTTATGGATTAGCTGAAGATATTGTTGGTTCTGATGCGTTTATTGCGAAGCGAATTGCCGAAAGATTTCAGCTTCGCCACACTTTTTTTCAGCGTAAAGCGGAAAACTATGCTGATGCATTCGAGGAAACGAATTTTTTAACGGATGGGTTATCCGATATCGCCGCCTTTCATCCTTATGAATTGACTATTTTAAAATGTATTAAAGAACGGGGCTTCGACCGTGTCTTACGAGGGGATGAAACCTTTGGGTGGCATGGGAATGTGTATAGTCTTCAGGAGGCAGAAGCGGAGGTGGGGTTGCGATCGATTCGCGGGATATCTTTATATTCGAAAATGCTGAGGCCTCAATATTTTCGAGAATGGTCTGAGGCCGGTGATGTGGCCATGGCGCATCTCGAATCAGAAGCCAATGGCATGGAACCCACCGATGCGAAGGATTACCTCTATTTTACCCATCGCCTGCAAGGATATCTTCATTCTAGTGCCTCCTACAAGCAAGTACTTTTTGATCATCGAAATGTGCTGTTAGACGATAGTATTCTTGAATTTCTTCTTCGCGTTCCTTCGAAATTTCGCCTCCATAAAGTTCTGTATCGGAATGCCGTCGCTGCCATGTACCCGTCTTTGAAGGATATCCCTCTTGCGGTATGCTCTGGCCTTGAGGACTGGGACTCCGAATTAAAAAAGGAATCGGCTTTGAGAAGATATATGCAAAAACAGATTGAAGACCAAAATAGCGGGGTCTGGGAATATTTTGATATGAATGCCGTGGCAGGGGTTTTTAACTCGTTGTCGTCATTTCCTCGTTCTTCTTCTTCCTCATCGCTTAGAGTGCGTGTAAGGAAAAAAATTAGCAGCCACATTTTTTCCTTATTCCCTCGACAAGCCATGGCGATTCGTACCACGCGGTTTCAGTCGGCTATGATGCCCTCCCAGGCGCTCTTGCGTTTTTTAGTTTTCAAGCATTGGCATGACACCTTTCTTTCTCCGCACGGGAATTCATAAAAGAACAGGGCAGAGGAAAAATCGTGAGAAACAAGACTTACAGGTGGCTTGATTTCAGGGGAGCACTACAAAGTGTCGAAAAAAAAAGAGTGAGGAACATTCCTCACTCTTTTTTTTGCCTGCTAGAAAATCTAACAGGTATGTGTATGTCCAGCTGCTTATTTCTTGAATTTTCTCCAGAGACCTAACCCAACTAAACCGCTCCCTAAGAGCAACATAGTGCCTGGCTCAGGAACTGCAGCTTGTGACACTGAGAAGGTTAAGGTGCCTACCCCTTGAGAGTTTGAGGTTAGTACCCATGTACCTGGTGTTGGATCATATCCTGCAACTGTGAAGGTCCCCGTTCCATCTAGTCGTAATGCTGTATTATTTTGTGTCGTGACACCTAAGGTCTCCAAAGAAAAACTAACAGCTGGGGCGGCAGTGGACCATAATGGATCAATTGGAGTAGAACCTGAAAAATTAATTGGAGAAGCATGTACCACAGGCACTGGGGCTATTGTTGAAACTCCAGGGTAGAGGACCGAAAAATCACCACCAGCTGATGTAATGGCAGCTGCATCAATGATAAGACTAGTTGTATTTCCTAGATTTGACCCTACAGGAAGTGAATAATTTCCATTCAGACCAACCCCACCAGATATCATAACAGCCTGCGCACTGGAAATTGACATAGTCACACCGATTGACGTTGAAGCTACTATTCCTAGTAGCACTTTCTTTAAGTTGTTCATATGGCACTCCCCCTTTTTATGAATTAAAAAATTTGTATTTATTCGTTATGTTAATTTTGATGCTTGATAGAGATTACAAAGCAATATAAATACCATTTTATGAATTTTTAAAGAATAAGCCATTCATGTAAAAATATACTATTTAAAACAATATGTTATATGATTATATTTAATTCAGCCTATACTACTCATTTGAATGCTGTTGTTTTCGATTGTAATGAAAGCTGACTATTTTTCGCTCTGATTCGTATTTTTTTTTGGATTTGAGAGGGCATGACCGAGAATATTTCAATTTCCTTTTTTCATCGTTGAAGAATATTGTTGGAGAATGCTGGTGGTTTGTGATGATTTATGTCAATTAAACTAATGAGTTATCGCAAATTTTTGCTAGCCATGCTTTTACCTGTTATGTGTCAGTTCCTGAGCTATTTTCTTAATTAGAACACAGAAGCATGATATTTTTAAGTGTCGGTTTTTTTATCATTTATTATTTTGTTCGTGAAATCAATCGGTTATGCAGTATTGTTATAGCACTAGGAATAAGCCATTCAAGGCAAAACCCATCGTGTTGTCCTGGGATACTGGTCCCAATTCCAATTCACTTTTTTCTCTTTCCCAAAATATGACTGGCCTAACATTGGGGGTAAGTTCAGAAGGAAATCACATTAGTCAAGAAATTTCTGGAAGGCGGGGGCAAGCCTGAAAATATTGTTGTCTCCTGTTCTCCAGAAATATTAGTAGAGTGAACTGACCTCATTCGCCGACCGTTCTCGTCTGGAACTGTGGCATAGGGTTTTCTCCTTCTTCCTCCTTCCCCTCTTGTTCTTCTTAAAAAAATTACGGCTCCCCTCTTTTTTTTTTTCTTCGTAACCCTGTATGGTGGCGGAAGATTGTGGCTGGGGGCGGGCCACTTCACGAAGGGAAGGAATGTGTTTGTGCAGAGCGTGACTCTGTTTCTGGGATTTCCGCATGGTCCATGGTGCTAGACGGCACATACCTATGTTGCTACATCATCGTATGAATGGAACGGGATTAAATAGGCGTCGGATATGGGGTGCGCTTGTGTGGTGCCTGGCGATAGGATTTGTCTCAGACACTGCCCTGGCTGAACTTTCCCTGCAAACCTCTTTGAATGTCGAGGAAATGTATACGGACAATTTGTTTTATCGTGATACAGAGAAAGAGGAAGATTTTGGCACCTATGTGGGCCCCAATGCCACGCTGCGATTGGAAAATCCGGATATTGTGCTTGGGGCAACATATTTTGGGCGATTCATCTTTTTTGTCAATCACCCTAGTCGGAATCGGTATGTGCAAAATGCGAATATCCTCTTGGATTTGCCATTTTTAACCAAGCGGTATCAGGGGCTCTCTGTGACGGTGGATGAATCCATGAACTTCACCCCGCAGTTAGATGCCTTTTCGTTTTCACAGGCAGAAGACTCCTCGTCTCTGGCAGGAGCCAACCCGAGCTTGGGTGGAGGGGGAACCGTTAGCGGGGCTGGTAGTAGCAGTGCCGGAGGTGGCGGAGCCTTTGGCGGATTGGGCGGGACCCAGGGGATCTTTACTCGGCGAGCCAGTGCGTTCAATAACAATTCCGGGCTGACGGTCGGATATGAATGGACCCCGCAGTTGACGACTACTCTTGCGTATACGAACCAGTATCGCCATTTCTTTTCCAGTGGGTTTCAGGATTCCATGACCCATACGGGAACGATTTCCCTTCCCTATCGGATGACGCAAGGAACGACGGTGACGCCAATGTATTCTTATCGCCAGACTGAATTTCTTGGCCAATCCACTCAAACGACTTCGGCCGATCGGATGATCTTTCACAATATGACACTCGGTCTCGCACAGGATCTGACCCCCTCCGTGTCGATGTCGGTCAATGGAGGAGTGTCGTTTATTAAGCAGGAAGGGGCCACCGAGCAGGTTCCAGGGCCTGGCAATACCACCGTTGAACGAGTGATTGGCCACAAATTTGTGGGCCGATTTATTGGGGGAGCGACCCTTTCCAAGACGTACCGACAAGGTACCGTGAGTCTTACGGGGAGACAGACCACTGGGAGTGGTGGGGGCTTGGCTTCGCAAGGGACGCGTACCCGAACGATCACAGGCCGAATCTTGCATGACTTCAGTGCTCGCTTGAGTGGGTTTGGTTCTCTAGGGTATGCCCAAAATGATTCTGTGGGTGGCCAGGCCTTTCAGACCGCCACCTACCGGGGGCAGGTTGGCTTGCGCTATAGCTTTCTTCGGTGGCTCTATGGCGCCGTGAGTTACTCCCACATTGACCAACGGTCAAAGGGGACAGTAGCCACAGATTTGGTGGTCAATCAGGTGTTCCTGAGCCTCTCGGCTGTGGCTGACCCTTGGTATTTGCTGAGGTGACCTCCTTCTAAGATTTTCTTGTCTCAATGGGCGGATTTGAAGGGAAAGGTCATGTTGGTAGTCCGTGAATGAGAGCTTGAGGCTATCGGAATTTTCTCTTCACCTCCCAATGGGAGCAAGCGCTTGTTCACGCTTGACGTTACAGGATGATGTCAAGACAGGGTTAGGGATGACCTGAGGTGCTTGGCTTGTACAGAGTGCGGCCAAATACACCACGAATGCTCTTTGCCTTCACCCCCATGCAAGGATAGGCGGCAGCCCGCCAATTTACGGCAGCTCGGTACGGGTAACGAACCACTGAGTTTGGCGTCGGAGAAGGCGGAATACTCTCTTCTTTGTTAACCTTAAGACACATAAGATCTTTATTCCCTGAATATTCAGCAGGGTTCCCTTTGTATCGTTTGCGTACAGTTTGAACATGGTGATTGTTGATGCTCCAGGACATGAGAAGGAATGGGAAGAGTATGTCAGCTCGCATCCTCAGGCCTATCACTATCATCAATGGAGGTGGAAGGCCATCATTGAACAGGCCTTTGGCCATTCCACGAGATATCTGATCGCGAGGGAGGGAGAAACAGTACACGGCGTTCTCCCATTGACTCTCATGAGCAGTTGGCTCTTTGGGCGCTTCATGGTCTCGGTCCCCTTTGTGAATTATGGCGGGCTCTTAGTCTCAACCTCTGCTGCGGCCAAGGCCCTGCTTGAGAAAGCCGAAGCGATTGCCAGGGAGATTGGCGCACGTCATATCGAATTGCGTCATATCAAACCCGTTGGATTGGGGTTACAATCCAAGCACCATAAAGTGACGCTGCTTCTTCAACTTGCGCAAGACGTTGAAACCCAATGGAAACAGTTTGATTGCAAGCTTCGAAACCAAATCCGCAAAGCCGAAAAGTCGCAGTTGTCTACCATGCTGGGAAGAGAAGACTGCCTGGAGGCCTTTTATGCGGTGTTTGCCCAGACCATGCGGGATTTGGGCACTCCAGTTTATGGAAAATCATTTTTTGCATCGATCTTGGAGCAATTTCCCACCGCGAAAATTCTTCTGGTGAACAAGGAGGCTGCTACGGTCGCGGCAGGGTTTATGGTCTCATTCCGTGATACGGTGGAGGTGCCATGGGCTGGATCACTGAAAGAATACCGCCCACTCTGTCCCAATATGCTGTTGTATTGGGAAGCCATGAAATGGGCGATGCAGGGTGGGTTTCAGACATTTGATTTCGGGCGCAGTACTCCGGGTGAAGGGACCTATCGATTTAAGTTGCAATGGGGTGCCGTGCCGATTCCACTGGTGTGGGAGTATTGGATGGCCAATCAAAAAAAAATGCCAGATCTCAGTCCCAAAAATCCCAAATATCAAGTTGCTATTAATTTATGGAAACAACTACCGCTTGCCGTGGCAAATCAGCTTGGGCCGGTTATTGTGAAAAATATTCCATAAGGGATGTTCACGGTATTTTCAATGAAAATTATTGCAACGTTTACCAACAGAGAGCAGATTGGATTTTCGATCTCGTCTTGAAATGAAGCCTCTTCCTTTTTGGCTTACCATCCGCGCTGATGTGGCAAGATTACGGGAGGAAGATCCAAGTATGCGGAATCTTGTGCGAGGACTGCTCTCTCAGGGTTTTTGGGCCATTCTGGCTTATCGTATATTTCGCTGGTGTTATGAACGGAATATTCCTACGCAACCTCTGCGTTTTTTCATTGAACGGATCATTGAATGCACCACGGGTATATCTATTCCCGCTCAAGCGCAAATAGGTAAAGGGTTACGGATTCATCATTTCGGGGGAATCTTCATTCATTCGGAAACAGTCATTGGTGAGAGGTGCACGATTTACCAGGGGGTGACCCTCGGTGATTTAGGTGGGTGGGGCGGTGTCCCTATTTTAGGTAACAACGTTCTTTTAGGCGCTGGAGCAAAGGTGCTGGGGAATATCACAATTGGGAATTATGTCAGAATTGGAGCCAATGCTGTGGTCTTACAGTCGGTTCCCTCTGGATATGTGGCCGTTGGGGTGCCGGCAGTGATGAAGGACGAAGCTGGCGTGGTTCAGTAATCCCCTCCCCCCTGATGGTAATCAACCGACTTAGCTACCTTGCTGCCTCACGAAGATGAATTCAGCAATTTATGCTGAATCCTTTTAGCCTTTGGTCCACAGAGGAAAGTTTTCAAGAAATTTGGCGCAAAGAGAAAGAGACTGAAGGTTACCCACCCTCACTCGAAAGTTAAACGCCCATTCAATGAATTATAAAAATGAATTTCCTCTATGGCTCCATGTTACGGAAAAGAGTGGAATCAGGAGAATTCAGGAACCAATCACCATAGGTATTCCGTTTCCGAAAGGTTTGGTGTCTGATTTGTCTGCTCTTGCCATGTATACAGAAAATGATGAAGTCATTCCCCTACAAGCTCAGGTAACCACTCGCTGGAATGACCAGAGTATTCAGTGGGCCTTGCTGGATTTTCTCATGAACGTTGAACCCCATGAGACCATGTCTTGTCGTCTCGAGTGTCAGGAAAGTCCGCTATCGCACCCACAAGATGCCACGCTCAGTTTTACACAACATTCAGATGACAATGTTGTTGAGACTGGTGCGGCATCATTTTTTTTGAACCCCATGGTTTTCACTCCCTTTAAACGGGTGGTTGTTGATGGGGTGGACCGGCTGGATGAAAGAAGAACATCTTTCATCCTGACCGATGTTAAAGGGCAGAGGCATGAGCCACAAATTTCCAGGATGGTTGTGGAAAGCCATGGGCCCGTTCGCCTGACTTTGAGATTTGATGGGGTATTTTCGAATAACGATATCGCTGCCTTTCGTTTTATAGCTCGGCTGAGTTTTTTTGCTGGAAGTACTACCGTCATGCTCAAGTTTACCCTTCATAATCCCCAGGCGGCTCGCCATCCTGGGGGGTGTTGGGATTTAGGCGATGACGGCTCCTTGTTTTTTAAGGATTTTTCCTGGCAGTTGGCCCTGCGAGAATCCGGGAAAAGCGAGCACGGGTGGAATGTGGATTCCCATGAACCCATGAGTAGTGCAGAAACTTCCAGCCTTGAAATTTACCAGGATTCCAGTGGAGGGCCAAATTGGAACAGTCCTAATCATGTTAATAGATTTGGTCAAGTCAGGCAAAGGTATCCTGGCTATCGAGTCATGCGGGACGGGGTCGTACTCCAGGAAGGCAAACGGGCGACCCCCTCGCTCTCCATCAAACAGGCAGATATCGCTCTTTCCGGGACGATCCAACATTTCTGGCAGAATTTCCCCAAAGCTCTGGAAGCTGAGGACCAGCAAATTCGTCTGCGCCTTTTTCCGCATCAGTTTGACGATGACTATGAGCTGCAAGGGGGAGAGCAAAAAACCCATACCTGTGTGGTGGCTTTCACCAAATCAGTAAGTCCCGAATTGGCTGTCAACTGGATACATGATTCACTGCGGCCGGTTATTTCACCGGAATGGTATGCAGGAACAAAGGCGATCCCATATCTCTCCCCAAGAAGCGAACAGAAGAATGTTGGGTATGCCCAATATATTGACACCGCTATTCAGGAGCCCGACTCCTGGGTGAGTCGGAGGGAGCAAATTGACGAATATGGCTGGAGACATTTTGGTGAAGTGTACGCTGACCATGAAGCAGTCAATTCTTCAGTCTCCCCCCCCTTTATCTCGCACTATAATAATCAATATGACGTCATATATGGATTAGTGATTGAATATCTGCGGACAGGCGAAGAGCGTTGGTTTTTATTAATGCAGGACCTGGTCAAGCATGTGATTGATATTGACATCTACCATACCCGGGAAGATCGCCCAGCTTATAACGGAGGATTATTTTGGCATACCGACCATTATGCTGATGCTGCGACGGCCACTCATCGAACCTATTCTCGAATGAATCGGGAAAAATATGGCGCTTGTTCTTCCTATGGAGGGGGCCCCTCCAATGAGCATAACTACACCACTGGACTTCTCTGTTACCATTTTCTGACCGGCGATCCCCTGGGGGCTGAAGCCGTGCAAGGACTAGCTGATTGGGTGATCAATATGGATGATCCCCAAGGTACCATTTTGGGTAAGCTTGATCGGCGACCCACAGGTCTGGCCAGTTCAACCGTCGAGCGGGCGTACCATGGTCCTGGCAGAGGTGCGGGAAATTCGGTCAATGCCCTGATTGATGCCTATGTGCTGACAAAGGAAAAATGCTATCTGCTCAAGGCCGAGGAATTGATACAACGGTGTATTCATCCACGGGATGACATTAGCCGGCATCAACTCGAAGATATCGAACACCGGTGGTCGTATACAGTGTTTCTCGCTGCTGTAGGGAAATATCTTGATTGGAAAGTAGCCGAAGGAGAATTAGATCAACGGTTTGTGTATGCTCGAGCGGCGTTGCTGCATTACGCAGAATGGATGGTGGAACACGAAGTGCCATACAACCAAGTGTTGGATCGGGTTGAAATCCCAACAGAGACCTGGCCTGCGCAGGATATGCGAAAAAGCCATGTCCTGAACGTGGCAGCGAAATATGCTGAAGGAACTTTGCGAACGACCTGTCAAAAAAAAGCCAGGTTTTTCTTTGATGCATGTTTGACGGATCTGAATTCCTTCAAAACCTGCACCCTCACCAGGCCGGTTGTTCTAGTTATGACCAATGGCTATGTACAGGCGTATTGCGATCTTCACCCTGATGAGGCAGCTCCACTGCCAAGTCAAAGCGATGATTTTGGCTTTCCAAAGAAATTTACGCCCCAGGGGGATGAGCTCTACCGATTGCGCGAGACATTATCTGGCCTCGTAGGCCGTCTGAAAAGAATGTCAAAATATATCATTACTCTCAGGTGGCTAGACTGAAGGCCGAAGGCACTTAGAGGCCAATCATGCGTGATCATAAAAAACTTCTGGCATTTGAGATGGCTGACGAGATCGCAGTATTGCTCTATTCTGTGACCGCAGGTTTTCCGAGAGAAGAACGCTATGGGTTAACTTCCCCAATGAGACGAGCAGCCGTGTCTGTTCCTTCGAATATTGTGGAGGGGTGCGCACGTGACCAGCCAGGCGGATTACCTTCGATTCCTCACTGTGGCTTTTGGATCACTGAGGGAACTGCATTCCCAGTTCGGTTTGGCGAAGCGCTTGGGGTTCTTGTGCAACCAGGATTCGTCACTGATTGAACCAAAGATCGTTGAAGCTGAGAAGGTCTTGAATGGCTTGATCCGAGCCTTACGTACTGAGTGAGAGTCTTCAGCCTAACTACCTGAGCAGTTACAATAAATCCATGGCAAAAGTTCGCTTGCTCGAACTCAGAAATACGTACAAATGGGGCGGGGGGCCAGATAAAACGATCCTCTTGTCTGCCGAAAAACATGATCCGGCACGAGTGACGGTAGTGGTTGCCTATGTCCGAGATGTCCGGGATCATGAATTTCGAATCACTCAAAAAGCGGGGGAGAAAGGGCTCACTTACTATGAAATCCCTGAAAAGGGCAAATTGGATCTCAGCGTGATTTCAGCGCTTCGGGATATTGTCCATCGCCACGATATCAATCTTATCCATGGGCATGATTATAAAAGCGACTTTTTCGCGTATCTCGTCAAACTGTTGCTGAGAAAACGTAAGTTAGCGGTAATATCAACGGCGCATGCTTGGGTCATGTTGGGACCACGGGGTACGTTCTATCGTTGGCTGGATCTCTTCCTTATGAAGCGGTTTGATCACCTCATTGCAGTTTCGGAGGCCACCAAAGAGGAAATGGTCTCCACAGGAGTGCCGAAATCCATGATTACCATGATCCATAATGCCATTGATACGAAAGCTTGGGCGCCAATTGTGGCGGATTCAATGACATTTCGCAAGGAACTGGGAATTGGTAAAGAATATCCGGTCATTGGCTATGTGGGCCGTATCATGCCGGAAAAAGATTTGGAAACATGGTTGCGCGCTGCCGCATTGGTAGTCAAACAGTTCAAGGAAGTCAGGTTTCTTCTCATAGGAGAGGGGAGTGAGGGGTCAAACACCCTTTCTCAATTGGTCGAATTGGCGAAAGAGTTGGGGATTGCAGATCGTGTGATATTTCCGGGATATCGAAGTATTCTTCAGCCCGTATATGCGGCGTTTGACCTCTTTGTTCTAAGCTCCAGGCGGGAAGGGTTGCCGAATAGCATTTTGGAAGCCATGGCAATGGGCTTGCCTGTTGTGACCACAGATGTGGCCGGAGCAAAGGAGCTGGTGGTGAATGAGAAGACGGGAATCGTAGTTCCGCAGGGAAATGTCAATGAGTTAGCGAAGGCGATGATACGTATCTTGGAGGACAAGCCAACTCGATTGCAAATGGGACAAGCTGGCCGGATGCGGATAGAAAACCAATTTGCTTTTTCCAAACGGTTGGAATGTGTTGAAGACCTTTATGAGAACGTATTGAGGGCAAAGGGGCTTTTGCATACACCCGAATCTGATTAGCGAACTGTCCGGCTCTTTGTTATTGATACAGTACAAACTTGCATGGCAGTTGGCGGAAACTTTTAGATAGCATTGAGAATGTGGGCTACATCCCGCTTTTGTCATACCTGTGTGTCTGTGGCAGGTATCCATCTTTTTGCCGTCATACCCGCAATTTCAGGCGGGTATCCATCTGTACAAACCAAAGATAGCAAAGGTTGTCGGGAATGACACCGATGGGGAGAGATTCCCGACTAAAAATTTCTGGAATGACGAGGAGGATTGATTTCGTGTGCATGTACAGGGCGGAGGGAGCCTCCCCTATATTTGCAACTCAACATGGGCGCCATCCATGCGGCCCTGCCTGAGAAGTATGGATTACATTTTATTAAAAGTTATTTGTTAGTAAGTTACTCCTTGAAACTATTACTATGTGTGGAATTGCTGGAAAACTCTATTTTGACTCCAAAAGGCCTGTTGCGAAACAGGAACTTCTTGCCATGTCCGCAACCCTAGTCCATCGCGGTCCCGATGGGGAGGGGATATGGATGGAGGGGCATGTGGGCTTGGCACACCGGCGGTTGGCCGTTATTGATTTGCGCGAAGAAGCCAATCAGCCCATGAGCAACGAAGATGGAACAGTGTGGATCATTTTCAATGGCGAAATTTATAATTATCGCGAACTCCGTGAGACGCTTGAGGCCCAGGGCCATGTATTTCGTACGCAAAGTGACACAGAAACTATTATTCATGCCTATGAGGAATATGGGCGAGACTGTGTTTTGAAATTGAGAGGGATGTTTGCATTTGCGATTTGGGATACACGGAAGAAGACCCTCTTTCTGGCAAGAGACCGGGTCGGGAAAAAGCCGCTTTATTATTGTTCCCTGGAAGATCGGTTTCTTTTCGGCTCAGAAATCAAAGCGCTCCTTGTTGATGAGCAGGTGCCCCGTCAGCCGGATTACACCGCCCTCGATCATTTTTTGGCCTTGCAATACATTCCGGCTCCCTTCACCGCCTTTCGCCACATACGGAAACTTCCGGCTGCGCATTGGATGGAAGTGCGTAATGAGCGGGTACGCATCGAACGATACTGGAAGCTTCAGTACACCCCCAAACGATGCATCACGATGCCGGAAGCTATCGAAGAGTTTAGGTGGCGCATGGCGGAAGCTGTCAGACTTCGAATGGTCAGTGATGTGCCGCTCGGCGCGTTCCTCAGTGGGGGCATTGATTCAAGTGCGGTGGTGGCTAACATGACGCAACAGAGTGGAAGCCCCGTGCAAACCTTCTGCGTGGGGTTCGAAGATGCCGCCTTTGATGAACGGTCGTATGCTCGAGCTGTGGCGGAGAAGTATGGCACCAAGCATACGGAGTTGATGGTAGAAGCTCCCGTGATCGATATCCTTCCGAAATTGGCATGGCACTATGATGAACCCTTTGGAGATTCCTCGGCCGTGCCGAGCTATGCGATTGCCCGGTTAACGCGGAAACATGTCACCGTGGTCTTGAATGGTGACGGAGGCGATGAAATTTTTGCTGGCTATGACCGGTATATTACTGATCGGCGTGTTCGCCTGGCAGACCACATTCCTTTAAAAGCCCGACAATGTCTGCATGCGGGTCTTCAAGCGCTTCCTTCATCCTGGCGCAAACATCACCCCTTCAAGAAACTCATCCGGGTTGCCGGAGTGTTGGCTCAGGATCCCCAAAGGCGGTACGCACGATGGAATGCCCACTTTTTTCCTGAAGATCGGCAGCAGCTCTATGCGCCGGACTTTCAGGATAGGGTGGCCGCGAGTGATCCGGAAGGGCTCTTCGTGGAAGTGTTTTCAGAAACCACCACAGACAATTGCACGGATTGGGCGTTTGAAGCTGATGTCGAACTCTATTTGGTTGATGACCTTCTCGTGAAAATGGATCGGGCCACGATGGCCCATTCCTTGGAGGCGCGTTCGCCGTTTCTTGACCATCAGCTCATGGAGTTTGCGGCGTCCCTTCCCACGCATTTCAAGCTGTCCGGCTCTGAGACGAAGGTCATCCTCAAGGCTGCCATGCGTGGTCTGATACGGGATAACCTGTTGGATCGTCCCAAGATGGGGTTCTCGGTCCCTTTGAGTAGCTGGTTCCGGAACGAACTCCGGGAGATGGCAGGAGATCTGTTACTTTCTCAAGAGGCCAGGGGTCGGGGGTATTTCCGTCCTCATGCTGTGGAGAATTTATTAGAGTCCCACTGGAAAGGACAAGCTGATCATTCCGCGAAGTTGTGGGACTTATTGGTATTAGAATTGTGGCATCAAACATTTCTCGTTCCCTGAAAAGGTGGTGTTATCATTATGAAGGGTCTGATATTCACCTACCTCATGACTTATGGGGGTTCACTGGTTGCCTTATTCAACCCCTTCGTCGGGCTCCTGATTTATATCTGCTTTGCCATCATCAAACCGGAATCTCTCTGGTATTGGGCCGTGCCTGAGGGGAATTACAGTCGTATCATTGCTGTAGCACTATTGATTGGGTGGGCAATTCAGGGTTTTGGGCATTGGCAGTTTGGGAAAGGGCGGGGGATTCTCCTCATGTTTGTGGGGTTTTGGTTGTGGATTATTCCTAGTACCATGGGGTCGTCTCAACCAGAGCTAGGATGGATTTTTCTTGAGTCGATGGCCAAGGTTTTTCTGCCTTTTCTTGTGGGTATGACGCTTATTGATTCAGATGCTAAGTTGAAACAATTAGAATGGGTCATGACGCTCAGCTTGGGGTATGTCGCATTCGAGATGAACCTGAGTTATTACTCAGGCTTCAACCGGATGCAGATTGGCGGATTTGGCGGAATGGACAATAATAGTTTTGCGATAGAAATGGTTGCAGGGGTTGGTCTCGCATTATTCTTGGCTTTTGGTGCAGAGAAATGGTGGCAGAAAGCCCTGGCATTGGTGGCAGCCATCCTGATGGCGCACTCCGTCATATTTTCCTTTTCCCGGGGGGGAATGCTGGCTTTGATTGTTACCGCAGGTGTTGGGTTTTTCCTCCTTCCCAAGAAACCCAAGCATTATCTGGTCTTTGCCCTAGTCATTCTTTTGGGATTACGTTTAGCCGGGCAAGAGGTGACCGAGCGGTTCATGACAACGTTTGCCAAGGAGGAAAACCGTGATGCCTCGGCGCAGAGCCGCCTGGATCTCTGGGCTGATTGCTGGGATGTGATGCTGCACTATCCTGTGTTTGGGGTGGGGCCTGATCATTGGCCGCTTATTGCAGCTGAGTATGGCTGGCCAGAGGGAAAAGAGGCGCATACACTTTGGCTACAGACTGGAGCCGAGTTAGGATTTGCCGGGCTTGCTTTTCTTGGTTTGTTTTACGGGCTGTGTATTGCACGGCTATTCCCGCTGGCCCGCTCAAAGCTGGGGGAACAGGCAACCTGGCAGCAAGATTTGGCACGAATGGTGATAGCTTCTTTGTCGGGTTTTGTTGTTGCTGCTCAATTTGTGAGCCTTGAAACCCTTGAGTTTTCATACTATGTTGTGCTTTTGGGAGCGGGGCTGCTCAAGCAAATATCTTCTCAACAGTCACAAAGAAAAGATGTTGAAGCCTTTGGCCAGCCGTCGAATGAATGCACGCTCCCAAGATCAATCTGAAGTGAAATTTTGTGGGAGTTTCTTAGAAATGCAAACGGTTGTAATTCATTTTCATTAAGCTTGAAGTTTATGCCAAAACCCCTGGTGAGCTTTATCGTCCCCGTTCTTAACGGAGAAAAATATATCGGGCGCTGCCTTGGGTCGATTCAACGGCAGAATTTTACTGCTGGAGAGTATGAAATCATAGTTCTTGATAATGGCTCTGCGGATAGAACTCTTGCGATCATTCAGAGATTGGGAGTTGCTTGCGAGGTTCTAAGGAATCTTAACGTTAGCGCATTACGAAACTATGGAGTGTTGAAATCGAAGGGCCGTTATCTTGCTTTTGTCGATTCAGATGTTGAACTTCTTCCTGAGTGGATCACTAATGGCTTAGCCGCCTTCCAAGAAAGGGGGGTAGTTGGGGTCGGATGCTTTCCGGTGGTTCCTCCCAACTCTACTTGGGTTCAAAAAGCCTGGGACCTGCATCAACGTAAACACCAGTCGGAAGCTTCAATGTGGCCAATTAGCTGGTTGCCGTCAATGAATTTAATTGTCAAACGGGACGACTTCATAGCAATTAAGGGATTTAATGAAAAGCTAGAGACGGCGGAAGATGTTGATTTATGTTATCGTCTCGGAGAACGTGGGGTAATTATTTGCAATTCTGCGATGAAGGCAATTCATTGGGGGGAAGCCCCTGACCTTCGGACTTTTTGGCGCAAAGAGGTCTGGCGAGGATTGGGGAATATTCAAGGGATTTTCTCGCATGGTCTTCGGTGGGAGGAGGTACCAAGTATAGGTTATCCGATCTATATCCTTCTGTTTGCTCTTGCATTTTTTCTTGGAAGTCTTGTTGACTTTTTGAATCAACAAATCTTCATGAGCCCACTGGCACTTATTTTGCTGGCGATTCCCCCCTTTCTTCTTGCTTTGCACACGACCTTTGTGGCGAAAGCACCTTTATTCCTCCCGCACTTGTTTCTCATCTATCTAGTCTATGGATTTGCGCGGGCTTATGCCCTTGTGAAGTCCCTATCTCATGGGGGAATTTTTCTGCGTGTTACTGCTCACAGTGATTGAGCCTTGCGGAAACACTCGTGGGCCTATGCGCATGGGGTCGAACTCGATTTCTCGCGACCTGGCAAGCCAATGAGCCAGCTTTTTTTGATCTGTTTTTCTCAATGTTTGATCTGCGTGTGATGAACCTTAAAGTCTTTGGGCAGCTGTTGCAAGGCCTGCAAAGCCGCTTAAACCGTAAGTTTGGCGCTAGGGCTTTTCCACGTTGGGGTCAGCAGGCAAACCCTTCCCTTTAAGGGGTGAAACTATCCACTCCATGCATCTTAACTGTCCGAATATTGTGGTCCACTATAGATGAAGACCGGTGGCCATCTGGTCAAGCATTTGCGCTATTCCTGATTGCTGTTGGTCCAGGGCCATCTGAGTCGGACGCTGTTCGGTCGGTTGCTGGCAAAGCGCAGGGTGTTGCCTGCCCGGAGAGAATAGTGTGGCAATGGGGAACAGTCCGAGCGGGTCGCCCAGAGGCTAGGTCGGAGTAGTGTCCGCGAAGCGACCACGTACGAGCTCGAATACGAGCGGCATGTGGCGTTGAACGCCCTAAGGGGCCGAAAGGAAGAGGATATTGAGATCGGACGTGACATAAGGAGTAGAAAAACCTTTGCGCGGCACCTGTAGTTGGGCTACCCTACTACTCAGTGGTGGCCAAAACGGAAATCCTGGATCATCTATAGTGGTATAAACCAACGCATAGTCGGTTGTTTAGAGGGCATATACTCGTAGCCCAAGGAGATGAAACTTCGGCTGTTGCAGGCCGGTGTGGCATCCGATGTGGAACTGGCGATAAAGCCTTGAAAGGATTCTCAGGTGACTACAGAATCTGGCAGGGGTGACGCTCCGTTTTTTATCGTTGGAAGTGGACGTTCGGGGACCACCCTTCTCCGAATGATCCTGAGCAGACATTCACGCATCGCCATTCCACCCGAAACGTGGTTCTATCTGGAATTGGTCAAGTTTTTACCTCTGCAGAGGCCTTTGAAGCGGTCGGAAATTTCACAGGCCTTAGACGTGATGACATCTCACTATCGTTGGCCTGACATGAAGATGGCCAAAGAAACGCTTCGCGAGCGAGCTGGGCAGTTAAGAAGTCCTGGTTTGCGAGACCTTGTCGAAATTGTCTATCAGGAGCACCTCCATCGCGAAGGTAAGGAGCGATGGGGAGACAAAACACCTCCTTATGTCCGCATCGTTCCCGAGTTGAGAATCCTTTACCCAGATTCGAAGTTCATTCATCTCATCCGCGACGGTCGCGATGTAACGAAGTCCTTCTTCGATTTGAAGTGGGTGGGGCGTTGGCTTTATTCGAACACGATGGAGTGGAAAGAGGTGACGGATTTGGCTCAGGAATATGCCAAGGGACCGCTCCGGGAGTGCATATGTACGGTTCGCTATGAAGATCTCGTTCTTCAAACTGAGCGTACCGTGCAAGACATATGCAATTTTCTAGATGAGAGCTTTGAGCCACAAATGCTCGAGTGGGAGCAGACAGTTGTGGAGGCTGTGCCCGAGCGTGAGGCGAGGATACACAAGAAGCTGTTTCGAAAGCCTAGCATAAAAGATGTGAATCGGTGGAAGCGCGAGCTAAACGGGCGGCAGGTATTCCTTGTGGAATCATTCATCGCTTCAAATTTGAGGGTGTACCGCTATGACGTGAAGTTTCAGAGTCCCCTGTGGAAACCTCTATTTGCGATAACGCGGTGGGGCTGCTGCTTAATTCTTCCTGGCGCGGATTTTTTTTCGCGGGTGGGTCGATTCGCAAGACGTCGGATTAAGGAGGCGTGCAAAGGTACCCAATCCAAACCAACTGTATCTCGGAGACTGTAGGGCACGGCTACGCTCTCAACCGATAAGCGGGGTGTCAGCCCGTTTGATCTACCGCTTGGGATCGGAATGGAGCAAGGCTGGTGCGTGAGATTCATTATGCTCGTGGCGGTGACGCCGTTGAAGAATTTGAGAGAGGGCTACTTTGGGTTTTGGCGATATCCTGTCTTCGTCACGAGCGTGCGGCGGTCCGCAGGTGCTCGCGTTTTTCTAGGTAGCGGTCGGGATCGCCAATTTTAAATGGGCCGATTGGACCCAATCTGTTGAAATTGATGCCCAGTTCAATTCCTTAACGCCTATTTGGAAAGGTGAATCGCATTTGGCATTAAGCGAAAGGATGAAAATTAGAATAAAACGGCAGCTTCTATGCTGGAAGATTTGGAATGAGAATTGGGAAATGCCATACCCAAAAAAAACAAGTGAGAAGGAAATTGATGTAGTGGTGAGAAGTCTTTTAAAAATCGCAAAGGAAGCTGTCCCCAAGCTAAGCAGTGACAAAATATTGCAATTAAAAATTGAAAAGCTGTTTCAAAAAATCCACCAACTTAAAAATGATTACGCCCGGGGAGTGGGCACATGATACAACTTTTTTGGGGTAATAGACAGTAGGAAATTTCTATGACCATGGTAACAGTTGTTACTCCAGCGTTTAATAGCGCAGCATATATTTCAGCTGCAATTGAGAGTGTCTTGAAACAAACGTTTCAGGATTTAGAGATGATCGTTGTGGATGATGGGTCTACTGACAATACAAAAGAGATTGTCTCGAAATATGTGCAGAAGTATCCAGAAAAAATTCGGTATCTATTTCAAGAAAATCGTGGTCCTGGTGCAGCGAGGAACACTGCTATAAGGAATGCTTGTGGGGATTATCTTGCCTTACTTGATGCAGATGACATTTGGTTGCCAGAAAAATTAGCTCTGCAGCTTCAATTCTTGAAAGAAAATCCCGCGTATTCTTTTGTGTTTACGGATGCATTTGCAATGGATGAAACAGGCAAAAAAGGTGAGACCATGATGCAATTGAAAAATCCCGTATCGGGAAGAGTGTTCTTTGATTTAATAAAGCAAAATTTCATTTTATCTCCCACCCCTCTTGCTAAAAAAGAATCCTTTGAAAAAGTAGGCTATTTTAGTGAGAATCGATTGTTTCGTGTGGGAGAAGATCATCATTTCTGGCTGAAAGTTGCTCATTTCTATCAGGGTGGATACCTTGATAAACCGTTGGCATGTTATCGCATGCGCCAGGAGGGGCTAAGTGGCGGTGGTGTAGTTTCACGCTGCAAGGGGATTGATGGTCAGCTATTAGTACTCGATGCAATCTCCCAGGAGTTTCCGGTGGCCAGCAAAAAAGGAAAACCGCATTTTAGAAGAGCAAGGGCAATTTTGCATTTTGAAATGGGCTACGCTTATTACCGTGAAAATAATTTCACCCAAGCCAGAAGAGAATTTCTTTTATCGATAAAGGAAGACTGGCTATTTGGAAAAGCTTATCATACTTTGTTTCTAGTCATTTTTTTTCCCCGAAACATTTTAATTAAAAGGAATGAAAAAAAAGAAGTGGATGAAGCCCAATGGTTTGGCAACAAGAGGCGCGAGAAGTAATAGGGGATTATAGTGAGGAGGAGTAGAAATTAATAAGTGTTTTCGTTTCTCATGTGACCCTAGGCGGGGCCTCAATTTTGAGAAATTCGAATTGCGGCTTTTGGAATGCTGGTGTTAAGCCCATAGATTTCCCAACCCTATTTGTTTGCTAGAGTAGTGACCTGGCATTTCGAATAGAAGGGAAATCAAGGAATGACTTAAATTCTTTGGGGTTTTGGGAAATTTCCTTACATATGAAATGTTCACAATGAATTTTCTCTGTTGAGTATTGAAGCCTACCTTGCAGAGCGTCCCTCCAAGGTCTCATGGAAGGTTCTTCCTAATTAAACAGAATCCTTCTATATTGTCACGGAAATTTACTGTATTGCATGCGATGCGATAAGAGACCTAACGAAAAAGCCTTTAAAGCAAAAACATCCACTAAATTGTTGCGGGGTTAATGAGTTTCCTTAAAACTTCTCTAGGCCTCGTGCATGTTCTTCTAAAGGCTTCTTCATCTGGGTGGAAAATCTTTGTGAAACATTGAGAGGTTGGTTTGAATAAACTGAAAGCTATCTATTTTTGTGCCTTTCTTTCAGTAGCATAGTATGAATATCCGAGAACATTACCAAGACCTTGTCAAGCATTTTGTCGTGTATGGGAGCGGGCAAGTGCTGGCCCGTATTGCCTCTTTTCTTCTTTTGCCACTTTATACTTCCTACCTTAGGCCAGCCGACTATGGGGTGATAGCGATTTTAGATTTCTTTTCTGCCCTGATAGTTGTCGTTATTTCCTCGGGGATGCTCGCAGCTGTAACTCGGTATCACTTTGCAGAAAAGTTAGCTGAAATGCAGAGGTCTGTGTGGTGGACCGGGATGATGTTTATTGCAATAGCAGCTTCCTTTTTGGTGGGTGTGGGAGCTGTATTTGGCAAAGACCTCGCAGAGATAGCTTTAGGATCAACAGTAAAAGGGCGTGAGGAATTTCTTTATCTTACGTTGGCTACGATTTGGGTTGGTTGTTTGGGGCATTTACCTCTCACATATTTTCGAGTTCGTAAATGGTCACATATTTTTGTGACCTTTAGCATTGGACGACTTTTGGTAAATATTGCCTTGAATGTCTATTTCTTGACAGTTTTGGAGCTAGGTGTTCAGGGAGTCTTAATGGGAAACCTTCTTACTGGGTGTATCAATACCTTTGGGGTTTTTATTATTTTCTCGGGTAGAATTGGAACATTTTCTATTAAATGGGATTTGGGAAAACGGCTTTGGGGTTTTGCTGGTCCGTTGATTTTTACCGGCTTTCTTTCGGCAATGATGCATCAAACGAACCTATTTTTTCTTCGTGTGTTTGGAGCTTTGGATCAGGTAGGCCTGTTCTCCTTGGCCTATACTCTTGGCCAAGGGATAAATTCATTAATGATTATACCCTTTGAAATGATTTGGGGTGTTGTTATTTATGAAGTTGCCAAAGAAAGCTATGCCAAAAAAATCTATGTTCAGGTATGCGAATATTTTATGTATGTTGTTGCGCTCCTCTTATTGGGTCTTGCGCTTTTTGCCAAACCTCTTCTTCAGGTTATGGTTGCTCCTGACTATCTGTCGGCGTACTCATTGGTTCCCATAATATGCCTAGCATTTGTATTTTTTAGTTTACATTTGCATTTTCGGATCCCTGCTTTGTTAGCAAAGCGGACAGGAGCCATAATTCCAGTAACTGTATTTGCACTCTTGGTCAATATTGGTGCCAACCTTATGTTAATTCCATTGTGGGGAACCTTTGGCGCAGCATGGGCAAGTGTTCTGGGTTTCATGGCATATTCGATTGGCGGCTTGTGGTGGTATCGCCGGATTGAACGATACGAGTATCCATTTGCCAGCCTTAGTCTAGTTTGCTTGGGTATGATTGCATCCTATTTAATCTTTTGGGGGTTTGAGCAATGGGTGCAAAGGCCAGTCTGGGTTTTTAGTTTTGGAGTTTTGCTTTGGGCACTCTGGGCTTCAGGGCTACTTTGGAGACTATTTCGTGCATTTGGCTCCCTAGGTGGAATAGAAGATAAAGAGAAAGTGGCCTTTGGGAATTCTACAAAAATCAACTGATTGTTATGGGCAAGGCCCTCTTGTGGGCGTTTCGCTTGCGAATTATTAGTTCCAACTTACCCTAGGCCTATGCGCTTGCTATCCAAAAAATTCGTAAACTTCTTTTCATTGAAGGGGGCGTAACATTCCGTTTTCGGTGAAAGGGGTATGATGGTTGTTGCCAAAGAGTTGTACATTAAACCCAACAAGCCAATGCGGTATTTAGCCTTCTAAGGCGCGTACTAGGGTAGGGTCGGTTCTGGGGAGCTTGCCTTGTAGATATACCCTAGTAGACATAAAGAAGATATATTAGGAAACAATGCGAATCTTATACATCACTCATAGTTGTCCCTATCCGCCCAATAAGGGAGACCGAATTCGTAGCTTTCACCTTCTTCGACATCTCGCGAGTCAATACGAGGTTATCCTGATTTATCCAAGTTTTTCTTCTCTTGAGGTTGGGCACCGTGCAGTGCTTCAGCAATACTGCCATGATGTTTATACCGTTCAGCTTTCTCGCTGTTTTTCGAAACTCAAGTGCTTGTTGGAATTGTGGAAAGGAGGGCCTTTAACGTTAGCCTATTTCCATTCCGAAAAGTTACAACAAAAAGTTAATCAAGGAAATTTTGAGATAGCTGTTGCTGATTGCTCTTCCATGGCTCCCTATATTCTCGGTCTTCCGCAACCAAAGATTGTAGACTTTGTGGATGTTGATTCGGAGAAATGGAAAATTTATGCGAAACGTGGTTTCTTTCCTTTATCCTGGATTTATCAACTTGAGTCTCAACGTCTCAGGAAATTTGAGACAGATGTTGTCAAACGAACTCAAGCTTGCCTCGTCACGTCTGAGCAGGAACGCCAATGTTTGCCTCTTAATGATCACGTTATGGTTGTGCCTAATGGGGTCGATACTGACTATTTTCATCCTAATCGTTCTGCCTCGGCTCTCGAATGTCCCACTCTTCTTTTTATGGGGGCAATGGATTACTTTGCGAATATTGATGGGGTGTTATTTTTTCATGAAACAATACTTCCTTTAATTATACAAGAAATTCCTGAGGTTGAATTTATTATTGCGGGAATGAATCCCACCCAGCAAATTCGGCGACTGGAAGGGCCGAATACTATAGTGACTGGTTTTGTGCCGGATATGAGGTTGTATCTTAATAGAGCTACCGTCTGTGTGGTTTCCCTCCGAATTGCCAGGGGTGTCCAAAATAAAGTTCTTGAAGCCATGGCAATGAACGTGCCAGTGGTGGCAACTTCTGTGGCTAATAGGGGGATCAATGCTCGAGATGGGCAAGAAATACTTCTTGCCGATTCACCGGATACATTCTCTGAAGCAGTTGTTGCTTTGCTAAAAGATTCGGGACTTCGTGATTTGCTAGTCGCTCGTGCTAGGCAGTTTGTGGAACGGAACTTTTCCTGGGAGCAATCGTTTAGGATGGTCGATAGTGCTATTGCACAAGCTTTTGGAACAAAAAAGTTTTCCATAAAATGAAGTGGTTGGGTGGCGTGGTTTTGACTAAGCAAGCCTTAGGGCAAATCTTGGTATTCGGTTAGCCATAGCAATATGAACATGAAAATCCTACACGTAGTTCCGTCTTTTGGTTTGGGGGGCATGGAAAAGGTGCTGTGTTCTATTGTTAATGGAATTTCTCAAGATGTTTTTCATGAAATATTAGCGCTAGACAATGAAATGGGGGCTCGACATTGGATTGAAAATGAGGCTGTAAGATTCCTGTCGTTTAAGAAGGCTTCCACACGGTTTCAATTTTTTCGGAATCTTTATAAAACTATAAAGGAATCAGACCCCAATATTTTAATGACTTATAATTGGGGTGCGACGGACGCAATTTGGTTAGGCCGGCTGGCTGGAATTTCAACTATATACCATAGTGAACATGGTTTTAATGTTGATGAAGCCCAGAAGAGGCAGTGGAAACGGAATATTGTTCGAACTGTCGTTTATCGGTTAGTCAAGCGTGTAATTGTTGTTTCAAATGAACTCAGGGAAATGTTGAAGCAATGCTATTGGCTTGCTGATGATCAAGTGGAATTTATCCCTAATGGAATAAATTGTGAGTATTTCATTGGCAATGCTGAGGTTCGCCAACAGATTCGGACGAAACTTGGCGTTAAGAATAATGAGGTCTTGTTAGGCTATCTTGGGAGGTTAGATCCAGTAAAAAATTTTGATCTTCTTCTTGATGGGTTCGAATTGTGTGTTAAGGAAGATCCTGCCTTTAAATTGATGCTCATTGGAGATGGTCCACAAAAAAACCACATTAAGGCCCTGTGTCGAAAGAAAAACCTTGAACGAAAGGTTTTGTTAGTTGGAAAGCAAAAAGACGTCTTGCCATTTATTCGAGCTTTAGATGTGTTTGTTTTGACTTCTTTTCGAGAGCAAATGCCAATGAGCTTACTTGAAGCGATGGCGGTAAGTATACCAGTCGTTGCTGTTGCGGTGGGGGATATTACTAAACTTGTTGAGCAGGAAAAGCAGGGCTTACTTCTGCCCTTAGATGTAGAAAATGCTGCCGAGGTAATGGCGTCTTGTTTTCACCAATTACGCGAGGCTAGGAAGCGGCAGACAATGGGAAGAGCTGCTCGACAAAAAATTATATCTACGTATCAAGAAAGAGACATGCTTCATGATTATGCGCGGCTTTTGCAGGCTGAGGAATAGCTTTGCCTATAGTGGTTTTCCATATGATTGCTGGCTAGATTCACATTGAGGTAGCCATGAGTTTTAACTGAGGCAAAAAACTGTTTCATGACGGCGGTTTGGTTTGAAAAAATGAAGGTCTAATTGTCCGACGAATATTCCGCTGGTTTGGGTAGAGGCCTTTGGGAGGGATGTTGGCTCTTAGCTTGCCTTGTTTTAATTGCTAATTGGCCCAAAGCAATGGAATTTTGTGATTAAAAACCTAGAAGGGGTGAATAAATGCAGAAATATTCTTGGGATCCAAAGAGTCATTATCGTAACGAAGCCATAGCACAGAACTATGATGAAGAAAGATTTAATTCATTTCTAGGCAAGTGGGGAGATCGGAAAGAAAAAAGAGCATTGGTTAAGCTTTTAGGAAAAGTAAATGATATTGAAAATGTACTGGATGCCCCATGTGGAACAGGTCGAATAACAGAAGTATTGCTAAGAAGAGGATACCATGTTATGGGGTGTGATATTTCAGAAGAAATGATGCGGCAAGCAAAAACAAAATTATCAAAATACCCTAATTTAGAATTCAAACAAGCAGATATCTTTAAACTTCCATTTTTAGACCAATCTTTTGATCTTGTAACTTGTGTAAGATTATTTGGGCATTTTCAGGCAGAGGAACGTGTTGTGATTCTGAAAGAACTTTCTCGCGTGAGTAATAATTGGATAATTGTTCAATATTTTCAACTTTCATCGTTAGTTAAGCTTAAAAGAGTTGTCAAAAGAATGCTGGGTCTATACGAAGGTGTCCACCATCCTTTGACGAAGCAACAATTAATCAGTGAAATAGCCCAGGCCGGCTTGGTTGAAAAAGCGAGAAGTTGGGCTAGGAAATATTATTCTGAAGAAGTATTTATATTGCTCAAAAGGTAAGAAGTGGACAAGGACTATATTTTTGCAGCAGAACTTTTTGAGGCATACATTCCAACCTTCACTAATAAGTTCTCTGTCGTTTCTTCAAAGAAAACCCTTTTAAATAAGATCTTAAAATTAAAAATAAATGATGACCAAAAGAACTTTTCCATTTATATAAAAACGCCTCTTTCCAAAGAAAAACATGCCACTTTATTTACTGAATTTAGCAATATTGAGAAATTTAATAATTTCTTGAATTCAAGCGAAAAAAAATTTAAATGCGTTGAAGTTATTAAATATATCAAAGGTCCACCAGAAGCGCTTATTTTAAAAGAAAGTCAGGGGGAATCGTTCTTTCAAATAATAAAAGATAGTAGTCACCGACTTTCTTTCGGCGATTTTTCCCGGTCGCTAAATGCAGCAAAAATCTCTGGAGAATGTATTAAGTTTATTGAAAGCCATACATGCGGGAAAGAGAGTATTCATTGGGTGAAAGATGAAATTTGTGGCCAAGTTGAAGAAGTAGCCAAGAAAATATTGATTCTAAATAAGTTCCCCTTTATGCGGGAATCAGTTAAAGAGTGCCTGGAAATTATAAAAAATTCTAACTTTGCGGAAAATGAATCCTACTTATCTCATGGGGATTTTCATCCAGAAAATTTATTTATTGATGTTGATTCTGTCACGTTAATAGATTTCGGAATTTCACGACCACAATTTATTGGTTATGATGCGATATATTTCGAGCATTATTTAAATAATTTCGACAGAATTCGTTATAAACCTAAAAATCTAAAAATGATTTATGAAGCTTTTTGGGCTGGATATGAAAGAAAGCTTTCGCCCGCTTTATTGAAAGCCAATAAAGCTCAAATATTTCTAAATGACCTAGTGTATTTAAGCACCAAAAATGGAATTTTGCCTTTTCAGAAAATTATGTATTTTTTTGATGTTTTGAAAGCAAAGGCCTGGTTGGTTAGGTAGAAAACATTTTTTGGCATGTAGTTTGGAAATTATTTTAAAAAAAGTGTTACTGCTCATGATGCGGAGCTGGCCCATTTCTGTTGATGGGAATGGAGTGCTCCCCGAAAATTTGACCATTTGATATGTTAGGTTTTCCTCAACCCGAGGAGGCCTGACATGAAGAAGAAACGGTTCACCGAAGAACAGATTATCCGGATTTTGCGGGATGCAGAAGCGAAGACGATTGATGCTGCGGCTCGGCAACATGGCGTTTCGGAACAATCCATTTATCGCTGGAAACGCCAATTTGGGCAGATGGAGGTGGCGGATGTGCGGGAACTCCGGCACCTGCGGCAAGAAAATGCCCGGCTCAAGAAAGTCTGAGCCGAACGAGACTTGGAAGTATAGTGGACCCCAATGTCTAGACAGGAAATGAAGACAAATAAGATGGCCTATACCTACGTGTTTTCATGAATGTGGTTGGTGATAGATTTCCGCCGGGGTTCGGTACGCATGAGCCTGATGCGGCCGCTGTTCATTGTAAAAGCCGAAATAGGCGGTCAAGCCTCGGACCAATTCTGGCCCGGTGGGGGGCCTGTAAGATTAAGTGTGTAACTGGTTATCATCACTGTTTCATTAACGAAGGAGGGGTTGATGACCAAGAAAAGTACGAAAACCGATGCGCTGAGTCAAGCCCAAAGCTAGTTGAAATTCTCCCTGGCTCC
>JAGQKG010000310.1 GCA_020430245.1 Nitrospira sp.
AGGGGCACGTCACCAATGTTCAGGTTTAATGTAGTTGCGGCGGTTCTTGTGATCACGCTTGGCATGGGATGGCAGAAGGGGTTGGCTACGGCCCCTGAAGCGCACCCCATCATGGGTTATGGATTCGGCCATGCGCCTTCCGACCGTGAACTGCAAGGCTGGGATATTGATGTCCGCCCGACCGGAGCCGGCCTTCCTGCCGGCCAGGGAACGGTGAGCCAGGGCGCAACCGTGTTTGCCGGGAAGTGCGCATCCTGTCATGGGGCGACCGGCCGGGAAGGGCCGATGGATCGTCTCGTCGGTGGACAGGGCACGCTTGCCAGTCGACAACCGGTCAAGACGATCGGCAGTTATTGGCCCTATGCTACCACGCTCTATGACTATATTCGGCGCGCGATGCCGTTCAACGCGCCACAATCCCTCACCAATGATGAAGTGTATGCAGTCGTGGCCTGGTTGCTGTATCAAAACGACATTATCTCGACCGAGGCGGTGTTGGATGCCGAGACACTGTCCGCTGTTCACATGCCGAACCGCAACGGCTTCATGCCGGATCCCAGACCGGATGTGTCCAGGTAATCTTCGTTCGTGATAACTGCAGAAACGTGGCCCGTGGATTCTGTTCTTCGTCCTCGTTTGCACCGGCACCGGAGTGCAGCTGCGGTCCGTCCGGATGTCCCTCTTTCTAAGCAGGTACTTCATTGGAAAATTGAAGATTTGGATTTGCAGGTTGATGTTGGGTCAACCAGCCGCGACGGCGGACCTATTTTTCGAGTTCCACCGCGAAAAACACGACGGTTGAGAGAAGAAGACAGAGGGCTAATTGGTCCAGGGTTACGGGCATCGTATGAACGATGGAATTGAGGAACGGCACGTAGACCGTGACCATCTGAAGGGCGAATGTGAGGAGCACGGCTCCAAGCAACAAGGGATTACTCAACGGCCCTTGCTGGAGAAACGAATTCTGCTCTGAACGAATGGCGAGCACGTGTCCCCTTTGGGAGGTGAGGACGGTGAACACCATGGTTTGCCATTGTCAGAGATCTAGTCCGATTGCCCCACAATTCGATGGCTAGCGATATGCCGCTCATGAGCAGTCCCACCCACAAGAGTATTGCCAGAGGCTGCCCGAAAAAATTCTTTCATGTGGAGGGGGCATTGCAGGGGGTGTATTGGATGGGTCAGATCGAATCTCTGTGTGCTCAGTGAGTTGAAGAAGAGGACAAGTGGATGCTTCTGAAGCGACCAGACTCAATGGTAAATCTCACCATTCAGATATCAGTTAGGCGGGTATACTTTCGCCCGAGCCCGGAAAATTAGATGGTTCTGTGAATAATGAGTCAACACACGGTTGGAAGAGCATAATGGGCTCTATCCAGTTCAAAAGATGGATGATTGATCGGCTCCCTCCACAGTTTCGTGAATGGCTCTGGGCGCGAAAGGTTGAGTTTGGGAATCGCCGGATCCGGGAGCTTGGTTGCCATCTCTCAAATCGGATTCATCAGGCGGCGCAACAGGATTTGATGCAATTTGAACGTGTAGTCTCGAATGGGGAGTGGGAGTTCTATCGTGATAAATGCCTGGAGGCACTCCGTCGCTCGTTCCCGGATCATTCAGAGAATTTGGGCACGGTTTCCTCTATGGTCGCTGGCACAATGGAGTATGCCGGGTGCCGGATTGACAATATTGTCTTTCAGGGGCATAGGGATCTGCCAGTGACGGCCAATCTCTATCGGCCTATTCGAACCACCCAGAAAATTCCTGCGATTGTCATCTGTCACAGCCATCACGATTCAAAAACTGAAGAGGAATTGCAGTGTATGGGGATGACCTGGGCACAGCAGGGATGCGTGGTCTTTGTGATGGACCTCCTCGGGCATGGCGAGCGCCGACAACATCCCTTTGTTGATCCAACAGACTATGGCAGCCTCTTTCGTGTTGATCGGCAAGACTATTATTTTCGATCTGTGCTGGGCATTCAATTGGATATGGTAGGCGAAAGTTTGATGGGCTGGATGATTCAAGACGTGAGGCGTGGTATTGACCTGTTATGGGCCGATCCACAGATTGACCGTGATCGAATCATCGTCATCGGGTCAGTGGCAGGCGGCGGAGATCTTGCGGCAGTTGTTGGAGCCTTGGATGAGCGTGTCGCGGCATTGGTTGCGTTCAACTTTGGACATCTGCCGATGGGTGATTGGGACTCCACAAGAAATCTTCCTGATACCGCTCGATCTGGTTTTTGGCCATGGATCATTCTTGCCTCCCTGGCCCCTCGCCGGTTGGTCTCCGGGCACGAATTTGCCTGGCACCCGGAACATGATCCCGTGTGGGCGCGTCTTGAAGAAGTGTATGAGCTTTATGGCAAACGGGATTTCCTTCGATCGGTTCACGGTTCCGGCCGAGTATCAGGGCATGGCCCTGGGGATACTCACTGCACGAATGTCGGCCCCATTCATCGTCGGCAACTCTATCCTATTTTTCAGGAATGGTTTGACATTCCCGTACCTGATCGAGAAGTGATCGAACCTCTTCCCAAGGAAAAACTCGCATGTTTGACAATGGACACGCCCAGGCTATTCAGCCTGTATTCCGTTCATGAAGTGACGCAGAAAATTTGCCAAAAACAGCTCAACAGTGTGCGCGGGGTGAGAGCATCACAAGAGCCACATCTGCGGGCTGTGCAATTGCAGCAAGAACTCATCGAGGTTCTTGGGCCAATGGCCCCCTTCACACCATATCGAGTTCGATCCATTCGAAAAGGGTTTGGTCGGTCCGAATATGTTGTGTTGGAGGTCGAAAAGAATCTATTGATACGCTTGCAACTTCTGTGGCCTTCGGGTTTGCACACAACCAAATCACCCGTGGTGATTGGCATTGCGCAGGAGGGAAATTTTCCCTTGAGAAGAGAACGTCGTTCGCTGATCCGGAGTATACTAGGCCAGGGAATCGTCGTCTGTTTGACCGAGTTGCGGGGGATAGGCGATG
>JAGQKG010000311.1 GCA_020430245.1 Nitrospira sp.
GACAGTTTCCCGGGCCGCTTACAGTGCAAGTCAAAGGCAATGAAGCGGAAACACAGCGTCTTCGTCAGGGAAAGTTTCAAATCCAAAAAGATTTTACCGAATTAAATGAAGGGCATCCAACCGGGAAAGTGGTTTTAACCCATATGTCTTCCGACTCCGAACTGTGGGTCCAAAAAGAACTCACCTTTCATTACGATTCCTATTTGGTGGATATCATAATTCGCACTCGGGGGATTTCAGGTGACCTTGATGTGCTTTTAGGCACCAATTTTGGTGTGGTGGAATGGGGTCAAGGATTTATTGGATTGCTGGGATCTGCCTGGATGGTCGGAGAGGAACTGGAAAAATTGTCTCCTGATGCCGATGCTCCGATACTACGTCGCGATGGTTCTGTCAGGTGGTTGGCCCTTCAGGATAAATACTTTATGAGTGTATTTATCCCGGAAAATGCCAACGGCCTGTTTTCTAAGCTTGAAACCGAAATGGTGGTCTCCGCTGGTATGTCTCTTCCCGGGGGATTAGGTGAGCAAGTCCATAAGACAAAGTTGTATGCCGGTCCCAAGCAATACGATGTCCTGAAATCTTTTGGGATTGGGTTGGAGGACACCATCGATTTTGGATGGTTTATTTATGGCAGTTGGAGCATTGTGAAAGCCGTGGCGAAGCCGCTGTTTTCAGTTTTACGGTTCATTTATGACTATACCCATAATTATGGTGTGGCCATTATATTACTGACCTTAGGGATTAAACTATTATTTGTTCCCTTGCAATATAAAAGCTACAAATCCATGCAGGGGATGCAAACCATTCAGCCCAAGGTGCTGGCCCTTCAGGAAAAACTTAAAGACAACAAAGAAAAACTCAACCAGGAATTGATGAAACTCTATAAAGAGCATAAAGTAAATCCGGTAGGTGGATGTCTCCCCATGGTGCTGCAGATGCCGGTGTTTGTTGCTCTCTTTAATATTTTGTATATGACGATCGATCTCCGGCAGGCCCCGTTTATGCTGTGGGTGACAGACCTTTCTGCCCAGGATCCGTATTACGTGCTGCCTGTGCTTATGGGGATCTCTATGGTGGTCCAACAAAAAATTATGCCCACCACGATGGACCCCACCCAGGCGAAAATGATGATGATTTTACCAGTCGGCTTAACCTTTTTGTTTGTCACCTTTCCCGCAGGTTTAGTGTTATATTGGGTGACCAATAATGTGCTGACCGTGACTCAGCAGTTTGTGACCGACAGGTATATTTTGAAAAAGCCGAGAGGCGGGTCTACGGATCATTCTCCCAAGGGGAGCGAACCTGCGTTGGAGTCTGGGAAAAAGAAACGTTCGTCATCTCCCTCGGGCCCTTCCTCTAAATCCTAATCCTCCGCCTCTGTTAAGCTATGGGCTCTTTAGACGACACCATTTGTGCCGTAGCCACCCCCATGGGCGAAGGGGGAGTGGGGATCGTTCGAGTAAGTGGAGCTCATGCCCTTCCTGTTGCCTCAAGCATTCTTCGATTACGTTCAGGTAAACCCCTTGAACAGATCAAGCCCTACCAGTTGTACCGGGGGCAATTTATTTGGAACCCTGTTCAAACGGAGAAAATATCAGGACCAGAGGCTTCCTCGGTTTTGGATGAGGTCCTGGTTGTGACGATGCGAGCCCCACGGTCCTATACAGGAGAAGATGTCGTTGAAGTTCATGCCCATGGCGGACCGGTCATTGTGAATGCCATTTGCGAAGCCTTAACGCAGGCTGGTGCCAGATTGGCAGAACCTGGTGAGTTTACCAAGCGGAGTTTTTTGAATGGGCGGATGGATTTAACTCAAGCGGAAGGAGTTTTGGATACCATACAAGCAAACTCTCTGTGGAGTTTGAAACTGGCCCAAGAACACCTTCAGGGACGGTTATCCGTAATCATACAACGTCAACGCGACCGTCTCGTGAAACTCGTTGCCCATTTGGAAGCCGAAATGGATTTTGTGGATGATGATATCCAGTTTATTCATCAGAGCGAATTGAAGCACAATACACAAGAGATTTTGGGAGAAATTTTGCAACTGTTGGAGTCAGCTGAAGAGGGACGAATGATTCGTGAAGGCATTCGCACCGTCATCATTGGTCGACCAAATGTAGGAAAATCAAGTTTGTTAAATGGCATACTGGGAACCAATCGAGCTATTGTGTCTCATATTCCTGGGACTACCCGCGATGTTCTCGAAGAGGCCATCATGGTTGAAGGAGTCATGATTCGGCTCTTCGATACTGCTGGGTTACGAGAAACGACAGATGAGTTAGAGAATGAGGGAATGAATCGAGCCCATAAGGCGATTGAAGACGCGGATGTGTTGATTTTGGCATTTGATCTCAGTTTGCCACTTAATGAAAATGACTTAATATTTATTGAAAAATATAGAGAAAAGTCTTGCGTTATGGTGCTCAATAAAATTGACCTGCCAGCCAAATTTTCCCAAAAAGACCTGAAGAGTATTGTGAACAAACCTGGAAAAAACTCTGAGGATGGTTTCGGGGGAAGGAAAAAGTATGTTGAAGTATCCGCATTGACCGGTGAGGGGCTCGATAATTTAAAAAATGCCATAAAGAGCTTGGCTGTTGGTCGCCAATATGAAGCCGGTGATTCGGTGCTGGTTTCAAGGCTGAGACATAAGAGGTTACTTCACAATGCAGGTGCGGCCTTGCAGAACGCCATTTTGGCCATAGATGATGGGCTGTCTGCAGAATGTGTGGCATTAGAATTACGGCTTGCGCTGAATTCGCTTGGGGAAATTGTCGGTGCGATCACAAATGAAGATATTTTAGATCAAATTTTTCGAGAGTTTTGTATTGGGAAGTAAAGGCCATCCCCTCAATTTTTCATAAAAATACAGAATACAATCAATGAGTATGGAATGTGACGTTGTGGTGGTCGGAGGAGGTCATGCCGGATGTGAGGCTGCCCTTGCGGCCGCCAGGATGGGTTGTCGGGTGGTAA
>JAGQKG010000312.1 GCA_020430245.1 Nitrospira sp.
CATGGCATGGTTTATATAGCGATAGAAATCACCAACCCCGACCAATCCTATGCCACTGAAACTCCTCATGCCTGCTTAAAACAAAAAATTAACCGGTGGATGAGTCACCTTGAATCAATTGGCGCCCGCTATCCGGCGATTCACTGGAAGCTTGTGTTCCACACAAAAACACCTAAGGGAATTCCGGAAAGATTTATCCGTTGTGGAGGTCATTGGATTGGCTCTCCCCCGCGAACCTGGATACTCTCAGACGGCAAAGTTGGACATACCACGCAATCAGAAGTACTCGCGAAGTCGTTGGGGTGGCCTTATGAAATTAAACAGTTGCGGTTCTACGGGTGGCATAAAATCCAAAAACTCGTGTGGGGATTACTCCCTCCAAATATGATAGGCCTAGATAGAGTTCACTCTTCCCCTATCTGCCCCCCATGGCCAGACCTCGTGATTTCTACCGGATGGCGACCAGCACCAATTGCCAGATGGATTCGTGAACAAAGCCAGGGGAAAACACGGATCATTCAATTAGGGCGAAAAGGAGGATGCTCGGCTGACTTATTTGATGTGGTCATTACTCCATCCTATTACGGCTTCCCTCCACATCCTCATCGAATTGAAACGGTTGCCCCGTTGAACGAATTAACTCAGGACAGTTTGGATAGGGTAAAGCAGCAATGGCCAAATCTTTTCGACAACGCTCCACATCCTCGTATGGTTTTCGTCGTGGGAGGTGCCACCGCACGGTTCAAATTTACCCCCGATATGGCTCGCACGATTGGAGACCAACTCAAAGGCCTTGCGCAAAAATGCCATGGAAAAATTTATGCCGTCACGTCTCCCAGAACAGGCAAAGACCTGATACACGCTCTTGAGTCAACATTACTCCCTGATCATTTTGTGCATAAATGGGAGCCAAACCAGCCTGATAACCCTTATTTCGCATATTTGGCCGGTGCCGATGTCATTGTCGTCACAGGAGAAAGCGAATCCATGTTGTCGGAGGCGGCTTCTCTGGGCAAGCCGGTTTATATTGTCCCACTTCCGGAAAATTCCCCAACATGGAAAGTACGGCTCAGTGAGAAGATTATTCAACAAGCCCAATCACAGCCCTTGAATAAACGGGGAACGGCTCGTCCACAGCAGGGATTGGAACGGCTTTGCGCTCGGTTGATTCGTGCGGGTTTGGTGCAACCACGTCGAAATCTCACCATGCTGCATGATTCCCTTATCAAGAATGGGATAGCCCGGCCGTTCGGAGAACCCATTACAAACGGAACACGCCCACAATTAAAGGAAACGGAAACGGTCGCCCGAAAAGTCAAAGCCACTCTTGGAATCTTTGATCACCCATAACAAAGCCACATTCAGCACAGCCGGAGCAGCACACGCCCTCCGACAAGTGTGCGGATAAATATGAAATGACCAAACCCCGACGCCGTCTTACCATTCCCGTAGAAATCTTTAATAGGGAATTTGACGCTAAAGTTTTGCTTTCCTGCTTTGCCGCAGAGCGTGGATTTACTGTCATTATTGGGGAAAAGCGCGAAATTCAACTCAATCTGGCCGCTTTACCCAAATCCATCTACCTCCCCACAAATCTTCATAACCGAAACTCTATCGTCTTCTCCCTACTGGCCAAATTGGGGCATTCATTGGTAGGAACCGACGAGGAAGCCATTGTGTATTGTTCACCAGAAGTGTATGTGAAAGAAAAATTGGGCTCAACAGAATTTTCCCGCCCAAGTCTTTTTTTAGCATGGGGACCAGAAAATGCCAGAATCTGGAAGTCACAGCCCGAATACAACGGAATGCCTGTGCACATAACCGGAAATTCCCGTGTGGACTTACTACGGCCGGAAATGCGCCGATATTGGACACCGCAAGTCGAAACAATCCACAAAAAATTTGGAAAGATCATTCTCATCAATACCAATTTTGGTAAATTGAACCACTTTAGGCCTAACAAAGGTGCGGAAAAGGATGCGCTTGAACGAGCGGCAGTTTCACCATCGGACGTGGACGAATTTGATCTTGGGATGGCCCAGCACCGTCTGGCGCTATTCCAGTATTTTCAGGAAATGGTCGGCCAAATGGCCGCAGCCTTTCCCGGTCATACCATCTTGATCCGTCCCCATCCCTCTGAAAACCACGAGACATGGAAGCAGGCCGCGAACGGATATGCAAATGTCCAGGTGCATATAGAAGGGCATGTTATTCCCTGGCTATTGGCAGCCGATGCCGTCATTCATAATAGTTGCACCACCGGCTTGGAAGGGTATGTCCTGAAACGTCCAGTGTTTTCCTATCAACCAATCACCTCAGACCGTTTTGACAAACAACTTCCGAATGCCGTTAGCCGCCAGGCAACCTCCTCCCGGGAATTAATTGAACTCATCAAAACAACTTTAGATGCCCAGTCTGGGCAGGAAAATGTTTCTGAAGCCAAAAACCGCTTAATTGAGCAATATCTCGCGGCCCTCCAAGGGCCTTTTGCCTCAGAAAACATTGTGAGTACCCTAGAAACATTCGACGCCACCTGTTCCCCCACGAGCCCAAAATGGGGAACGGTGTTCGCCGCAAAATCTCAGGCCCTCGGCAGAAAATTACGACGCCGATTCAACGCTCAATTTCGCATGGGCAATCAAAACCGATCACAACGCTACAATTATCTGACCCACATTTTCCCTGATATCACCCTGGCGCATATCGAAGAACGCGTTGGGCGATTGCAACACGCATTAGGAAGGTTTCAGCACACACAAGTCAGGCCTCTGCACGACAATATTTTTGAAATATTTCAGAACTAACGACTCCATCATGAAGAATGCCTATAACTGCAATCATGCTGAGCATGCATGGGCATCCATATACCAAATCTCGTGAACACCCTAAGGAGGATACATGTATAACGTAAAAATTTTTGGAGCCGGGTCTATCGGCAACCATTTGGCTCATGCCTCCCGTTCCCTGGGTTGGAACG
>JAGQKG010000313.1 GCA_020430245.1 Nitrospira sp.
TACTGCCTGGCCCGTGGTTTCCTGCATAATCAGAGTTTCAACGTGGTAAACGATGGTTGGGCGAAACGGTGTAGCACATAGAAACAAACGATGCTTTTTTCAGGTAGCTCTTAAATCACGAACTGTAACCACTGTTTATTCTTGAATTCATTAGCACCCAGAGCCTTGGCCTGAGGAGCACACTGGAAAAGTTGATAGATAATTCGCCTGGGATAGGAACCGGGAAGGGCCCTAAGCCCAAAGGAAACCGCCACAACAACCGGCAGAAAAAGAGGTGGAGATACTTAATTGAATTGGAGCGGGCGAGGGGATTTGAACCCCCGACAACTTGCTTGGGAAGCAAGGACTCTACCACTGAGCTACGCCCGCTCACGAGATCAGGACTCGCATTCTAGGTGTGGGCTGAGTCTTAGTCAAGATATAAGAAAATTTGAATAGTAACCATGTTGCCTCTGGCGTCGATGCCCTCCACTCTCGGATTTATCCTGAGGAATCTATTCCCTGAATTCAATGATCGCAAATTTTCGCTTGCCTATTTTCATAGAATTGATCCTGCCAGGTTCAAAGGTGATGATTCCATTGGGGTCGGAAAGCTTTTTCCCATCCACCTGAACGCCACCTTGAGAGACGAGCCGCCTGGCTTCAGATTTACTGGGCATTAAGCCGGTCCGCATCAAGACCTCAACGACAGGCATGGAAAAATCTGGCACGTTATTAAAATCCGTGGGTGTGAGTGTTACATGCGCATCCGGCTCATCGGGAAAATCCCGCTTTTGAAATCGTTGTTGAAAATCAGTCCTGGCCTCTTCCACGGCATCGTCTCCGTGATATTGACGGACGATCTGTTCCGCCAGGGCCATTTTGGCTTCCATCGGATGTTGACGCTTGACTTCATCCAAATTGACGACCGTCAAAAGCTCGTAATAGCGCAGCATCAGATCATCGCTAATAGACATCAACTTGCCGAACATCTCTGCCGGACGATCCTCCAACGCGATATAGTTCCCAAAGCTCTTGCTCATTTTCCTGACCCCATCCGTACCTTCCAACAACGGCATCGTAAGCACCACTTGCGGCTTTTGTCCGTAATCCCGCTGCAAGTCACGCCCGACAAGGAGGTTGAATTTCTGATCGGTTCCACCCAACTCCACATCGGCTTCCAACACCACCGAGTCGTACCCCTGCACCAAAGGATAAAGAAATTCATGCACGCTAATATGCTTTTGCTCCCGGTATCGTTTTGAGAAATCGTCCCGCTCCAACATGCGCGCCACGCTATAATGGGAACACAACTCCACCATCTTATCCACCCGCATGCCACTCATCCAATGACTATTAAATTCGATATGAGTTTTCTGGGGATCCAGGGTTTTGAAAATCTGTTGTTCATAGGTTTTCGCATTGGCCAGCACTTGCTCTTTCGTCAGCGCCACCCGGGTTTCCGACACCCCGGTCGGATCGCCAATCATGCCGGTAAAATCCCCAATGAGAAAAATTACTTGATGGCCCAACTCCTGAAAGTGCTTAAGTTTTTGAATTAACACGGTATGGCCCAGATGCAGATCCGGCGCCGTGGGATCAAATCCGGCTTTAATCTTGAGAGGACGCTGTGCTTTCAAGGCCTCCGCTAATTTGACCTGTAATTCGTCGAGCTGAATGACCTCCACGGTTCCCCGAAGAATAAGGTCCAGCTGCTGATTGATTTCTGAAGTTATCATCTTGTAAGCCTAGCTGTATAAAAGGAAACCGTTAACTCCTAACTCCCTATCGTTTGTACTTTTTTAGAAAGTCCAACCCCAACAAAGGGGCGCAGTTGCGCCAACCGTTTTTCTCCAATACCCGGCACCTGAACCAGGTCATCAATGTTTTGAAATGGTCCATGAGACGTTCGATGAGCCACGATTCGTCCAGCCAAAACAGGTCCAATACCTGGAAGATGTTCTAATTCAGCTAAAGTACCGTTATTCAAATCCACGGCAAAGGCCTCGGCTTCCCGGTTTTGTCCCGGTTCATCTACCAACACCACTTGGAGGGGTTGAACACCGTCTTTCCCCGAAAGAGAGGCCAGATTCACATCTTCGTCGGGATGATCGGAAGAACCGGAAGGAGGAAGCGTATGCGATAATCGCACACCTGAATTTTCGATCGGAACAACTGGAGAAAGAGACGGCTGCGGCCAGCCTATCCAATAAACAAAAGACACCCCTAGCCCCAAAAAGCCCAATTTCATTAGGAGGGAGCTTCCCCAGGAAATTTGGCCTGAATACATAGCAGATCCTCGAAACGACCCAACTCGGAATCTTTCTGGTTCAACCTCATTCAAACTCAATCACTCACCGCATCTCACGGCATTATCCCCGCTTTCGCGCCTGGTGAATAGCCATGCCTTCCACATCCTCAGCTGCCTCCATCAGTCCTTCCGAAAAAGTCGGATGCGCATGGATCATGTTGGCAAGATCCGCGACGGTCAATCCACCCTGCATTGCCATGGCGGCTTCATGAATAAGGTCCGCCGCATGGGCACCGATAATATGGACGCCAAGAATCTTCTTGGTCTGTTCATCCGAAATCACTTTGAAATGTCCAAACGGCTCACCAACGGCCTGGGCCTTTCCGAGACCGGCATATTTAAATCGCCCGACCGCGACCGCCAACCCGCGTTCCCGGGCCTGGGCCTCAGTCAGTCCCACACGCCCGATTTCCGGCAAGGTAAAAATCCCTGCAGGAATGACATCATAATTAATGGCCTGCGGCCGGCCCATCGCGTTTGAGACCGCCACTTTTCCTTGAGCCGAGGCGACATGCGCCAACATGAATTTTCCCGTCACATCTCCAATCGCGTAAATACCGGGGACGGAGGTTTCCATTTTTTCGTTGACCAGAATCTCACCCCTGGTTCCCACCTGCACGCCAACTTGATCCAGCCCTAACCGGCCGGAGTTCAGACGACGCCCGACCGAAACCAGCAGGT
>JAGQKG010000314.1 GCA_020430245.1 Nitrospira sp.
TAGTCCTCTTTCGTCTGATTTCCCGTGCAAGGGGCCATGCATCGCTTGATTTCAAACTCCAGGCATGCCCGCTCCGCAGTCCCAGTAATGTCGATTTTGCAGGTGGCCAGGGGAAAAACTTTGCGAATCACTTTCAGGGTGTCGCGCATGGCTCCCGTGGGGACATACGGGCCAAAATATAAGGCCTTGTCCTGTTTGACCCGGCGGACAATAGACAGCCTCGGGAAATCGTCGTGAATCGGCAGCCGGAGATAGGGATATTGTTTATCGTCCCGAAGGACCACATTGAACCGGGGACGATGACGCTTAATGAGATTGCTTTCCAACAGGAGGGCTTCGAATTCCGAATGAGTGACGATGGTTTCCAAATCCGCGATCTGCGAATACAGTACCCGGTTTTTAGGGGTTAGATCGGCGCCATGCTGGAAATACGATCGCACTCGGTCGGATAACACGGCAGCTTTTCCAATATAGATAATGTCGCCTCGTCGATCCTTAAAGAGATAGACCCCCGGTTGTTTGGGAAGATGGGTCAATATTCCGCTCAAGCGCCCGGGTTGGTCAGAGAGGACCGGGGAAGTACTCGTGTGTGTATGCATCATCTCCTGTCTTGCCACTTGAGGATCAAACGATGGCGACTCCCGCAGGTCGTTGTATCAACTCAATTTCATAGCCATCCGGCGCATCGATAAAAATAAACCGGCTGCCGGATGAAGATTGGGTGGGGCCATCCGTGATCGGCACGCCTTTGGCTCGGAGTTCCTGAATCGTCTGTTCCAAATCCTCCACTTCAAATGCCAGATGCACAAGATCCTCTTGAACCTTGACCGTCCCGCTACTCGGAAAACTGCACAACTCAATCAATTCCTCGCTGTTAGGGACAGCCAAAAATGCCGGGTGCGAACCTCGTGGCGACACCTTTTGCTCCACGACTTCCAGACCAAGAACCTCTCGATAAAAGCCCAGCGTCTCCTCCAAGTCACTCACCCGCATTCGCGTATGCAACAGTTTTTTCACCCGCATGCCATTCTCCTTTTCAACATTCACCTGGCCCACTTCGTGACCAGCTTTCCCCTGCATGAATCGAACTTGTTCCCCAAATAGCACGGAAATCTGCAATCACCGATCTGGAGGGGTCACGTTTCACTATTGTCACTCGTTGCTCCTCCCTGATCAAGATTGCTATCTTCTCCTGTTTTTCATAGACTTCCACGGAATTTCTGATCGATTCCCGTTCTCAAGGAGGAGACGTGACGACATTGATCTTTTGCCGCCTGGTCTTTTTTTGCCTCGTCCTTGTGCTCCTCAACACCTTCATTCCTCAAACAGTCCGTGCTGAAGGATTTCGTATTCTCGATCATAGCGCTTCGGCCACGGGCCAAGGCGCTGCCTTCACCGCCCAAGCCGATGACGCGTCAGCCCTCCACTATAACCCAGCGGGCATGACCCAATTGAAAGGCATACAATTTTCTGCAGGGACCCTCTTGATCGGAGGCACGGTTCGATTCCATAGCGACTTGGGGCCAAACGTGAAAGGGGGTGTTGGTGGGACGATCGCCAATCCCCCACCCAGCTCATTATTTCTCACCGCGAACCTTCCTGCCTTAGGCTTCGACCATCTCCCAAATTGGACCGTAGGAATCGGGGTGACCACCCCATATGCCCTGAAAATTGAATACCCCAATGATAGCTTGATTTCTCCAGTACTCACGAGCGCGTCCCTTCCCCTTATTGATATCAAGCCCACTCTCGCCTACAAGCTCAATGACTATATCTCTGTGGGGGGCGGGCTGGATATTTATACGTTTGCCAGCTTTCTGGGAGAAGGTCAGGCAGAGCTCCAACAGAATGCAGCACCAGGCAACGCATTTGGCATACCCGCTGGAACAGGCCTTGAAGCGAACGGGTCTGACACCGCCTTAGGATTTAACGCCAGTGTCCTCTGGACACCCTTGCGCAATCAAGACGGTCTTCCTCTCGTCAATCTCGCATTTGTCTATCGAAACGGGCCCAATTTGGACCTCAAAGGGGATTTTTTAGCCGGAGGAACCCGCCTCGCCGGTGCAGCTACGAACATTGAACTCCCCGATGTCTACACGTGGGCGATCGCCGGATGGCCTATTCGGAACGCTCGGCATGAGTGGAAGGTCGAGGTCGATCTCGATTATGCCGATTGGTCAGGGTTCAAAGACCTCAACCTGCGACTCTCTAATGGAGCGGTCATCCAAAATCCCCGCAACTATGGGGATGCCTGGGTCCTCATGGTGGGAACGGAATTCAAAGCCCTTTCTCCCTCCGTGCTCCCCAATTGGGATGTGGCCTTTCGAACGGGATACGTCAGATCGGAAAGTCCTATCCCCGACAAGACATTCGAGCCGGCGGTTCCAGATTCCGATTTTAACGCCTTTTCAGCTGGGATGGGCTTTCTCTGCCATGCTCCAGGGAAATTTTTGGGGATACTCCCCTGTGATATATTTGGCGTCAAAGCTATCGGGATCGATTTAGCCTATCAAGCCTTGTTGTATGATGAACGGAATGTTCAGAATAACCAACAACCTCTATTAAACGGTAAATGGGATACCACCCTACACGTCGGAGCCTTGACCCTGCGGATGAATTTCTAATGCCTCTTCCCTGAATTTTTATCCCCCCCCTTCACCCTTTTCTCCGATTCCATTACAGTCCCTCTACCGGTTTACCCCTTCAATCAGGGATATTCATGTCGCTCTTACCAAAATCCCATCGCATTCTGGAACGTCCACTCATGGAGTTTCGTCCGTTCGGGAAGGATCCTCACGGCGCAACCATTCAGGATGTGAGCGGGATCGCCATCCGCGCCAATCTTGAATATCTGGAAGAGGCCATCAAGCAACGCCAGGGACCCGAGGCCGCAGAGGAGGCGTTAAGCACTCTTGTCGCCTTACTGAATGAGCGGATTCCCGACCGGACCTATCATGTGACCGTCG
>JAGQKG010000315.1 GCA_020430245.1 Nitrospira sp.
CATGTTACAAGGGCAAATTCTAGCCAGCAAGGTGATACCGGGAGAACCACAAAAGACAGCCCATAATATACAGGAATCTGTTGAAAACTCTAGAATGTTTTCGGGTGGAGGTATTGTCCATGCCTGGACCGAGCATGTCATCGGCTAAGAAGGAGAAAAAGTGCAGGATTGGGTTGTTAAGAGGCGAAGAATTTATAATGTGGTTGGCGGTTGGGTTTCTTGTGGTTGAGGATGAAGTTCTTGAAGGAGTGAATCCGCTAACTTTTCAGCAGAAATGACATAGTTCTGTGAGTCAATTGCTTTTTGAATCTGTGTGATTTTGGCTTGTCGAACATCTGGAATCCGAGACATCTGCTCAAGGTATGAGGAAACCTCTCGGTTAGGAGCGGAAGGTGACAATCTGTCATCTTTAGCAGGGTTTGGTGCTAAAGCGGAAACGTCGTTGCTGCCGTCGGGAGATGACAAGACTGTTTTCTTCGGAGGAGACAACGAGTCATTTCCTGATGGGGTGGGTGGGATTGAGGAAGGTTGATGCATGGTTTGGTAAAGGGTGTTTCAGCTTGAGAAGAAATATTAAATAAATATGAATGGAAGAATCAAATGGCATTGTCGTCCCTTCCCTATTGGCGGTGTTATCCTTCCGATAAAATCCCTCGTCACCTGGTGAGCGGTTCTCAGTTAGAAATGAGATGATCATGGAACATGTTGTGGGCGCTCGTATTCATCAATTACGGACCATTGATCCAGGAGAAATCCGGTTGGTCCAGTTAGCATTGCCAGAGGAAATGGAGATAGCAGGGAAACGATATACGATCAGAGATACGATGCGTCCAGGAACAGCCTTTCTTGCAAAACCCTGGGGAGATCGAACGGGCAAATATCGAAGACGGATGTATACCCGGTCAAATACCTCCTTCAACCAGCCACGCCTGTTGGAAACGTTCATCAATCATACCCACCGCGATCAATCTGATACATCCAGTTGGTGGCAATCGGCAATGGCAATTGACTGGTTTGAGAAGGAAAAAACTGTGGAAGTTCGCCTCCAACTGGATGAGGAGGCGGGGGACGCCTGGGTCTATGAAAATACCAAGGTTTGTAAGTCTACGAATCTTCGCTTGGAAGACAATGGGATATGGGAAGGAATGAGAATCGTGTGTGTGGCCTTTGGCACGGGAATTACGCCTTTCTTATCCTATGCCCGTTATTTTAAGGCCAATAATTTTGGTCGAAAGGGAGCGAAAGCTGGAGCCCACCTGACGCTGGTAGCGAGTGTTCGCCATGAGGGGCAGTTAATGCTACATGAGGAGCTGGTAGCGCTTGAACAACAATTCCCGCAACATTTTCGGTATCAACCAGTCCTTACTCGCTCCTGGCCGACTGCTTGGGGTTATCTGAAAGGTCGAATCCTGCACGTGGTGAACTATGGGTCCGGAAACGAGCAAATAGACATTTCGCCATTTCAAACGATTGTGCCGGATATAGCCCAAGCACATCTTCGTATATGTGGAAACGTTACGGCGTGTCGCCAACTTACTCTGGGACTTGAACGAAACGGGCTGGTTCCGCTGACTGTGCGTGCGGAGTCCTGGTAGAAGAAATTCGTGTTGAAAGGGAGAGGAATTTGGCGTGGATAATTCCCTATTCCCCTGCTGGCCGTGTAATGGAATCAGGGATCGTAACATTAGGACGGCGTAATAAACGGATTACGGGGCGACCAAGGAAGGTGTAATGACCACAAATCAGACAATGTAAGCTCAGGGTGACAAGAAGTTCCTGCTCCAACTGTTCTAATTGCACTGTTCGCGACCCACAGCGAGAGCAACGAGGGTGCTTGTCGGTGGGGGCCTTTTTTGTCACGGACTTTGGAGGAGAACCCTTGCGTGTCTTGCCGATCGGGTTGTCTGGTTGAGCTGACTTTTTCATGAACGAATCCTTGGTCAAGGTAATAGAAGAACTCACCTGGATATAACCAATTCTTGTGCCAAAATTACAAAAGAAAAAGTGGCAGGAAACTCCAAAAACTACCTAGAAAAAGGAAGAAGAAAGCCAGCACTGGGTAAATTTTTCCGAAGGGTGGGGTCAAAAATGCTGAGTCAGAGCGCTGCTCCGAGGCGAAAATTCATTGACGGGGAGAGCGAGTCGAGGGTTGAGCAAGGATGGCTTCAGAACGAAGAAGGAGATTGGCTGCTTCCGATGGGCGGTTAGCGGCTTGTAACAGTCGAGCATATCGTTGAAGGATGGCCGCCACGTCGGGGTGGTCTGGACCATTCGCAGTTTCCTTTAACTTGAGGGCCCGTTCATATTGAATAGCGGCTTTGTCAAATTCTTTCCGATCTTCGTAATAGGTGGCCAAACTATACAGACTACTTAACAGCAGGGGATTCCCCGGTCCTAAACCTTCGGCGTGTTTGACGGTGGTTAATAATTGGTGTTCCAAGGGAGAGGGGTGTGATTCTCCGGTTGTTGCCGGGAGCGAGGACCGAGATGAGGGTGAGGGTTTTCTAGAATGGGAGGTACATGCGCTCACCAGGCCTATCAAAAGAATGACCGTCCACATCATTCTCAAAACAGATCGGATATTCCGTTTCATAGAATTACACCCTGACCAACGCATCTGACAGAAAGCCCCGAAAAAATCAAAGGTGATTCTATGAACTCCGAGACGGTTCTCGCAAGTGAATCGTCCGGAGGTATGATTTTTTAGTTACACAATTCATTGTCTCATTGTCGTCTTGAAGGAGAAGGATAAACGATGACAGTCCTGTGGTGTTCGATCTCGGCTCATGGTTTTGGACATGCGGCGCAATTAATGCCAATCTTGAATGAATTGGGTGGGGTGATTGATGATCTGCATGTGATTCTACGCACACAAGTACCTGCCGATTTCTTTCAACGGCATCTCCAGGTCAAATGGGAGTTGCAAAATGCCCAACAGGATGTTGGATGTG
>JAGQKG010000316.1 GCA_020430245.1 Nitrospira sp.
GACTATTATGGGATTCCAGGGGCCAACCCTAGGATTAATACGATTGAGACCCATGCCGGACCCATTTGGGAAGTGCCTCCCTCTACCTATACATGGTGTGGGATAACAATCCCCATAGCCGGGGGTGGGTATTTCCGTCTGTTCCCCTATCGACTGTTGAAACCCATCTTACAGCGGGTGGAGTCGAAGGGACATCCTCTCATTATGTATTTGCACCCCTGGGAACTCGATCCCCAACAACCTCGCATGCGGGGTTCACGATTATCGCAATTTCGTCATTATCTCAATTTAGAAAAAGTGTCGTCTCGGCTCAAAGCGCTCATTCAGGATTTTTCCTTCGGCCCCATTCGTCAGTTGATTCCCTCATTGCAAGCGGAACTCACTAAGGTTTCGTCACATTAAGCCCAAAAAGGTCGAGTTATTCCTTTCAGGATGGACCTCTTTTCTTAATGCGACGGTTGTTGGTGATAGTAGCCTCTTCTTGTCCCTAGCCACAGGATAAGTCGTTTCTGATTGCTACATCACCATGAGGAGCTATAGATTTGTCCTCCACCGTAATGCTCCCATGAGATCAAGCCACCGGTGAACCTTGTTTTTGCCGAAATTGGCGCGAGCTTCGATACTGCAATGCTTTATGCGGTTGCGTTTAGAAGTGGACCCCGATTTTTGGACAGCTCGATACGTGAAATTTCTCAATATTGAACTTGCCCCCATTGTTAGACCAGTCATTGTGAGAAATGTTCCGCGACATCATGGCCTATGAACTTGATCCATGGGCTTGTTGAAGAAATTCCCACGGGGTGAGATTTCCTCGCGATCCATGCGGGCGATCCCGATTATATTCGACCCGCCATCCCTCGATTGTATCCCGGGCCTCTGACATATTGCCAAACCAATGCTGATTCAAACATTCAAGTCGAAACTGCCCATTAAAGGCTTCGACAAAGGCATTGTCCGTGGGTTTGCCTGGTCTGGGGAAATCAAGCTCGATACCATGCTGATACGCCCATAGGTCCAGCTCCCGTGACACGAATTCAGGGCCGTTGTCTACTCGAATACATTTTGGCCTTCCGTATTGCGCCGTCGCCTGCTCCAGCGCGTCCACCACATCACTTCCGCGATATCCAGTGCCGACTCCCAGTATAGGGCACATCCTAGTATACGTATCCATGACCGTCAAAATTTTAAATCGCTGGCCGTCTACCAACTGATCGTGTCCAAAGTCCATAGCCCAACAGACATGAGGAGCCGTGGCGACATGGACGTTGCAACCACTTGCGCAATAAAAGCGAATAAGAAAAAGACGTAAGCCATATGTTAGAAGCTATTATTTGAGCTATGGTGGGTTGGGGCCACTTTCGAATCAGAAAGGAGCGACAACCCAGAAAATAAAATACCACCTGTCAAACGGCATGATTTTTCGGGAGGAATCACTTCGGTTAATACAATACCCACAAGTACTTTGATTTTGGGTGCCCTACAAATTGGTCTTTACTCCAATAATAGGAATGCCGAAAATTAGATCGATACTGAACTTGCTTCGAATCAGTGGGTACTTCTAGCCTTGAGTTTAAAGCAAAGGAGGATCTCGTATGGCGAAGGGAAAATTTTCGGAATTGTGCAAAGTTTGTATATATGGGTGAAGGTATAGGCTTCTAACGCCACCAATCGCTGGGAGCTAGAGCGTAAAGCGGTGCGGTGCGAGCCCCTAAAGTTAAAAGCAGAACTGAGCTGGGCGCAGGAAGCACGGGACCTTCTAAAAAAGCCGCCGCATACTTTGAGCTCAACCCGGGGGAGGTACGCGTTCATCTGGTCGCATCAAGGCCGGTATGTCGTACAGCTCACGAGTCGCGTCTCGGGTGTCTGGCATCTTGGATATTATGCGTGGGAGAGGTCCTCTCTCCCTGCGGTCCCAGACGATGACCTGCTGCCGGGGCTCATCTGTGAGTCGTATGAGTCCAATAGTCGCACCAATGGCGCCTCACGTGTTCTCTGTGATCTGAGAGAAGGAAAGGAACATGTTTGCAAGACCTCGATTGCCACGCTGATGAAATGGCACACAATCCGCGTCGAGCGTGGGTATAGCAGGCCAGTATTCGCTATGCCAAACCGGCCGTGGGAGCCTCCAATCGCTTGGAGCAATAGGTTTTGATGGACCGGGCGGATCGTGTGTGGGTGACCAACATCATCGATAGCCAGCCCGACGTAAGGTGGCTCTACCCCGAAGTAGGGAATGATCTCGACTACTCGGAGCAGGGGGCGGGGTTCGGCAGCGATGAATGGAATCAATTGAGTGAGACACATGGCTTGACTCCCCGCAGGAGTTGCCGGGGGGATAGTGATGATTATGTGGCCGTCGGGTTCTTCTTGGGAAGCTTGACGAAGGAGAAAATCCAACGCCACATCTTTAAAGCCCGTGTACTCGCACGAACTGCAATCTTTCATGATATTAAATGTTTGATCATCGGGCGAGCTGCTATCAACACTGGGCAATATGAACCCATGAGCGCATGAACAGCAGATGGCAACCCTAGGCTGAGTATTTACGGAAACGAAGCAAGTTCACAACTCTTAACTAACCTGTCCGTGAAAAAGGGGGATGACCAGTGTATACTACTACTTTAAGTAGAGAAATTTAGGATGTGTTAGCATCAGCAAAATGCCTGAAAGGGAGTAGGAAAGTTGTGCATTTAATTATTCTGACTCAATATTATCCTCCAGAAATTGGAGCTCCTCAAGCTCGCCTTTCAGCAATAGCTCGGCATTTTGTTCAGCGGGGGCATTTGGTAACCGTATTGACCGGCATGCCTAATTACCCTCAGGGGAAGATTTTCCCTGGTTATGGAGGTTTTATACGGCGGGAAACGTATGAAGGAGTAGAGGTAATTAGAACCTTTATTTATCCTACTCAAAAGGCCGATTTCTTTCATCGACT
>JAGQKG010000317.1 GCA_020430245.1 Nitrospira sp.
TTGGTTTTCAGTTATTTAATAGCCCCGGCATCCCTTTCCGTGTCCCCTACGGGTCGGGGCTGACGATAGCTTCACCCTACTATAAAGCTGTGGAAGAGGGAGTCAGACAGGTACCGCTTCCGGATTGTGAAGGGTGGTTGAGTAGAAAAAATGATTGCTGGTCGACCAAGGGACTGCTTCGAGTGCCGGTTCGTCTTCCGAATGGCGCAGAATTTGACGTGTACAATACGCACCTAGATGCCGGGAGAGATGAGGAAGACCGATCCGTTCGAAAAAAGCAGATTAAATTCCTCGCAAGATGTATCAAGAAATTATCGAAGGATCGGGCCTTCATTCTCGGAGGTGATTTCAACTCACAATATGACGATGGGAGAAATGAGGCCTCAGGGAAAGACTACGAAATTTTAAAGCACTATCTTCTTGATGAGTTGGCTCTCAATGACAGCAAGGCACGTCCGGAACCCAATGGCTACTGGAAAAATCGAGTGGACTACATTTTCTATCGAGGAGGTCAGGGTGCGAACATTGAGTTAATCGGCTCTGGATCGGAAGATCAACGTTTCCGGCATCCTGTGAACCGAGGCAGACAAACTCCTAATGACAAGTATGAAGATCTTCTTAGCGACCACCCTGCCATCCTCGCGGAATTCAAAATCTTACCCTCTGCTCCCTCCACTCATGTTTCTCCGGATGAGGAAAGAGATGTGTGCGCAAACAAAAAGCCTGTCAAGGAGGAGATGGAGTTCGATTGGTAGGACCGCCTGTTATCGTCAGAAGAAGGTTCACCCTATAATGAAAATACCCATGTGATTGTAGGCTCTGTCAGTTGAGAGTTTTTGAAGCAAGGTTGGCGCAGTCGGTGGGATTAGGAGGCGGCCCAACAGTAAATATACAAACCATTTTTATCCGGGATGATGTGACTTGTCCTATGGTCAAAAAACCCGAACTCGTTGTTTCTTGAAAATTTATCTCATACGTTCAGCACTCTCCTCTCGCTTGTCTGTTCTCTGCGTCTTGAATACCTAATTCAGGCCTTCAATTCACCTTCCGTCGCCATGCTGCACACCAACAGCGTCAATGATTCCCCTAACCAAGAGACTGCGCGCTTTGTATGGCAGAAACAGCCATTCCTTCAAGTTGATGCCGATCAAATTTTCCGGTACTCGTGAGCGGAAATTCATTGAGGAATAAATAACGGACCGGATTCTTATAACTTGCTAACCGGGTTGAGACATATTCCTGAAGATCGCGTTCGGATGGGACTTCAGAAGATGAACGGGGTACCACCCATGCCACCGGCACCTGACCATCCTGTTTATCAGGAACACCGACCACGACGGACGCATGAACGAGGGGATGTTCATCGAGAAGATTCTCGACCTCCATTGGAGCAATATTAGATCCCCGCCGGATAATAATCAGTTTTTTCCGACCGACAAACCAGACATAATTTTGTTCGTCAATGTATCCGAGGTCTCCCGTATGAAGCCAACCGTCATGCAAGAGTTCCCCAGAAGCCGTGGGATCATCCAAATATCCGATCGTGGCGGAGGGCGTCTGAATCGCGATTTCTCCCACTTCTCCAATGGGAAGCAATTCCCCCTCATGACCAAGAATGCAAATACGGGTATTCGGACTAACAAGTCCCAATGATCCCCATTTGCGGTGCCCATAACGCGGATGGGCGGCATAATACGTGCTCACCTCGGTCATCCCACATCCTTCCATCACTTCCCAGCCAAATATGTCTCGAAATCGATGATGGAGTTCAGGAGGAACACTGTCACCCGAACCTATGCAGTTTTGTAGGGTCGACAAGTTAGTGGGGTGAGCCTCAAGATACTCGATGAAATCGAACAAATCACTCGCAAGCATGGCATATTGCGTAACGGCATGTTGACGTATTTGCGAGACAGCCGCCGAAGGGGATGGCTTCATGGTTAACACCACTTCACCACCAACGAGGAGCGTGGGCATAAGCTGAGTCTGTAGGCCTCCAGCATGACTAATTGGTTTTCCCACCAAGACGACATCCTGATCAGTGAAGTCAAAAATTCGTCGAGAAATATCAATAGCCGAAAACGCACTATGGTGGGAGTGCACCACGCCTTTCGGTCGTCCTGTGCTTCCCGACGTGAATAAAATCAGTGCCGGATGGTGAGAAGGGACATTAGCCGTCTGAGATAGTGGCCGATGGGAGAATAACTCGTCAATCAAGGAATAGGCATGCGGTGTTTGCCCTCGGTCGACGACAAAGGCCGGCAGAGGATTGCTCCTTTCCATGAGTGAATCCACCACCTCCATACGTTCGTTGTGAAAGATAAGCAATTTCGCATGGGTCCGGTCGAGAACGTAACACGCCTCTTCCGCCAAATAACGGTAATTGAGCGGAACTGCGGTGGCGCCAATCCTATAGCAGGCGAACATGGCCATAACAGCCTCGGGGCAATTCGGTAAAAACAAGGCAACCCGATCACCGGTGCGAATTCCCTGGTCGAGGAATCCAGAAGCAAGCGTTCTGGATTGGGAATCCAACTCCTTATAGCTGAGTGCGCGCTCGCAAAATCGGATCGCCACCTTTTCGGGTGTCATGGCAAGCGGACGACTCAGCAAGGACTGAAGATAAGTCCCTTCCTTCATTTCGCCTCCTCATAATAGACCGCAATGACGGATACTTCGCCAGGCAGGTACGTCTCGTAGCCTATGGATTTTAGCACTGCCGGGTCTGAAATCTGGATTCTTGAAACTGGTGAAGAAAATCTGTGCAACGATATTATCTCAGTGAAGAGAACAAGGTACGCGGAAGAGCACTCTGGAAGTGACAATCCGGAATTCGCGATGTACGGGAGAGGAAAAGGCCTGGTGCTTAAATACAAACATCCAGGTCGGCCGAAGCATGGAATGAAACGATAGCGTCTCCTCTCCCTCTCC
>JAGQKG010000318.1 GCA_020430245.1 Nitrospira sp.
CTATGTCGCCTCCTCACTCTTCAGCCTGGTGAATATGTGGCGATGGATTCGGCTGGTCCGCCGCTAGTTTTGCTGCGGTGCAAAGCGCCATTTCAACTTTTGGAATATGGGTTGAAAAGGGGGGAGAAAAATACTATTTTTCGCCTGAATGCGGCGTGCTCCTGGTATGAGGTTTGGATAGGTGTCATGCGCCCTTCCCTTCACGCTATTCCAATCAAACGATATCTTCAATCCAAATGATTCTAGGACCATAGGGCCCATTGGAAAGTGTCTTGAAAAATTTGCTATCGGCCGTGATAACGGCACCATCAATCGTCTTGGCCAAAGCGAGGTAGAGCCAATCGTACAAACATTGATGATTCGCAAGGGCCAGAGCATAGCCCGCGTGAAAGAGTCGTTCATCGGGATGGTATTGAAGCGGGAGTTGCCTAAACTCTTTAAGGATGACATCACCTTCCTCTTTCGTGAGTTCGTTGCGGCGGATCTTTTTGGCAAGAACGCTGCCCGCCTCCAATTGGATAAAAGCCGGCACATGAAGTGGAGCTTCTAACCGGCTGACATGCAGCGCGACATCGGAAAAACTTCAGGAATAAACCACTTAATCGCGACACTCGCATCAATCACATAGCCCTTCAACGATCTCGATCCTCCCGGATTAGCTCTGCACTATCGCTGAACGTCCGGCCGGACTTCTTTAACCGCTTGTGAAACTGTTCGATCCGTTTCCATGCTCCCTCATAATCAGGCATGGCTTCTTCCAAAATCGTTCTGACCTCCGATTCAAGGGACCGCCCATGTTCCTGCGCACGTTTCTTGAGCCGATCGACGATTTTCTGGTCAAGTTGCCGAACTAAAACCTGTGCCATCGTCTCCTCCCGCATTTTAAATAAATGCTATCGTTATGTTAGTACGTTACCTGACATCCTTCAATGTCTCGGTTCCCTCAACACATCAGTCGTGAGGGATACTGATTTCTGTGTATCGGTGGAGAAAAAAGAAAGGATTGAGAAGAAGGCGCCATTTTGATGCTGATGGTGGGTGAATAACCGACAAGCGGAATATGATCTTCCGAGAAGGCGGGTACCTGGCCCCTCCGGATTTGCAGGGCGCCAAACGTATCCTCACCGCCGCTGCCCTCACCTATGTCGCCTCCTCACTCTTCAGCCTGGTGAACATGTGGCGATGGATTCGACTCATTCGGGGCTAGGTCTTTTAGGAGTCCTACTATTCTCTTTGTTTTGTCCTGCAGGGAATTTTTCTGACACGTATTTGCCTTTCAATTAGAATGCTTGTATTAACGGGTGATGCTAGCGTTCCTAATCTTTAAATTAATTTTAAGGTAGGTAGGGATATGGCTGAACAAGTTTTTTGTCCAATCTGTGGTCAAGATTGTACTCATGCACGTAAGGATGGGCGTGCCGGCGTTAGCTTTTTCGACTGCCCAACATGTGGAAAATATGGAATATCGAGAGAAGCAGATCTGTATGTCCTTTCCAATGAAGAGAAGAGAAAACTTTCTGCATACCTTAGAGAACGTGATATTAGAGGGGATTCTCCCATTACCCTAGTTGAAACGGTAAACTCAGAAATTTCATACGAGACCCCAATAATTACGGTCAGGGTAGCGATTAGTGAGCATTTTCCTGCACAAGTTAGTGAAAGGTTAGATCGAATTCTACAAAATATCTATAGAAGATCCACTTATCCTGGAGAGAAAATCGAATTCACTATAGACCGAGACTTCCCTGTTTTTTTTGCGGAGAATGTATATGCGGTCATATTTCTTGCAAATACTTTGCAAGAAAAGGGATTGATATCTTATTCGTTTGTAGGGAAGACAGTCGAGGTAACTTTGACTGAGGCTGGCTGGGGCAGGATTGCTGAACTGGAGAGAGGTGAAAAGCAGAAGGAATCAAGGCAGGTCTTTGTAGCAATGTCGTTTAACTCATCTCTGGATGAAGTATGGAAAGAAGGCTTTCAAAAAGCCATTGATTTAACGGGATATAAGGCACTCCGCATGGACTTTAAGGAACACAACGAAAAAATTTGCGATTCCATAATAGCTGAGATTCGGAAAAGCCGATTTCTCGTGGCGGATTTTACTGATCATCGTGGGGGTGTCTACTACGAAGCAGGGTTTGCTAAGGGACTGGGAATGGAAGTGATCTGGACTTGCCGAGAAACTGACTTAAAGAATACCCACTTCGATACTCGCCAGTATAATCACATTCCTTGGAATGACGAAAAAGATCTTTTTGAAAAGTTAAAGCGTCGTATAGAGGCTACAATTCCTATTAAGTAATATTTACTCCTAAAGGCGAGTGACAAAAAATTCAAACAAAAACGGAGTGTGCTACGAGGGTTAGAACCGGCCCATCGGGATCAACAAAAACGTCAACAGGTAATTCCCTAAGACCTCCAAGCCTTCAGGGCTTTGGATAACCGGTCAATCGATATGCTCAATCGAGGACTTTAACCGGCTGTTTTATGTCCATGGAATGCTAAAGAATTTGAGTTTGGAGAATAGCCAAAACCACATTGAGGACGAAATTTTTTGGCTTTCCCGGTAACCCTAAAAGGGGGATTAAACGAAGGGCCTCTGCTCATGCGTACCTATTGGCAATAACCTCCGCTCGAAGAATTGCGCCCCATCCAGACTCCCCCAGCGAAGTTACATGAGGATTCGGTCGTGGCCTTTCCCCTTTCGGCCTGACGTGCAAGGGCTTCAGCTTCCATTTGGTCAAATTCTTTTCCTTTTTCTCGCATGTATGCCAATCGTTCGTTGTTGTTGCGAAACGTGACGCCGACGGGATCGGCCGGGCAGCGTAGAAATCCAAGCGTCTTCTGCTCTTCCTCATTTCGGAAGCCGATGCAGTTGGTGT
>JAGQKG010000319.1 GCA_020430245.1 Nitrospira sp.
AAAAGGACAGCGACCCTACCACGACGTGGCTTTTCAGCCTGGCGATGCCTTGTACTTTGGTCCCGAGACGCGGGGCTTGCCGTCCCATGTATTAGAAGCGCTTCCTCCTACGCATCGTTTGCGCATCCCGATGCGGCCTGATTCTCGTAGCTTGAACTTAAGTAATGCCGTTGCCGTCGTTGTCTATGAGGCCTGGCGGCAGCTGCAGTTTTATGGCGCAAAATAAGGAAAAGGTCCGTAGGCGAGCGTCGCCCATTCTGCTAGAGTAGGGGGACTCAGATTTCGCATCTAGACATTGAATTTTTGGGCACATGATCAGGACTCAGATCCTTCGTCTCCAGCTCCGGATGACAATAATTAAGGTCTCACATGGGCATAAGCTGGTCGTCCATTATCTAAACAATCACATGAATTTCTACTCATTAATGGAGAAGGTAGTCGGATGAAGGAGATTTTGTTTGTGGGGGCGGGGTCAGTTGGGGGATATTTTGGAGCGCACCTGGCTCGTCACAATCCGAATGTGTCGTTCCTCCTGCGACCGCGTACCAGGGAGGCCGTAGCTAAAAACGGACTGACCATTCGTAGCGCGATTGGTGAGAGCTTTACTGTGCATCCCCCCGTAGCTTCCGATCCCGAGGAACTGCCCCAACCGGATCTGATTGTGCTGGGGATCAAAGCCTATGACCTGGATGAAGTCATGAATCAGATTGAGCCGGCGCTGAAACCGGATTCCATTATTCTGACCCTGCAAAATGGGGTAACGATTGAGGATACGCTGATGGCCCGCTTTGGCCGGGAGCGGGTTGTGGGCGGAGTGGCATTTATCTATTCCAAGATCGCCGAGCCGGGGGTCATCGACCATTATAAAAAGGGGATGCTGACCATTGGCGAACCGTTAGGGATGGAAACTCCAAGGCTCCAGGCTATGCTGGCATTATTTAAAGGGGCAGGGATTCCCTGTTTCATTAATGCTGATATCCGGCGGGCCAAGTGGGAGAAAATGTGTTGGAATTGTGTCTTTAATCCCTTGACGGTATTACTGAATGATCGGGTGGCTAAAGCTCTGGATCATCAGGAGTTTTACCCGGTCATTGCGACCATCGTACGGGAAGTCTCGGCCGTGGCCATGGCGGTGCACCGCGTGCCGTTGGATGCGGATATGCCGGAGAAGGTCGTCAAGTGGGCTCAGGAGCTTCGAGATATTCATACGTCGATGTATGATGATTGGTTGGCTGGACGGCCCACTGAGATTGATGATCTGAATGGTTTTATTAGCGAACAAGGCAGGGCGTTTGCTGTGCCCACGCCTATGAATGACATGTTAACGGCGTTCATTAAGGCCATGACCGCATCCAAGTTTTCCGCCGAGGCCGCGATAGAGGTAAGTGGGGCAACCATGCAGCCTCTCCATTTTACCCGAACGACGCTGGCGCAACTTCCCGCAACGCATCAAGTGTCTAAATTGCCAAACTTAATGCCAGGGATGAATATTTGCGGCGTCAAACTTCAAGCTGTACTTGATGCTGTGACGCTTGATGTTGGAGCCGACCATATGACCTTCGAGTCACAGGATGGAAAATTCTCGGCCTGTCTGACGATAAAGCAAGCTGCAGAATTCGGCATTCTGGTATATGGGTTGGATGGCCTGCCCTTTCCTTCCGAACGTGGCGGGCCGTTTCGCTTGGTCACTCCTGGATTGGGTGATTTGTGCGCCAATGTGAAACAGGTTGGTAAAATTATCTTTTCCAAAGGTCTGATTTCAGATAGCCGCCCACCTCAAGTCTGTCCAGAGAAAGCATAGGCTTGTCTTGATGCACCCTTCTCACCGCGTTCCCCTTATCTATAATCTGTTCCCTCGGCTGGCCGGTCCTTGTGATCGCTGGGTCTCTCATGCGGAACGGGCCGCAGGTATGGGATTTAATTGGCTCTTTGTGAATCCCATTCATCTCCCGGGGTTTTCGGGAAGTTTATATGCGATCAAAGAATATGATCTCCTGAATCCGGCCTTTCTCCCGGAAGGGACTGAGGACCAGCGCCTTGATGTGTTGCGTCCCACGCTTCAACGTATCGCCCAATGTGGCCTGGCGCCCATGGTGGATCTGGTATTGAACCACACGGCCATCGATTCCTCCTTAGTGACACAGCACCCCGACTGGTATATGCGGGATAGTCAAGGCAAAGTTGAACATCCGTATGCGGTTGATCCGGATGACCCCGGCAAGAAAACGGTGTGGGGTGATTTAGCCGAAATAGACAATCGTCATTCTCCGGACCGGGAGCATCTCTGGGAGTTTTGGGGGCAATTGGTCGACCGTTATCTTGAGTTGGGGTTTCAGGGGTTCCGATGTGACGCGGCCTATAAAGTTCCCAGCGAGTTGTGGCGCTTTCTTATTTACCGGGCGGAACGTGTGAATCCGCAGGCCGTCTTTTGGGCGGAAAATCTTGGTTGTACCTTGGAACAGACGCGCGCACTTGGAGAAGCGGGATTTCACTTTTTTTGTAACAGCTCCAAATGGTGGAATTTCAAGGATGCCTGGTGTTTGAACCAGCATCGGGAATTTCAGGCTATGCCGTCTATCGGGTTTCCTGAATCTCATGATACCCCGCGTCTGGCGGCTGATTCGGGAGGGAATGAGGCTGTTCAACGGCAACGCTATGCCTTTGCCGCCCTGTTCTCCACCGGACTCATGATCCCGATAGGGTATGAATTTGGATTTCAGAGGTCTCTGCATGTGGTGGAGACGACCCCTGATGATTGGGAATCCCCACGATGGGATTTGCAGAGTTTTATCCGTGCCGTGAATCGTTGGAAATTGGAGGTGCCGCTTTGGCAAGGGGAGGG
>JAGQKG010000031.1 GCA_020430245.1 Nitrospira sp.
CCAATACCTATGTCAGCTATGCCATCTCGAATCAGGCGAGCTACTTCGAGATGAGACGGCACTTCATGGTCATACCCTAGTAACTGTTCTCTAGTTAATCCTGATTTCTGAAGCAGGGTATCCAAGAGAAATCTGGCTCCGGCTCCGATTTCTCGATTGATCAGACGAAGCCCCGGCTGGCCAAGATCTTCCACACAACGAATGTGTTTGGGATTTCCTGGGTGGACCAACAAACCTTGAACCCAAGTAGCAAAGCGCACTCCGACAAAATCCTGACCAGAAATATGCCGTTTCAAGTAAGGCACGTTACTTTGTCCGGATTTTGCATCCACAAGATGCAATCCCGCCATATGGACTTCATCTCGTTGAAGCGCACGGAGCGCGTTCGCGCTTCCCATGGTCCAATTCGTAATTCCCGCCAGAGTGTTAATCTTGCGGACATGCTCTCCAGCCAGAAATAAAGCGGGGTCGCACCCTGCAACAAGAATCCCTTTTTTGATGACTTCCGAAGAATTCAGTAATTGAACCTGTACATATGGCCTTTTTCGGCTAGAAGATTTCTTCGCCTGCTCCTGAATGACTCCATCAGCCGACATCACAAAATTCAACACATCGCCCAGTTCGGCCATCGGCCTGGCTAGTACCCGGGATCCAACGTATGACAGCTTCACCCTTGTCCGTTGCCCCTGTAGTGTTGTGTCACCGATGAACTCGGCTTCAACCATTTCTTCATGATTTGAAAGGATAAAAAGATCCTCAACTCGGCACTTCAACGCGCGAGCGAACCGTAAGGCAATGTGGGTGCTTGGTAAATATTGATTGGCTTCTATGGCGTATACCGCTTGGCGTGTCAGGCCAACAAGGGCCGCTAATTCTGCCTGTGAGATCCCCTGTTTTTTCCGTATATCTCCTAAGCGATTACACACGGATTCTTGAGGCGAGAGCTTCGGGGGCAGAGAGGTTTTTGGACTTTTAGAAACAATTTTTCTCATGATTGTATTGTTCTAACGGCATATTACTGAGGATGACCGACCGTCTCCATAATCTGCTAAAAACTTATTGATTATCCTTGAGCCCTCTATACCCAACCTCATTGCTAAAGGCCTCATAGATGTCATTTCCACCCCCTTACATCCCATACCGGCCAATCCAGGAACACATGCTTACATTTTCATCATCGACAATCGGGAAAGATCAAGAACAATCTCGCCGCTATGTTCGTCTCCCAAAATAGCTGCCCAAAAATTTTTCTTTTTCGGCAGCACCGTCTCTTCTGTCTCATAGAGTAAATCTACATCAAGTGGTGCCAGGGAAAACAGTGGATACCGCCGATCATAGATCAGCCCTGCAGGGGGAATCTCATAGCTTGTGCGGTGATTACTGATGATGACATGAAGATGCCCATCTCTGACATACATCCCTCCAGAGGTCACTTCCCGTTTTGTCGCATTGACCGGCCGACTGAGGTAAAACGTGACCAGTTCCTGTGGAACCGCTAATGCTAATCCCTCCAATAATCGTGGCACCAATAAATCAATTTCCTCTTTATTGAAAGCCGGCTCAGGTTCCGCGAGGCCGCGAAACCATTTGACAGGGCCGGAACGATACTCCCGCACCCGCAGGCCGCTCAGAGCCTCCATCATTTGGCGACGAGACATGGTAGCGGGATGTCCGTTCAATGTCTGAGGAACATCAAGGTCGACCCAGGGGGAGACCTCAAGCCGAACAAACGATGTGGGGTTTTCGTAGACCAGGTAGGAATAGAATGGAGGAGCGACACAACCCGCGAATAGCCATCCAATACATACGCAACAAGGCCAGACCCGCCACCACTTCATTAGGCATTCGCTTCAGGCACACTCATGGTCATTTCAATTCGGTCAAGAGGATTATCATTGGCGTCCCGCTTGGCGTTGACGATTCGATCTACGGTCTCCATACCACTCACCACCTCACCAAACACCGTGTATTGACCATCTAAAAAACTCGAATCCGCCACACAAATAAAAAATTGGGAGCCCGCGCTATTGGGATCTTGTGATCTCGCCATCGATAGCGTCCCTCGTTTATGAGGCCTGGAGCTAAATTCTGCATTGACCCGATGACCTGGACCACCCATTCCATGGCGTGACCGATCATGCTCCTTACTATTGGGATCTCCCCCCTGAATCATAAAATTGGGAATCACCCGATGAAAAGTCGTGCCGTCATAAAACTTCTCTTTGGCCAATTTCAACATATTCTGAACATGATTAGGCGCGACATCCGGAAAAAGCTTTAAGTGGATATCCCCCCAGGCTTCCCCGTTCACCTGGATGTGAATAGTGGTTGCTTGAACTTCATGATTTTCGTCGCTCATCATCCCGTCCTTTCCGTTACACCGATTTATTCATAAGGGCCTTTGGGAACAAACTGAACACCCAACCCTTGGCTAATATTCGTCCAATGCGCCCCCCCGTCCTGACTTCGAAATGCTCCACTACTGGTGCCGGCATATAATTCGCCCGTATCCGATATCGTAAGACTTTGAATAGCCAGGTTGGTCAATCCGGTATTCATGCCCATCCATTTATGTTGATCAGTTTTCCATCGAAAAATTCCGTTTCCGGTCGCCACAATGACATCCTTATGATCGGGGACAATGCTTCGGATTGAATCGTTGGGGAGATTCCGACTGAGAGAGGTCCAAGATTGGCCACGATCCGTACTCGTGAAAATTCCCCCATCCTGTGTCCCTAAAAAAATCTGTTGCGCCTCATTGACGGCAATGACTCGAAGATAGCGATGGGGCAACCGTTCCTGTGGATCAATAAATATGGATTGAGAGTCTACCCATGTAGAAGGAGGAGGGTGTTGGGTCTCCAGATGAAAGAGACCTTTCCCTGAAGTCGCAGCTAAAAGCTTGCCATCATCCATGATCGCAAGGCCCGGAACAAGAATCCGATCCAATCCGGCTCCGACGGTGACCCACTGTTTCTCGGCTTCAACCCACCGATACACTCCGGTTCCTGTTCCCGCATACACCACATCCTGGTGAACTAAGAATGATTTGACTTCCGCTTCATGTAATCCGGTTCCAATGGATTCCCATGTCGTGCCCTTGAGCCCCAGACGATATATTCCTCCACGCATCGTCCCGGCATAGATATGCTTCCCGGGCATTACAGCCAGACACAGCAAAAAAGGGTCCGTCAAGCCTCGATTCAATGCCTCCCAGGAGTTTCCCTTATCCTGGCTCCGAAAAAGCCCCATTCCAAAAGACCCTGCATAGACCACTCCGTCTGGGGTCACCACGAGTGTTTGAATACTGGGGGCAAATCCTTTGTGGGAATTTTCGGTGTCATCTGGATGAAGAGACGGAATATTCGAGACGGAATACAGCGACGATTTTAGAGAATGCCTTTCACCAAACCCTGAAAATCCCATAAGCCAGAGCGAGGCAACTGCTCCCACAAGGCACATCCATAGAGGCCTTTGCATTTGTGTCAATTGGATACCTGGTCCAATTCGCTTAACCGTTTGCTTCATTGTGGGATGCCTCTCCCTCGTCAGTTGTTTCACCCTTTTCCCCCGCCGGGAGAGGAGCCCGACCGAAGGCTTTGGCTCCCCAAATACCTATTTCGTAAAGAATGATTAAGGGGACAGCCATCAGTAACATTGTGAACATGGTTGCATCCGGCGTGATGACGGCAGAAAGTATCAATGCCACCAGGGCGGCATGCTTGCGAAACCTAATGAGGACAGACGCCTGTATCAGGCCTGCCCGAGCCAGAAGGGACAACACCAGGGGAATTTCAAACGCAAAGCCAAACGCCAAAAGAAATTTGACATTAAAATCGACATAGGTGCCGACAGCTAATTCTGGAGTAATGGCGCGATCCATACCAAACGTCACAAAAAAGTTGATGACCAGGGGCAGGATCACCATATTGCAAAAACCCAATCCCAAAATGAAAAACCCCAACCCCAGAAAGAAAAGCGGCACTGCCCATCGTTGTTCCTTCTGAAGCAATGCCGGCTCAATAAATTTCCAAAACTGGTACAGAATAATAGGGACACTGGCAATCACGGCCGCCATAAAAGAAATTTTTATGGAGGCAAACAATGCCTCTGCCGGCGCATAAAAAATCAGGTCATCTTCAAAGGGTCGCTTGAACCAGTCAATGAGAAAGGAAGAATAGGAAAACGCTATAACAAAAAACACCATGATCGTGGCGCCCACGATCATAAACCGGCGTTTAATATCACGAATGTGGCGCTGAAGGGGATGCACCACCGCATTCATGGCCATGGTAGGGGAAAAAGCAGCCATTAGTAAGTGGGGCTTAAAATGCGAAGCAGCCGTTCGGATTATCCAGGTGTCCTGGCATTATCACATGAGGCACGATGTTCACGAATAAGCGCGGCCATTCGATCTTTCTTGCCAAGTTTTTCTTTTTGCAAATGTTTTTTAAGAATTTCTTCCTGAGGAGTCAACACATGGTGTTTCAATAACTGCTGAAGCTCCAGATCCAACCGGTGATGGGATTCCTCCAACTCCTGATACTCTACATTGGATGCCCGCAAATTTTCGGCGATTTGTTCGTCCGTCACCATCGGTGCCCTCCTTTGTTAGTAGTGCATATTGAACTGGTGAGCGTTTCTTATTGACATTCGGCCGAGATTCCCCGGAGATCATTTTTGGCAGATAGAATCTTAGAAATAGGCTCCAGGATCATAAGGATAGCATCCTCGGTTGGATTCGTATAGTAGGAACTTCTTCTGCCATACTCCTTAAATTCAAAGACCTCATAAAGATGTTTTGCCATCTGATTGGAGTTGCGAACCTCCAACATCCCCCGACAACACCCCCGAACACTCCCGATGTATAATGCTTGTAAAATTAACTGCTTAGCCAATCCCTGTCCACGGAAATCAGGGTGGACGGCCAGATTTAAAAAGCGGATTTCTTCAAAAATCACCCACACGCAGATATAGGCCAGCAAGGGAATCTCCGGTTGTTCCCTTGGACCTGGAATGACAAAAATCTGGCTGAAGGAATTCCCGTACAATTCGGCTTCAAAGCTTTTTCTCGACCATGGGACAGAAAAGCAGGACTCTTCCAGACTGACCAAGGCATCCAAATCAGCCAATGTGGCCAATCGAATGCCCTCCTGGTGTGATGGATCAGTATCCACAACTGAGTCATTTGCGTTCATGCTCCTGCTCCTCCATTTATCTCACACGAACAGATACTCAAAAAACCTCATCCGAGAGTATTCAAACTTTTAGTCTTCGATATTTCTGCATATGATGGCTGAATATACTGTGGGCTGCAGCCTAGAGGAAGGAGAGTGCCTCGTTCCAGCAGGCCCCTTCCTGCCATTCCGATCCCTTTAGCCGATGGCCATTGCTTCTCAGGAGGAGCTTCGACAATGGAGAACCCTTTTGGAAGGAGGGCCTCCCGATTCCGCATCCACCCATCCCCGAGCACAATGGTCGGCTCGGTCAGGCTACTACAGACGTCAAGGATGTCCCCGATTTGTGACTCTTTCACGCATACCATCTGTTGATTCTCCCAACGAAATAGTGCCCAATACACCATCCCCTCCCGAATACCAACAGTACTGAGTAGAGGGAGTTCCGTAACAGGATGATTCCAGGCAAGTCCTTCGAGTGTGGTGACTCCAACCAAAGGAATCTGTAAAGCCAGCCGAAAGGCCGTCATGGTCGACAGTCCCACTCGTAATCCCGTGAAAGTTCCCGGTCCTATAGACACCGCCAAACCTTCAAGATTTGATAACTGCAAAGAAACCGAAGATAACAGTCGATCGATGGTTGGGATAAGTTGCGGGGTTAGAGGCTGCCTCGCCTCACAATCCAGACTGGCTAACAGCTGATGATCGCGAAAAACAGCTACACTCTGATGGGAGGTCGCGGATTCTAGAGCTAAAAACAGCATAGAGTTGTTGGGTCCAGGCTTGGGGAATTAGTGGTCGTTTGACACATAAGAACAACTACGAGGCTGCATTAACAATAAATTCCTTAAAGCGCAGGGTAATGGATCCACCATTAATTCGATAGTCGGTAGCCCGAACCAGAAACGGCAAACGAACCAAAGAGCTTTCTTTGCTCGTGGGGGTTTTCACCTCTCGATAATCTTCACACTCCACAAATACGACGATGTCATCGAAGGAACGTCGATATTCAATCGACGTCAAGTCCATGGTCTGGGCATCCACCCAAGTCCGTACGTTGAAATCATCCTGAGATGAGGTGAATGAGGATTGTGTTGAAGCGAGATCAATGCGATAGCGTTCGTTATTTTTCCATACAACCGCTTCCTCACTTGAAACCCCGGAAACCTTTCCCAGGACGGCATCCAAAGCACGAAGGCTCAGCATCACAGTATGATCCCATGGTGAATGCTCCTGGGGCGCATCTACTCTTCCGGTGATTACCTTGTCTTCACTGGGTACATACAGTTCATAGTCGTTGCCCCTGCGATGAAAATTCATTACAGGAACACCCATCCGGATAAAGCCTTCCAAGTCCAAAACATCGGGATGCACATACGAAATCGTACCAAGTATTTTTTGGGAAACCGGCACTCCAGAGCCAGAGATTGACGCCTGAAATAATCCTCGAAGAGTGCGAATAGTCAACTCCTTTTGACTGAGGGCTTGGAATACCTCCTGTCGGTCGGGCCCGTCTTCAAGTGGTCGTAATGATCCCTGAAACATTCCGGCACATCCAACGAGGAACATTAGCGGCAACAAGAACCATCGATTGACAGCATTCATTGAAAAATCCGATTGACCACGTCGTTTATGAGGTAGGACTGACAACCGTTTCCCAAATATCACCAATATCACGAATACCAACGACTTCCATGCCAACCATAGGTTTCCATTGGTTCAGATTCGGCTCAGGAACCACACAGCGTTGAAACCCCAACTTCATCGCCTCACGAATGCGTAAGTCCGCATGTTGCACCGGCCTGAGTTCTCCGCCTAACCCTACCTCGCCCATTACAACCAATCTGGGGTCCAACGCCAACTCCCGAAAACTGGAAAGCACGGCACAGACGATGCCCACGTCAACCGTCGGCTCCTCAATCCGAAGCCCTCCCACGACGTTCACATACACATCGTACCCGGTAAAGTGCAACCCTAATCGTTTTTCTAAGACGGCTAACAGCAAAGACACCCTATTCACTTCCACACCTTTGGCCATACGTTTCGGCATAGGGTAGGTAGTCTCCGCCACCAGAGCCTGCAATTCAACCAATAAGGGCCGAGACCCTTCCACGCTCGACACAACAACAGATCCAGCACCATGTCCGATTCGTCCCGTCAAAAACAATTCGGAGGGATTCCCCACCTCGGTTAGCCCCTCATCCTTCATTTCAAAAACCCCGATTTCATTGGTCGGCCCAAAACGGTTTTTCACTGCTCGAAGTATGCGATAGCTCTGTCCTTTGTCTCCTTCAAAATACAATACCGTATCGACAATATGCTCTAGAAGCCTTGGCCCCGCAATTACCCCCTCCTTCGTCACATGCCCGATGATAAAAATAGGGACATGCGTCCGCTTGGCATACCACATCAGGCGACAACCAACCTCTTGGACCTGACTGACACTCCCTGGCGCCGATGTGAGTTCCTGGGTAAAAACCGTCTGAATGGAATCCACGACGATGACGCCGGGATTCATCTGCTCAGCCACTTTAAAAATTTCTTCCAGGGAAGTCGCCGCCGCCACATACAAGTTGGGGGATTGAATGCCTATACGATCCGCCCGCATTTTAATTTGCTGAGGGGATTCTTCTCCTGATACATACAACCCGCCCTGTTTGGCCGTTCCCAATGAGGACAGCGTTTGGAGCAGAAGTGTCGTTTTACCGATTCCAGGATCACCTCCAATCAAGACTACCGATCCTGGAACCACTCCCCCACCGAGTACTCGGTTCAATTCTTCAACACCAGCCTGAAGCCGAAACTCCTGAGTCTGCACGATGGAGGTGATTGGAACAGCCTCTGGTGTTCCCCCGGCGACACTTCGTTGTTGAAGGGGGGAAAGATCTCGATCAACCTCCTCCCGTAAGGAATTCCATTGCCCACATTCCGGACACCGGCCACTCCACCGGACTCCTTGGTGTCCACATTCCTGACACACAAAACGGGTTTTGGGTCGTGCGGCCTTCACCAGGACATCTTCCCTACTGTTTTTCCATGAGTAGAAAATTATATGGCATTCTCAAATACCCACCTACCTCTTCGTATCATTGATCTCCCAGCTATTTGCTCGTTGTTTTCATTAAAGATGCCGTCGAACACGGGACCAATCACTGAGGACAATTGCCCTGCGTGGAAAGCCCCCCTTCGTCTGTGGTAACGGCAAAATCACCGTTTGCAAGCGATTCTGAACGAGGACTTCGGCAAAATCTGCCGTGCGCCCGATACCACCACTCACCTTTTCCCAACCCTCCTTTTTTAAATCCTGTATGAGTTCGGTCAATGCCGTTGGGGTCTTCGGAATGATCCTAATCATTCCCGGAGGGAATTGATGCTCGCGCACCCAATCCTGAATATCTTCAAGATGCCCTTGCCCGGTCAAATCCAGATACACAAGGTTGTAATAAAATTCAGCGAGTTTACTCAATTCTGCCGCCGCTGCAGGATGGGCATCTCCTAATCTTAGGCCGGGATCTTTATAGAGTTCAGGCGGAGGCGGATCCGTAACCAGCTCCCCTTCCACTAACACCGCCAGGTCAATCAGCAGTATGGGGCGACGGCGTTCCCAGGATAAGAGGACCCCTTTCCCTTCGATGGCATCTACTTTCGATGGCGTCACCACTTTCACAATGATTGGTAAATTCCCACGCATACTGGGAGCAAAATCGAGCCGAGCCCATCCTTTCTCGTCCGTATTCGCCCGGCCCACCGTCCGGCCATGAACAATAAATTCCAGGGGCTGATCCGGAAAACCAATCTCCCCTTCTGCCTCAGGATTGGTTAACCGTGCCTGTAATTGAATGGGCTTCCCTGGAGATGTGAGTACATCGGTCACTGACAAATTTGCCGCCTGAGCCAGTGAGGCATTCAACCCAATTACGATCCACAAAAGACTACAAGTCAATTTTAATGTCACAAGGCTAACCAAGCGACGATCACTCTGGTTCATCTCTAGGGTTTCCATATGCCTGACAGATGTTAAAATAGCCCTCTCCCGCGCTTGCCAAAGGCAAAGGCATCGAAGCCTGCCAAAATGGCAAATTGCATGTAAATAAGCCACCCTGTCGGCCAGAAAAATTTGGAAATAATCAATAAAAAAATCCCACAGACCAGAAAAATATTCCCGCGTTTGACACCTAAGTACAGATGACCGATACCCGGTACAATGGAGAGGGTGGCGGCTCCAAGAGCATGCATGGTCTTTTCACGATCATTCATCAGGGGAACCCTGCCGAACCATACCATTGGCCCTCGGGAGAGTTCCAGAGATAGGGTCCGCGCGAAGAAGGGATTGAGACACAGTCACAGAAAAGAAAGAAATTTGGAGGGAAAAAAGAGGAATTCTTCAGCTTAGGTTCCGCTTACGTAATTCTTCCTGGTAGGTTTTTTGATAAAGGACATCCCACTCTTGGGAACCTTCTGGAATCGGCCGTGCATAGGAATGTAATCGACTCCGCACCTTTTGAACCAGTTCCTCTTCAGCTTGCATGTGCTCTGCCAGCACCCGCTTCACTTCACGAAGGGCGTGAGCAGAATCGCCAACCATTTTGACTTCGGACATTCCTGTGACACTGGTCAGAATGACATGCGCAAGATGTGTTTGTTTTTCATCGCTGAGGATAGGAGTATTCATCATCAGTCTAGCCGTACTGGCTTCACAGGGTACATTCTGTCGGTGCCCTATAGAATAATCCCGCGTTCTTTGATGAGCTTTTGCTTCACCATCGTGAACATTTTTTGATAATCCGCTCGACCTTCCGCAAACTCTCGTTCAAATTGTTTCAACATCTCCCGGACATCTGCATTCAACCGATCTTCCACCTGTAATTCGGATAAAATGGCTGATTCCAATTTCTGAATAACCACTTCCGGTTTTCCCTGAATCTGCAACAATCCACTCGATTGTAATCGTTCAATGATTGAGACGGCCAAATGATACACACGAACTTTATTAAGCCGCATCAGGTTCCTTCAGGAAGCCATTCCACTTTCATGAGGGACGCCCCTGAAGCCTCCATCAACACTTTCGGATCACCTATCACTTTTCCAATGACGTTTACCCGATCAGCAGGAACCGGATCATCGCCGAGGCTCATGGGAGTGCGCCCAAAAAAGACCGCCAACATCCCCCCCATGCCCCAAAAAGCTACATCGCCAACTTTCACCTGAGTGGTAGCAACTTCTCGATAGTCTTTGACTCCCGGCATGTTGCAATAAAATTCTTCTCCCCATTGATTTACCGGTACCTCCACAGGGAGAGCATCGACCACCGCCTGTGCGGTTCGATTCGGTTTTAGTTGTGCAATCACTTGTATCCCACCGATGGTCATTTTGATTTTCTGCGGACGGAATTCCATAGATTCTCACTAAGGCTTTGAGTAGGCCACACCCCAACAAGCCTAGGGGCACCTTCGTTGTTTTTATGAAAGGACATCTAAAGCTTGCTACGAATGTAGCTTGTCCTCCTGGTGAAATCAAGGTTAGAATTAATCTCTTTTCGCATTCAGACTCATGATACAATCCACATTTATTTTTTTATCCGGCATTGGAGAATCCACTGAACGCCTCTGGTGGGAAAATGGCATTGACACGTGGGACGCTTTTCTCGAAAAACCTATCGCTCCCCGCATTTCCTCGTTTCAGAAAGCACAGTACGATGAAGACATTCTGGAAGCACGAAAACAGTGGAAGGCGCAGAATTCCCGTTTCTTCACCAATATCTTGAAAGCGCGGGACCACTGGCGTCTTTACCCCAATTTTCGGTCTCAGGCAGCATTTCTGGATATTGAGACAAACGGAATTCCGTTACCGGATGGCGAAATTACCGTAGTAGGAATTTACGGAAAAGGTCGCATGACCACTTTCATTCGGGGAGAAAATTTATCCAATGAACGACTGCAAGCGGAGATTGCCTCTTATGATCTTCTCGTAACCTTCTTTGGCTCAGGCTTTGACTTGCCTTTTCTGAAAGCCAAATATCCAGACTTGACGCTTGACCATCCCCATATCGACTTATGTTTTGCGGCCCGACGTCTTGGATTAAGAGGCGGGCTAAAGGCAATTGAGACGGAAGTCGGGTGTTTTCGATCGACTTCGCTGGAAGGACTTACGGGGTGGGATGCGGTCCGTCTATGGGAAGAATCGCAACTTGGACAAGCAGACTCTAGAGAGGTGCTCATCCAATATAATGAGGCAGATTGCAAAAACCTGGTACCTTTGGCCGACATTATTTACAACCGTCTGGTTCAACGGCATGGCCCCCCTGAATACATTGCCTCCCTATGACATCAGCGCAACAATCTGACAGTTGGACCGGCATCGGGCTGACGGATCTGGGTCGAGTTAGAAAACTGAACCAAGATGCCTTTTCACTCAATAATACCTTACAACTATGGGTGTTGGCAGACGGAATGGGCGGACATGCGGGGGGAGAGGTAGCTAGCCAAATTGCCGTCCAAACGATTCCCGATGTCATTCGAACCCAACTCTCGACTGAAACATCTCCATACCTTCAACCTGACGAATTAGAATCGCTGCTGGGGCAAGCTCTTGAAGCCGCCAATCAACGTATTCGAAAAGCAGCGGCAGAAGACGAACGCCTGGAAGGAATGGGGACAACTATTGTCGCGGTCGCCATCATACACTCTCCTATAGGACACCAGGCAAGCGTGGCACATGCCGGGGACAGCCGGGCCTATCTCTTCAGGCAGGGCACACTTTCGCTCTGGACCAAAGATCATACCCTCATGGAAGAGCGATTGGCCCTAAATCTCATCACTGTGGAAGAGGTTCGCACTCATCCCCTTCGTCATGTATTGACCAAAGCCCTGGGAATCGAACCTCAGGCTCATCCCACAATTCAGACCTTCGCACTTAATCCCTCTGATCTCATTTTGTTGTGTTCAGACGGACTCACCAAAATGTTAACTGATCAGGAAATTCAAACTATTGTGGGGGAAGAGGCGCCACACGCTGAAGCGATATGCCGCACACTTGTGGCGACTGCCAACCGATTAGGTGGAGAAGATAATACGACTGTCCTCGTAATTGGGTTACGCTGAGGCAGGCTGCAGGACAAGCCTTAACGACGAGGCCTTCGCAACATAGCCGACCATCCAAAATATCCCACCGCATCTTTCATATTCGAAAACCATCGTTGGGCCAACCCCATGGACGGATTGGTGACATATTGAAGCGTGAGCACAATTCGCTCTTCTCCCGCTCCCAACGGCGTAACGGCATGGTGCAATTTATCGCCATTAAAAAAAATATATGTGCCTGGATCGGTCGTGAGGGATACCTCTTTCACTTCTCGACCAGGTTCCTTGGTATGCAGACGGCAGACCAGTCGGCTGCTCGATTGATCCTGCAACCCCAGTAGGACGGTAAAGCGATCACCTTTGTAATATGAGGTGTCATAATGATACCCGATATGATCTCCCGCCTCGGTATAAAAATACAGTGCACAGGAATGGGGGTCCTCTTCAGGGCACAGCATTAACGGTACTCCGGCAATTTGGCTTAAGAGGTTGATCCATCCCTGATGGTGATAGAACGCAAGAATGGCGGGAGCAGATTGCTGCAGAAGATAAAAACTGACACTCCCCCCCTTTTTATGTCCTGGGATAAAGTTTCGGTGGATCTGTGGCCGCACGCGCTCGACTTCCCGCATCAACTCCTGGACAAGTGGAATGGGTATCAAATGCTCTAAGGCCAAAAATTCTCCCTGCTCCCAATAGTGACGCGTGACCTCCTCTTCTTGGAGAGTCTGAAGCACTTCAGTCAACTGTTGATCAATGTCAGATACCGCCGGATTGAGCATATTCAGTCTCCTTCATACATTCAAGCTTCACAGCATCAAACTATCACTTTTAGGAAGACATATTCGTTGGTAATTTATCATGATCTCCACCCTATTCTCACGAGACCATCAAAACAGTATACTCCTCTTGACCCGAATAAGATGGACGTTTTATGGTGCCCCTCGGACCCACGAATTCTCACGTTGTTTCAGGATATTCTCCTCTTATTACCATCTCTGTTTGGCTTGTTCATGAACCGACTCCCCTATCGCGAATTAATTCAAGGCCAGGATTATTGGATTCAGGATCAGGCCCTACCCAATGCATTAGAGATTGCCCAACGTTGTATTGCTATTTCAACCTGGACCCTGGGATCTCCCTGGCGGCCAGAACCCTGGCCCGGTATGCGTGCCCCTGGCGCTCTGACTCCCGATGAACTGCGCACCGTAGAAGGTTACGTGATTACACACTTACGTGTTCCCAACCTCATTCCCCAATCGGATAGCGAGGCAGGACTTTCCGGACACAATCACATTCAGCTTTGCGGGGGAGCTGAAGGAGTCGCCCGTCCACATGTCGACTCAGCCAGCACTTGCGATTACGCCGCAGTCCTCTACCTCCATCCAAGCCCACCTACCACCCATTGCGGCACATCGTTTTACCGCTTACATCTTCCCGGAGAACCACCAGACGGCAATTATTGTCCAAAAGACTATGAAAGTCTTAGCGAAGTGCCTGGGGTATCCCAGGAAATGGATCCTACCATGTTCAACGAAATCCTAGAGGTCCCGTATGTCTTCAACCGCCTAGTTGTCTATAAATCGGATCTCATCCATTCTGCAACCGGGTACTTTGGTTGGGATCATGCGTTAGCTTCAAAACGCATGGCGGTCGTGTGTTTTTGGAAAGCCGGATCTTAACAACTCGCGAATGAAGAGAAAGGGCTTCCCAACTCGTTCATGAATGGCTTCTTGAATCTACCAAGCTCATTCGAATTTAGATTAGGTCTTGGCAGATTTTTTTTTCGGCTTATTGAGCCTGGCGCCTACATGCGAACTGCTTCCTCGATCCAGCATTTCACCGGCGGTTTTTCTGATGGTTGGAGTCAGCGTGCCTCCACCCATCATACGGGCAATTTCGGTTTCGCGGTGAACCCCGGTGACTTCGTGTACTTTCGTTAGTGTTCGAGCATCTAGCGTTGTTTTCTCAACCACAAATTGTGCATGAGCCTGTGAAGCAATTTGCGGAAGATGGGTGATACAACACACCTGATGAAATTGAGCCAACTGACGCAAACGACTTCCCATAATTATTCCCGCTTCCCCACCTATCCCACTGTCAATTTCATCAAAAATGACGACGGGCGTCTGATCATTTTCCGCAAAAACCGTTTTTAAGGCCAACATGATTCGAGACAATTCTCCGCCGGATGCGATTCGGCCCAAGGGCATCAACGGTTCTCCAGGATTGGGGGCCACAAGCATCTCAATACGATCCATTCCTGCCAACCCAAATTGATTGTCTCCATTGGCCATTTCAATATTTACCTGCACCTCCATCGTCGACATTTTTAGAGCCGCTAATTCCTGTTTGATCTCTTTGACCAACTGCTTCGCAACTGTTTTCCGCCGGGACGACAAATTTTCCGCCAGGGCCTTCATCGTTTCCAACCGATTGGTCACTTCTTCCTGCAGATGCACCACCTGCTCTTCTCCATTTTGGAGTAGAGCTAAATCATGCTCCAGGGTTTTGGTAAGCTCCACTAAATCTTCGAGCGGCTTTCCATATTTCTTTTTAAGCCGCTGGAGACCGGCCAACCGACTGTCAATCCGATCCATTCTCTCCGGGTCGTACTCTATCCGAGTTCGGTAATCCCGAAGGTTATCGGTCACCTCCCGCAAGGCCACGGTCGCTGATTCCAACAACGGAACCCATGATTCGCCTTGCGCATCTATATTTGCAAGTTCTTGCACCCACTCAGTCACCTTACCCAGATGATCCAGAACCGATTGCTCTCCTTCATGTAACGCCGAAAAAACCTGATTTGATAATTCTCCTAATCGACCGCTATGTTTCAACCGATGATATTCCTGGCTGAGAGACTCATCTTCTCCAGACTGCAATTGCATCTTGGCCAGTTCGTCATATTGAAATTGGAGGATAGCCTGCCTATTGGTCTGATCCCGGAACTTGACCACGTATTCCTCCAAAGCCGCCTTTTTCTCGACCCATTCTCGGTGCATCTCCTGATAGCATCCGACGACCTCCTCAAGATTCCCAAACGCATCCAGCAATTTGAGCTGGGTCTTCGGGGAAAGCAATGATTGTTGGTCATGTTGGCCATGGATATCTACTAGTTGTGGACCGATTTCTTGAATGGTTTGAAGAGGGGCCAGTTGCCCATTGAGGAAATTACGAGTCCTCCCAGACCGGGATAACATTCGACGAATGATAATGTCCTGTTGGTCGGGTAAGAGGTATCCGTCCTCTTGTAACCTGATCGAAAGGGGATGATTGGGTGGAATGACAAAACAGGCTTCTAACAGAGCTTCATCAGCGCCAAACCGAATATGTTCACCAGAGGCTCGTCCCCCGGTGAGTAACACCAGAGCATCAATAAGAAGAGATTTTCCAGCTCCGGTCTCCCCCGTCAAGACAAGAAACCCAGGGGGAAATTCCAGATGGAGCTGATCAATGAGGGCAAAGTTGGAAATATGTAGCTCGGTCAGCATAACACCGAGTCATCGGTCCCGCCGATCAGGCAGGGGAAGAGGATTGAGCCAGGAGCGAATCAATGACTTGTTTGAACTGTTGCTTCGGCCTTGCCCCAACAATTTTTTCGACAACTTGGCCACCCCTGAAGAAGAGAATACTTGGGATACTCATGATTTGGTATTTTCCCGCGACTTCTGGAGCATCATCGGTGTTGAGTTTCATGACTTTGAGTTTCCCTTGATATTCCTGTGCAAGCTCATCGACGATTGGGGCCACCATTTGACAGGGTCCACACCAGACCGCCCAAAAATCCACCATAACCACTTCTGAAGATTTCAGTACTTCCCCATCCCAGTTCGCTGCATCGGCTTTGGCCACTAAATCAGACACTGACTGCCTCCTTGGATAAATACGACAAAATGTCCAGACTGTGATGCATCCTAAAACCGCTCTTATCGGACTGTCAACTCAACTCATACACGCGAAACTGACTCAGGAGAGACACACTTGTGCATCCGCTTGCTCTCGCCACTCACAGTCAAGGCAGGAAAAGAATTCACCACCGCCATTCATCTGGTGTCCCCGTCCACCATGAATCAGGCTTCACCTCACGCCAACGGGTTTGTTGTGCCCACAATTCATCCGTCCGTGTCCGACTCAACCGATTGGCCATCGCTGCTGTCACATCGAATTGTTGCCGAATGCCTTCATGAATGATTTCTTGGGCCATACGAGGCATGACGTTTGGCGGATCAATGAGATCAAGAACTTTCCGTGTGGTCAAATTCAGCGCGAGTTGCTCAATTTTCACATAATCTTCCTGCTTCGCTAATGATGCTAAATAGCCATCAATTGCCTGATAGACGTAGGCCAAGTACACATATGCTTCAACCGAGGGATTGCGGTCAAGATTTTCTTGGCAAGCCTCCACCGCTCGTCGGTAATCTCCGGCCATCAAATACACTTTAGCGTTCGCGAGAGGTTTACTAGGCAGGATTGGTATCTCGTCTGACTGAGCCCAACCATTGGAAAGTAGTAAGGTACCCAGAAGAATGACACCCACTCCGAGACATATCATTATTTCCCATACTCTTTTGCTCACCGACGAAACCCTCATGTTCTCCTCCATCACTAAAATCGGACAACAGACCACAATTTCGATAGATTCCTTGGTCATTCACCATATTTTACGATACGGCACTGAGCCCAGTTTTAAGAGTGTCAGATTTTTGATCAGTACAAAAATCTCGAAATCGCCCTGTTTCCAATCACTATGAACTTCAAAACCTTTTTGCCTCACCTTCGATGTCTCAGAACCACGACATCATGCTGAAGAAAAGCCACTTAGTTATCTATGAAAACAAAAAAAATCCACCACCAAACTCCCATCTACAATATGAGACTCCCATAAACATAGGTCATTGAACAATCTAAATTGTCAATGGCATATACATTGCGAAGACCTTGCCAGAGAAGCGTTTCATGAAACCTGATCCTTCATCTAAACAAAAAACAACGATCAAAAACCTCACTAATTAAAAGGATAAAATGAAACAAAACCGAACCCTTTTGTCTTTTTTCTTCATCATCGGTATAGAAACCTTCTCCCTATGCCTAATCCCCGTCTCACCTACTCCCATAAATTCGGCTGATATCGCATGGGTTCTTTCGTCTTCTTCGGCTGGGTCACCATTGCCTCTAGAAACGATTCCCAGGCAGAAATCTAGCCATAGCGACGACACATTAGCGGCCCTAACCATCTATCTGGAAGCCCGTGGTGAGAGTTTTGCTGGAAAGTTAGCTGTCGCGGCCGTCATTCGGAACCGGATGACTCACAAATACCACAGCGATGGCACAGTCAAGGGCACGGTTCTTCGTGCCAAACAATTTGAACCTTGGATAAGACGTAATCCGGAAGAAGTGGAATTTGATCTTACAAATCGAATAATGCTAGACAGTTTATTGGCTTGGAGGCTTGTGCAAGACGGGCGAAAGGTGGTGGATGGGGCTGTGCTGTTTTATAATCCCCAACTAGTCAAAACTCCCCGGTGGGCTCAGTTCAATCGTAAGGTGGCAAAAATTGGCGGGCACGAATTTTTCGATAAGCACACCATTTAATTAATCATCGACTACATGTGTTTTTCGTAAATTCTTAGGGCGAGGAGCACTGGGTCCCCCATCCTCAATTCGTTTCAACTCAATGCGTAAATGTCGGAGTGCACCGGAATGCACCCGACAGACGCCAGACTCGGTAAGACCCATTTGCCGACCAATTTCTTTCATCGTCAATCCGGCATAATAATACGATTGAAGCACCTCTTGCTGGCGTGTCGATAGTGTCTGGAGCGCCGCTGACAATGCCATTTTCATTTCTGCATCCGCACAGGCCACAAAGGGGTCCAGATGGTTAACATCCGGCAAGACATCACGGAGGGTGCATTCATCTTCTCCTTGCCCAACCGGCTCATCCAGACTAATTAAACGGGGATCACACCCTCCCACGCCTTCTATTTCCTCAATAGGAACGCCCAACAGCGTGGCCAATTCCTGTGTGGTGGGTGGCACCCCGTTTCTCTGAAGATGGTCTTCAACAATTTGGCGCACTTGATCTCGGCGGGACCGAACAGACCGAGGAACCCAATCCATCGCCCGAATTTCATCTAACATCATGCCACGAATGCGATATTCAGCAAATGTGCGAAATTTAATATCCCGTGTTGGATCATAGCGTTTCAGCGCCGATAACAGGCCCATAGCCCCTGCGCTCGTCAAATCCTCGACATCCAGGGAAAAGGAATTTTTGAACGCAATGCTTCCAGCCATTCGACGAATGGTTGGGAGAAACTCCAATAAAATCTGGGTAATTTGCTCCTGATCGAACTGGTCCTGTACCTCTGTATATTCGGCTTTGCCAGGATCATTCGAGGCGTGGAAAGACGAGTCGAGTTCTTTGACACCAACTGCTAGCTCTGTGAAATGTTGTGCGTCTTCGTCCATTTTTTGGCCTTTCCAGGGTGACCAAAAAAAAAGCGCCCTAATCCATAGAATGGGCGCATGAACGTACGCATGGACCTACTAACACAGTTCGGCAACCAGACGAACCCCGATCAAACAACGTTCTCAGGGTTTCTTGGCTTTGCGCCCTATCCTCACGAATAGTTTGCCCTTGTCACCTGTTGAATTTGTTATCCGATAATCACAACCTCATGTAAGTGGTGGTTTTGGAGCTTTCCCTATCAACTGTCCGCCTTGAAGCTTTGTGACTTCCTATAGTCTTCGACCTCTATTTCCTATATTTCCTAGCAATGGTTATCGGACCCAAGACATGGGGAGTTAAGAAAGTCCCTTGCGTATATATGAGAAAATTTGACAATTTCATACATTGCACACCATTAAAAACTAACACTTATGGTGAGAGGCAACCAATAACCAAAATCTCAATCAAACATTCCCACTATCACTCTTCAGGACAATCCCGGATCCCTCATTTTAGTTTTAAAAAAAGATTAACCCCGATAATCAAAAACATGACGGTGGCAATCCAGCTGCCAATGATCGGCAACACCGCTCCATTTCGTCCCAAGACAATGCCTATCGAATGTGCGGCCCAGAAAAAAAATCCTATTACCAGAGTTTGTCCCAGCCCCTTGGCTACTCCAACCTCACGCACACCACTTCCTCGAAGACTCACAGAAATCCCTAGCAGTATCATCACCAAAGGAACAAGGGAGTATGCAATTCGAGCCCAATAATCAGTCAAAAAACGATGAGGACTATGTCCATCATCTTTTACCCGCTGAATATAGTCATGCAATTGATACAACGACATATGCTCCGGAGACTGAGCTAGCCAATTCTGAAAATCATCAGGCGTAAGGAAGAGGGGCAACGCCTGCCGTGCCATACCATTCACTTGCATGCGTTCTTCATCCGGAAATGTTCGCTCAATTGCATGCTCCATCATCCATTCCTCATCGACAAATGTTGCCCATTCCCCCTCAAGAATGGCTGTGAGACCGAAACGGTCATCAAGTGTGTACTGGTGAATACCATTCAAACGAAATCCATCTTCTGTCACCGAATCAATGCGCAAAAGGTGATTTCGTCCCACCCGAAGCCACAAACGTTCCGGAGTGAGTAAGAGGGGTTCTGGTTTATTTTGGATCAAGACCGATTGAACAAATTCGGCTTTAATATTGGCCAGTGGGATCAACACAGCCGTCAAACTTAGACCCACGACACTGACGAGCCCACCAAAGATAAAAAAGGGAATAGAAATTTGATAAAAACTTAACCCACAACTGCGCATTGCGGTGATTTCACGAGTCCGATTTAGCCCACCAACCGTCAAAATTGAGGCCATCAGGGCCGCCAGCGGGGCTAGTAAAAAAGCAATTTCGGGAATTCGATAGACAAAAAAGCTAAAAATAATCGTTAAGTCTGCATCGTATTTCAAAAACTTTCTCAATTTTTCAAAAAAATCCACGATGAGATAAATTGTCAACACTGTTACCAGACACATCACGAAGACACGACTGAACTTTCCAAAAACATACCGAGAAATTTTCTTCATAATTAAAATTGTTTAAAAGATTTCTGGATCATTGTTTTCGAGCTTGGAATAACAGAAATCCTGTAAAGCAGGCCAAAATAATGTTAGGCATCCACGCACCAAAAAACGGAGAAATCACCAAAGTGGTCACGAGAAACTCTCCCAATACATTCAATAAATAAAACCCGATTACCACGAGAACCCCAATCGCAAATCCTCCGGCTTTTCCCGACCGCTTGGACACAATTCCAACCGGAACACCCAATAATCCCAGCACAAAAGTGGCGACCGGAAAGGCCGTATCTTTATGAAATTCTATTAATCGCCGAAGGGCATGAGCATCTGTCCCACCTGATTTTTCCAATTCCTGGGTGAGGTGTTGGTAGGTTTTCCGCTTTGTCTTATCTTTCACTGAGGTAAAAGGCGAAGAAAGCCAAAAATCATAGGTATCAAAGGTGACCCGATGAAAACTATTGGCGTCCTTGGGAATTTGATGAATGGCCCCCTTAAACAATCGAATGCCAAACTGCTGACGTTCACTCTGTTTCAACATTTGAAAATTCTCCGCCACAATTATTAGGGGTTGCTCTGGATTGCGTTGATCCGAAATAAATATACCCTTATAGCCAGAGGCATTTTCCGAGTGGGGCACATACACCATGAGTCCGGGAATCGGTTCATTAAACACGCCCGAATCAACCGCTAGCGTCAACTCATCTTCAATGACGCTCAGAGCCAAAGTCTTCAATGACACATGAGCCCACGGCTGACCCCATTGAGAAAGATATACCGTTAAGAGAAATACGATGCCGGAAAAGATCACCACAGGAAGAGTGATACGAAAAAAACTGACCCCTGCAGCTCGAATGGCAATAACCTCATTGTCAAATGAGAGGCGATTAAATGCCGAAATTGAGGCAATCAAACAAGCAATTGGTAAGGTTAGGACTAAAAAGGAAGGAAGCAAATGCAGCACAATCGACCCCAAGGCCGACAAACCAATTCCTCGGGATACCACTAAATCCACCAATCGCAGCATTTCTTTGGTAAAAATGATGAAACACAGTCCGATCAGGCTGGTTAAAAATGGGGGAAGCAGTTCAAAAAAAATGTACCGATCGAGAAGTCTGATCAACGTCTTGGACAATTCAAATAAGTGGAAAGTGATGAAAAATATTAGATGACTTGGAAGGGTTCCTTGCTCATTATCATTCTAGATATCTGCAATAATCAGCCCATAGACGAATAGTAGGGAATGTATTTCCTCCTGTCATTTATTGACAGATTCTATAAACTGTGCTACATCCTCTTCGTTTTTGTAATGGGTAAAGAAGTGGGAAGAATATTACGCTGTGAAGCCGAGAGAGGAACGCACTCCTTTTTCGGCTTTTTTTTTAAGTACGCACAACTTTATTTGTAATATATATATCCACAAGTACTTTAATTGGGGAGGGCAATCATGAGAAGTAAGGGAACCGTAAAATGGTTTAATGATCGAAAAGGTTTTGGTTTCATTCAAGTTGAAGGTGGACAGGATGTGTTTGTCCATTATTCCGCACTTCAGGAAGATGGATTTAAATCCCTAAAAGAGGGGGAATCGGTAGAGTTTGACTTGGTAGAGGGTGCAAAGGGTCCACAGGCTGCCAATGTCACGAAATCAGGAATTGGCCAACCATCTTAAATGCTGGTGAATCTCTATCACATTCTTACCTAATAATTACTTAATGAACGGAAGGGGAAAATTTTTTGGTCATTATGCCCAAACTTTTCTCTAATTAAATTAAATAGAAGGTAAGAGTATTTTCCTGGTCTGTTATTCCTCACATTTGGCTTGTTGTCAAAGAAGGCTAGGAGGTAAATAGTCTGCTTAGACTTTTCTTGACTTCCCTATTTTTCTCCTGGTAGACTTTTGTCGTAAGTTATTGTATTTATTGTAAAATTTACAAATTTCACACTACTGAATCATCAGTTTCAGGGGAACAGTATGACAAAACTTCTCGATGTTTTATTTAATGGACATCCGCTCTACCGAAACATGTTGACCATAGAAGGAGAAGTAGAGGACTGGGGAGCAGGGCAAAATGAGGATGCCAATATTCCACAGGCCCCAGATAACCTACGGGCTATCCCTGATCATACGCGAATTACCCTCACCTGGGATCCCGTTCCTCAAGCCCTGTATTACAATATTTATTTCATGACCACTAAAGGCGTTCAAATTAAGCCAAACGAACTGACCAGACCAGTAGCGGGCCAAGAGGATTTCATCCCAAAAGTTGGAATAACCAAGGAAAAAGCCAATTGCATTGAAGGAGCAATCTCTCCTTACGAACATAATGACCTAGCCAACAACTTCTGTTATCACTATGCCATCTCTGTGGTCACCGAGGAGGGAGAAAGTCTGTTATCTGAAGAGGTGATGTCCATTCCCTCGCCTTATCTCCCAGTGATGCAAATCGGGTGTGAAGGCGTCGATGATGGAGAATTCAAATCACCAACCGGCATTGCTATTGATAAAGACGGAAATATCTATGTCGGCGATACAGACAATCATTCGATTCAGAAGTTTGACCAATCGGGGAAATTTCTTGCCCGTTGGGGCGACGAACCTGATTCAACCGAAGGAAAATTTTACTATCCACGGGGCATCACTACCTCACCGGAGGGGGATGTTTATGTGGCCGATAGTGGGAACAATCGCATCCAAAAATTTGATTCCGAAGGAAATATTATTAACGCATGGGGAAAATTCGGTTTTGCCTGGCGAGGGGCCGAGGCCGGGAAATTTGATGTCCCTTGGGGTATTACCACGGATTCCCAAGGGAACCTGTTTGTCTCGGATACCAGCAATGCCAGAATTCAAAAATTCTTATCGGACGGTTCCCCTGTGCTCAAGTGGGGGCGTGACGGGGGATATGACGGCGCCTTCTTTTATCCCCGTGGCCTCGCAGTTGACTTTGTCGGGAATATTTATATTGCCGATGAAGGGAATCATCGGATTCAAAAATTTGATGCACGTGGGAACTTTCTCTTGAAGTGGGGGAAAGAAGGGAATGCCCCTGGCCAATTCAAAGCCCCATGGGGAGTCGCCTGCGATCCTTTAGGATATGTGTATATTGTCGACAGCGGCAATCACCGTGTCCAGAAATTTGATTCTAGCGGGACCTATCTCACTTCGTGGGGAAATCGAGGATTAACCGAAGGGCAACTGAATTTCCCATCAGGAATTGCAGTGGACAAAGAGGGATATGTGTATGTGATAGATAGCGGTAACCATCGATTAACCAAGTTTGCCCCAACCGAGGATGAACTCAATCGAGGCAAACAAGAAAAACGGGTTGCCAGCGATCTTACCGCCCCTATCAACCTTGCCGTAAAACCCGGAGATACAGAAAACATCCTTAGTTGGCTCGAAGTTCCCAATGCTGTCAGTTACAACCTCTATTTTAGTACCGAACCAAACCTCTCTACAGACACCTCTACTAAGATTGAAGGTGTGACCACCCCCTATATTCATACTGGTCTCACAAATAACACTGCATATTTTTATGCCATGACCTCCGTCACTGATGATGGAGCCGAAAGTCGGCTTTCTGAAGAGCAGACCGCTATTCCGGTTTTGATAGACATCTCGGCACCTCAAAATCCTGACATCGTCATAAATCATGGGGCTTACATGACCAATAGCCCTGACATGGTCGCCACGATCTCAGCTAAAGATGTGGATAGCGGAGTAGCTGCCTATTTCATCTCTGAAAACCCCATGACTCCAAGCGGGACTATGCCTGGGTGGGTTGAGGTGGAACCGGAACAAAAATTTGGAGCTACCATTCCTTTTACCACCACCCCAACCGATGGCACAAAAACCGTCTACGTTTGGTTCAAAGATGCCAACAACAACGTTTCTGTTCCTGCCAGTGCCAATATCCTTCTTAACACGTCTGGGTATATTTGTGTTTCAAAATGGGGAAAGCCAGGCCGTGGAGCTTCCCTTCTCCATGGCGGAGAATTTATAAGCCCTCTTTACGGGCTGACGATTGATCGCCAAGGGTCATTGTTTGTAGTTGATAACGGGAACAACCGCATCCAAAAATTCGACCGAAATGGCAATTTCATCTTGTTATGGGGAAATTTCGGATCAGCTAACGGAGGGTTCAATAACCCAACGGGCCTCGCATGTGATGGAAATGGCAATGTGTATGTGGCCGACACCAATAATCATCGGATTCAAAAGTTTGATGGGAAATTAGGACATTACATGATGAAACTCGGATCCCGCGGAAATGGCGAAGGACAATTTAATGCTCCATGGGGGGTGGCAGTCGACCGAGTCCGCGGGTACCTGTATGTCGTCGATAGTGCCAACTTTCGAGTTCAAAAGTTTGACGAAACGGGAGAGTTCATCATGCAGTGGGGAAACTTTGGGAATGGGGACGGACAGTTTTATTTTGCGCGAGGCATTGCGGTGGATCAAACGGATGGGACCGTCTATGTGGTGGATATGGGTAATCATCGGATTCAAAAATTTGATACCAGCTCCAACGTTCTTCCCCAATTACTCACCAAGTGGGGCGGAGGCATTGGGCCAGGCCATGCCAGCAGCGCTCAGGCACAAGAACCTGGGCAATTCCGATCACCCTGGGGTGTGGCAGTAGACGAATCAGGCGACGTATTTGTCAGTGATACCGGCAACCAACGCATCCAAAAGTTTGATCGAGATGGTAACTTTATTACCCAATGGGGCGGCTTTGGCTCCCAGGATGGCCAATTCAACTTTCCCTATGGGATTGGGGTTGACAGCAGAGGACACGTCTATTCGGTTGATAGCGGAAATATGCGAGTTCAAGAATTCATGCCGGCAGAGGAAGCCGAAGATCATTTCCAGGAAGAGGAAACGATGGCTTTTATTCCTGAAGCAGCAGAATAGACACATCGCTCCCGCAGAATTCAGGGATCAACAACACACAATAACTACAAATGCCAGAGGATACAGGGATTACCCTCTGGCATTATTTATAGGGCCATTCAGGATTTCGCGATATTATGGAGATATCTAGCTACTGAGCCTGAGTATTCTTGTGTGTTTTCTGAATAAGCCCATCAGGTATAACAAGAACCATATTGACTGCCTTATAAAAGAAAATTACGATAAAAATTTTTCTCGCATCCACAATTCGGCAGGGGACGACATACAAGGCCTAACGCATGTTGGAAAAACAATTACGAATGGGACTCACTTTTGATGACGTGGTTCTGGTCCCGCGGCATTCAAATATTATCCCCTCCGAGGTTGATCCCTCTACCCAACTCACTCGAAATATTCGAATTAATATCCCTATTCTGAGCGCGGCCATGGACACCGTAACCGAAGGGCGATTGGCCATTGCGATAGCACGGGAAGGGGGAATTGGAATAATTCACCGAGCCCTCTCCCCTGACATGCAAGCCTCAGAAGTCGATAAGGTCAAAAAATCAGAAAGCGGGATGATCCTTTCTCCAATCACCATCTCCCCAGATCATACTATTCGCGATG
>JAGQKG010000320.1 GCA_020430245.1 Nitrospira sp.
ACTCTACATTACAACTGTCCGCTTGACGGGGAAGCTTACAGTGCTACACGACTCAAGCATGGGCCTGTGAGTGAGGAGGGAGGGATATTTGGGCAGATTGATGGTGGTGCAGACAAGCGCTAGCTATCTTTAAAGGGTCAGTCCCTTAGGCGTTCAGGAAATTTTTCATCCTGCCTGGAGACGAAAATTGAATTTTCTTGGGGAGGCAATTCCCATTGGGGAATCATGGAAGAGGGCCAATTAAATTTAACCGGCCCTGCCGTCATCTTTTGTTTGGGTTGGAACAAATTCTAAGAAGTATTGGCGGGGAAGGAAGGTGTGTTCTTTGGACAAGGTAAAGCCGGCTTGTTCCATGTCCTTGATGACTTGTTCTTTTGAGACAAGGTGTTGTTTGGAGAATCCGAGTGTGCCAGACCGCGCATCGGCGTAGTAGTCGATGATGACCACACGCCCGTTTGGCTTGAGCGCGGGTTTGGTGTTGGCCAGATAGTCAATCTGGTCTTCTAGGTGGTGATAGACGTCGCATAGGAACACCATGTCTGCGTTGTTTCCCGAAAATGTGGGACCTTCTTTTTCGGCCAGAACAAAACGGACTCTGTTGGCGAGCCCAAGTTTTTTCAACTCCCCTTTGTTGTAATTTAGCATTTTTTGTTCGACATCGATGGCGATGACCTGCCCCTTGTCTCCAACCGATTTTGCGAAGCGACGGGTGAAATAACCCGAGCCTGCACCGATATCAATCACCATCATGCCTGGAGTGAGATTCAGGGCCTCGATGACTTTTTCGGGTTGTTGGTGCTGATCACGTTCCGGGCGTTCAAGAGCGTGAATGTATCTGTTGATATCCCATGTTTTCTGGGCACAGCTTGCGGTAAGACTTACGAGAACAGAAAGAAGCAGGAGATAGAAAATTGTTGACCTTTTGGACGGTTGTACTGGAGGCGTCGATCGTTGGTTCATATGCATCGTCCTTACGTTCTCGTTTGGTTTTTGGAATATGGGGTAAACGGCACACAATCTATTTTTATAACGGTTGAGGAGACGAGTTTCAAGCAAAAGGTGAAGCCAGGGTTTGAGGAACTGCTGCAGTTCCCGTGTGTTTTTGGGTAATCCTGAGGAATACCAAATTTGCTGCAACGATACAGGATTGTATGGAGACAGGGGAACATTCCTATTTTTGTCTGCCGATGTCACAATTTTTTGAGCCAAAAATAGACTAAAGGATGAGAATTTGAGAGCGGATGGAGAACGTGAGAAAAGCCATGAGGAGCATACCGATTCCTAGGGCTGCTTCGGTCCAGGTGGAGTGTTGAATAAGCCAAGGCTCTACGCCTAGCCTATTTTGAGTCGACTCATCAATGGGATTCCCTACCCACCAAACGACTCCAGCTACCAGACTTGCTCCCAAAATTACTACACTTCCTGTGGTGGTGGCTAAACCAAGGCCCATCAGCAGTCGTGGCCATTGAGGGAGCCATTGTCCGGGGGATGGGGGGCTTTCGGAAGTGAGTTCCCGTATCCACCAGAGTCTGAGCCCCAATCCAAGCCCTATGCCTATCAGCCCGAGAAAGAGTGAGAGGGATGGTTCTAATTCTATGCCTGGATGGGGAACAATGATCCATACGATACCAAAGGCGGTAATCAACCAGGGGAGCCCATGCGTGAGTGTGTGCTGCGAGCACGTCTTCCATTTGTCAGGAGGATGAATGATGATGAGCGCGGTTCCGATCCCCACCAGGACACCGCCAAGCACATCTGTAGGGAAATGGGAACCGGTGATGACGCGGCAGGTTCCAATAAACGCGGCTAACCCGAACCACAGCATTTTGCCTTTTGGGAAATGATAGGCCAGGACCGTAGCGACGGCAAACGAAGCCCCGGTATGACCGGAGGGAAAGGAGTCCCATCCACTTTCAATTGACGGGGCGATTTCCCAGTCCTGGCCTTGTTTGAGTCTTGGGCGGGGACGGCCGATGGTGTGTTTCAATATTTGCGTAAAGAGTCCGGCTACTCCGTGTGCGAGTAAGGTATGAATACAGGCGGACTTCCAGGTCGGCCATCCGAGCCGAAATCCCACGGCCCCAATAGCCAATGATATGAGCACCAGTGTCAGCCCGTCTCCTAATCGGTTTCCCACATTGCCAATATGGTCGATGGCCGGATGCGTGAAGCTGTGAACGATCTGGAGGGTTGGACTATCTACTAGGGCAAGAGAAGAGAACAAGCCAAAGAAAAGGAGGCCGGATAGTCCGAATATCACGAGAGGGTTCTGGTGGATGAGAAACTGCGGACGTCGGGGTGAAGGAGGTGCGGGTGTTTGATCGGTCACAGGATTGGGAAGTGGGATTCGTCAATAGCCTTGGTCGAATGTTTTCTTCCGTCTATGGAACATCTTCCCCTCCTTGATCTTCCCTCTCGACCAGGGAAGATCAAAGCGATGAATCAAAGCGCTCAGTTCACATGATATTCGTCGGATTAGGGTACCCAGTCAGCGAGAAAGATGTTGAATTCTTTTGGGTTGGCGGCATTCCGATCGGATGACCATACCACCTGTTTTCCGTCAGGCGAGAACATCGGAAAGCTATTAAAGTGCCCTTTGAAGGTAATTTGTTCGGGGTGCGTGCCATCTTCATTGATCATATGCAAGTGAAAAGAGGGGCGCCCCTGATGATCGGGCGGTGTCGACAAGTTAGAGGAATAGATGATGCGTTTCCCATCGTGAGTAAAGAAGGGAGCAAAATTCGAACGCCCATTGTCAGTGACCTGTTTTTTGTTGGAGCCATCAGCATTCATGATAAAGATTTCCAGGTTTGAGGGTTCCACAAGGTTTCGA
>JAGQKG010000321.1 GCA_020430245.1 Nitrospira sp.
CTATTTCCGATCTCATGAAATTTCTCAAAGGCCCGGACTTCCCGACCGGCGGCGAAATCTTGAACAACAAAGCTGAAATCCGGGAAATGTATGAGACCGGACAAGGATCAATCCGGCTTCGCGGAGAATATGAAGTCAAAGCATTGGATCACGGGAAATCAGCCATTCTCATAACCTCCATCCCCTTTGCCGTCGATAAGTCCACGATTGTGGAACGGATCGGCGAATTAATCATCACCAAAAAGGTTCCCCAATTGGTGGATGTCCGGGATGAGTCCACAACAGAAGTTCAAATTGCGCTTGAAACACAAAAAGATGCCGATCCCCATCTGGCTATGGCCTACCTCTTTAAACATACGCCGCTGCAGAATAACTTTTCCGTCAACTTGACGTGCCTGGTTCCAGTACCAGGATCGACCGTGGCCCGTCCTGACTGCTTGAATCTCAAGCAGATGCTGGAACAGTTCATCGACTTTCGCTTTGTCACCGTCAAACGAAGATTCAGCTACGATTTGGAAGTCCTGGAAAAGCGAATCCATATCCTGAATGGATTCAAACTGATCTTCGACGCCCTGGATCAGGTGCTCAAGATCATCCGGCAAAGTGAGGGCAAGGGTGATTCTGCCCTTAAACTCCAACAACGATTCGGACTGGAACCCGTTCAAACCGACACGATTTTGGAAACGCCCATCTATAAATTATCCCGAACCGAAATCAAAAAGATGCTGGATGAGCGGGCCGACAAGCTGCGCCAGGCCAAGGACCTCAAAACACTGCTGGCATCCAATGCCAAATTATGGGATGTGGTGAAAAAAGAACTGGAGGAAGTCGCCGCCGCTTTTGGGGACAAACGTCGAACCAAAATCGGCCGGCGTCAAACCGAGGAAGTTGAGTTCGATCCGAACGCGTTCCGGGTTAAGGAAGATGCGGTGATCACCGTTTCGACAGATGGCTGGATCCGGCGGGTCGGCCTCATTAAAGATCTCTCCAAAGCACGGGTTCGGGAAGGCGATCGGGTCATGACGATTTTAGGCGGGAGCACCCTTGAATCGGTGGTGTTCTTTTCTAATTACGGCAGCGCGTACTCTATTCGCATTGGCGATATTCCACCGGCCCGAAGTGGCTTTGGAGATCCGGCGCAAAAGCTCTTCAAATTCAAGGATGGCGAACGTATTATTGAGGGATTGAGCTTTGATCCACGTATGCGCACAACTGGACCGTCCGCCCTTGCACCGTCAAAAGATCGCGACTTGCCACTTTTCGACAGCAGACCATCCGGTCTATACGGAGACGCCGTCGCGATGACCTCAACCGGGATGGGAATCCGTTTTGAACTCAACGCCTTCCAGGAGCCGTCGACTCGGCTGGGCCGAAAATTTTGTAAGCTCAAGGAAGGGGAAGAAGTCGTCGGGGTCAGCCAGGTAACCGCTCCTCTGAAAAAAACCGTCGTGGCGGTCGTCTCCGCTCAAGGACGAGCCTTGCTCTGTCAGGCTGAGGAGGTGGCGCAATTGGCCGGACCCGGCCGTGGAGTCATCGTCCTGAAATTAGACGCGAACGATACGGTGATAGGATTTAGCTTACTGTCTTCCAAGGAGGAGGAACTGGTGCTTGTCAAAGAAGACGGTGGAACCCTTTCCGTCTCCCTTCGCAAATACCAGGTGGTCGGACGTGGAGGGAAAGGGCATCCGTTATTTAAGCGGGGTCGCCTGACCGGCATGATTCCGACTGAATTAACCGTTCCGATCTTCCAATCAGAAGTTGCCCCCTGAGCTTCCTGATGAACTACACAAAGGACCTGTTGACCTTTTTCATTCTCATTCACTCACGAGGATCCGTTCATGGGTAAAACATATGATGCCAGTGACATATTGGTGCTGGAGGGTATTGAGCCTGTCCGACGCCGCCCCGCCATGTATATCGGAGGCACCGACAAGACAGGCCTGCACCACCTCGTCTGGGAAATTCTCGACAATGCCATTGATGAAGTCATTAATGGCTACGCCACCCACATCATCGTGGAACTGGATAAATCCCGTGAGGGTCTCCGCATCACGGATAACGGTCGTGGCATTCCGGTAGACAAACACCCCAAACACAAAAAGTCGGCATTGGAAATTATCATGACGACCTTACACGCCGGAGGAAAGTTTGATACGGGAAGCTACATCCATTCCGGCGGGTTGCATGGAGTCGGCGCCTCGGTCGTGAATGCCCTCTCCCGTCATTTGGAAGTGCAGGTCAAACGTGACGGCAAGGAGTGGGAACAGAGGTATCAAGCGGGGGTGTCCCAAGGTCCCGTCAAACCCTTGGGCAGTGCACGAGGAACCGGAACCTCGGTCTATTTTCGTCCCGATCCCAAAATCTTCGGCAAAACGATTCACTTCGACCCCGCCTTGTTGCAGGACACACTGGATGCGAAGGCCTATCTTCACAAGGGACTCAAGCTCACGTTTAAAGATGGCACCACCGGAGAAACCCACCTTTTCCATCACGAACAGGGCATCCAGGAATACCTGCGCAAATTAGTGGCGGATCGCAGTCGGAAACCGACCGCCAATTTCGTCTTTTACCTGGAACGCCAATTTAAAAATGGCGTGTCAGGACCTGAAGGATCTGCCCAGAGCTTGAGGATGGAAGTGGCCTTGCAATGGACCGATGAACCAGCCGAATTTGTCAAAAGTTATGTCAATGGTGTAGCGACTCCGAATGGAGGCACTCATGAAATGGGATTGCGTGGCGGCATCGTGAAGGCTGCGCGCAACTACATCGATACTCACAACCTCATGCCCAAAGGCCTTTCCCTGCAAGCCGAAGATATTCGCGAAGGCATG
>JAGQKG010000322.1 GCA_020430245.1 Nitrospira sp.
CCCTCCCTCCGGGCACCAGAGTGATGATGAATTGCATATGATCTTGCAGTACTCCTTAGACTGTTCTGATGTTTTTGTGGTGAATTTCCCAGATCCACTCGAATAACGAAAATGGAGTCGAGAATAGTCAGTTTTCACTTGACAGCTGGGTTCACCTTGACTATAGTGTGCACCCCGTTAATAAGATTAAAAAAGAAATTTTAATTTGTTCGTTTTTTTGATTATTCACTCACACTTCCAAGGAGGAGCCACATGCGGAAGGTAGGGTATTTCGGAGCAGCAATTATTCTTGCGAGCTCGGTCAGCGTGGCAGTTGCGCAAGAGCGTATCCCTGCTAGTTCAGGGTTCGGGACAGGTGTCGGAGAATCTCAAGGTGTAGGCGACAGGTCACGGGTGATGGACCAAGACGATATGTTGCGGTACCTCTCAGCAGATGAAACAATTCAGGGCGAAGTTGTCGGCATTGATTATGCCGGGGGTAGGCTGTGGCTCGATATGGGCGGAAGTTCCCATGATGAACGGCAAACCCTTCGTGGTGCCTTGAACTTAAAAGAGCTGTATTTCGACAATAAAACCAACATGGCGAATCTTAAAGCTATCGGCAAGGGTGATTACGTTACGATCCAAGCACACAATGAAACCACGGAAGACCAAAAGTTTGGAACAGGAAGAAAGCTGGTTCGTGATGTGTATGTGTTAAGCGGGAGTCAATTATTAGGTGGAGCCGACAACCCTGATTTTGGTGGAGGGTTTGGTCAAAAACCAGATCCTTACGGCCAAAGGGGACTTACCGTCAAGAGTGGTTCTTACACTGGGATACCGGATGGTTCAGTACAGCCAGGGCAAGTCAAGTCAGGCATCACCAGCGAAGTGGGGATGATGACTGGTGCAGCCCCTTGCTGGCAATGTGCACCACAACCTACCACCGTCAATGAACGTACGGATAAGACCGTAGCTACAGACTACGGCGATGATCGTAAGAACTTTAATAAGGGTACCGTTCAATAGGTTTCTGATTCAAGCCAGTTTTGTAGGTTAAAAGAGCGTGCCGGTCAATGTCCGGCACGCTCTTTTGTTATTTGGCCTATAAAATTAATCAGGATTGAAGAAAGTAAATTTGTCTGTTAATAAGCCGTCGGCGGGAGAATATTGAGAGCACATGGAAGAATTGGATCTTCGAGGTGTAATTTGTCCCTACAACTTTGTGAAGACGAAGCTAAAGCTGGAATCTTTAGAAAGCGGGGATCAGTTGAGGGTGTTGTTGGATGATGGCGAACCAATTCGAAATGTCCCGCAAAGCATTACCAATGAGGGTCACCAGATTCTTAAACAAGAAAAATTTGACTATTATTACCGTGTGGTTATTCAAAAGGTAGGTGTGTGATGGGGGTTGAGCTGCAACTTTCGGGTAAGGGTTCCAATTGCCTTTTACCCCTTTGAGGTAACCCTTGAATTAAAAGTGTTATTTCTCCTTTAATCGATTTGCCTTTTACCTGTTGAGCCACTTCTTCAATTTCTCCCCGTAGAATTTCTTCGTTGAGTTTTGTCAGTTCCCGTGTCAGTACGATGTGTCTGTTTCCCATGATGGTAGTGATGACTTGTAATGTTTTGAGAATCCGATGCTGGGTTTCAAAGACAATAATGGTACCCTTTTCTTCTTTAAGATTCTGGAAAAATTTTTCCCTGGCTCCTGGCTTTCTGGGCACAAATCCCTCAAAGGTAAACCGATCCGTTGGCAAACCTGACACGCATAATGCCGTAAGAACGGAGGATGGTCCTGGAATAGGGGTAAGTGGAATATTTGATTTGATCGCTTGGCGAACCAGATAAAACCCCGGATCAGAAATAAGAGGAGTCCCTGCATCGCAAACCAATGCCACGGAACTTCCTTCCTGGAGGCGATGGAGGAGAATGTTGGTTTTTTCCTCCTTATTGAAATCGTGATAACTGGTGAGTGGTGTGCCGATGTGATAATAGGTGCAGAGTTTTTGTGTGCGTCGGGTGTCCTCAGCTGCAATAATGGCCACCTCTTGAAGAATACGGATAGCCCGGAAGGTCATATCTTCCAGATTTCCGATAGGGGTGCTGACAATGTAGAGTGTTCCGGTCATGGTTTATTGAGGGAAAATGATGTCATGCAAGGGAAAGATGGTACTGGGTGAGTCTGCCATTGTCCAGGAAGCTCCGCTCCTACATGCCTCGTCTTTCTGAAAGGACGTGAATGATGGGTGACGTCCATAGTTTGCAAGGTCAGGTGGCTCTAGTTACGGGAGGTGGTGTGGGCATTGGACGCGCCATTGCCCAGGCGTTAGTGGGGCAACAGGCACGAATCGCTATTTGTGGGAGACGGTTAGAAGAATTAGAGCGCACAGCTGGGTACTTCACTCAGGCCGGTGGGGAAGCGCTTTCGGTTCAATGCGATGTGACCCAACGGGTCGATGTTGAGCATACTATTAAAACGGTGATCAAGAAATTTGGCCGTCTGGACATTCTTGTTAATAACGCAGGAGCATCAGGTCAAACGTCGATCCATGATCCGGATGATTCCAAATGGCAGAATATTCTTCAGGTGAATTTAACAGGCAGCTACTTGGTTTCAAAACTCGCTATTCCACATATGCTCCCCCATCATTATGGACGTATCGTTAATATCTCCTCCGTCTTGGGACGATTTGGTGTGGCAGGGTATTTAGCCTATTGTACTGCCAAGCATGGGATTTTAGGGTTCACCAAAGCCCTAGCCTTAGAGCTCGCCTCTCAAGGCATTACGGTGAACGCCATTTGCCCAACGTGGGT
>JAGQKG010000323.1 GCA_020430245.1 Nitrospira sp.
GTCTACAGCGATCTGTTAGATGAACGGGCAATTGCAATCATTTCTGTCAACTTATCAGGCAAAAACACCCTTTCCTCTTTCCACTTCCCGACGCCTACTGGCTGGCCCAAGGGTCGGACGCTTTAATCTAAAGACTGATCTTGTCCCGAGTCATTCCCAAAGACTCAGGACAGGCACTTCGAGTTAGTTTTCCACGATGAACAAGGATTCATTGTTTCCGCAGTCTTCGTTGGCCTTGTGGCCTGGCCAAGCTGTGCAACCGTCACCGGAACAAAGGCGGGCACTGCTTGAGCGAAGCGAGTTTGCACGCCGACGGTTTCGGCGAACCGCGAAGGCAACTCAATTGGACAGGCCACGGCCAATATGGCTTTGGGTACTTTCCCCGTAAGGAAAGTACCTCGTCGTGCGGGGGCGAAACCCCGGCAATACAAAGAAAAAGATAGAGGCAAGGGATCAAGGCTGACAGAGAAGAGGCGGAAAATAGCCCAGAAGGGATGCACTCAGATTAATGGGCTTGCGTCTTTACCCCTCCATACTTAATGCAATCGCGTAGATACCGAATTGGGGCACCCAATGCCCGTGTTTTCGATAATCATCCCGCCAATACTGGGGCATCTCCATATGCGTCACAATATGATTGACGTACAAGTCACGAAATGCCACGTTCTGAGTGGATTGAAAGAGCGTCCAGAATGCCCAAGCACGGCTAAAGTTGAGTCCTGCGGAATGTGGCGTGTGAGCTGTGGGGATCGGTTCCATGGAAAAGCCGTCCGGACAAAATGACTCAAACCATCGCCAAGATTCTTCTTTTGGAAGGATCGTAAAAATGGTTCTGGTCCGTTGCAGAGAGGCCGCAAAAAACTCATTCGTCACCTTGTCATAGAAAGGAGGCAAGGCCTCGTCCAGAAGGACAACCCACATCCGTGTAAACCGAAGAAGCTTTTCGATTAAAACCTGATCCGCCTTCCATTGACTCCAATTCCACAGATTCAGCAAGGCCCATGACAAATTGCCATAGTCCCTCTGTTTCAAATGACAAATAACCTCTCCAGCGGAAAGAGAAAAAATCCATTGTTCCAACTTTGTGGAAATTTCCGCTGCCAACGGTAACAAGTCTTTATTCCCCCACCCCTGCTCACGTTCTATGGCCAGTTTCAAAAACCAGGAAAACCCATAGGGTATTTCGTGATTGAGTTCCCCGCTCCTGAGTAAGGCCCGTTCCGCCTCTAGACAATCAAGCGTGAGTGCCGCATCGACTATTTCCGCCCATCGATGTTGTCCGGTCAGTCGCGCCGCAGTTAATAAGGCGTAGGCACCATGAACACTGGAATGCCAATCGATACATCCACAGAACGTCGGATGCGTCGTATCCCGCCGGAGAAAACTCTGCTCCACCGTCTCAGCCAAGACCCTCACATAGTCCAGCCGAGCCTCGCAAAATACCTCCCACGGCTGATAGTATTGACCGGATTGTGCATCCATTATTGAGCCATTTTCCTACTCGAATGATAACCTACATCACATCATCAGGTCTGGGATAGAGGCCCTTTCCCTATAAAATTTTCGTCTTTCGATTGCCTGTTTTGGGATACGCAAGCATGTCAGGGATCTGTTACACTCCCCGGAAGCTCGGATAACTCATTTTCACCTAAAAAGGGTTTTTCATGAATTTTGATCCAGCCATTGCTGCCATGCACGCTCTTCAACAAGCTGAGGAACAAGGCGAACTTGGACATCTTGAATCGGACATCTTAGAAGCGGAGACGTTATTCTCTGCCGATCAAGGTCCACAAGCCAAGCGCGCGTTTGATACCCTTCAGGAATTGGGAGCACAGCTTCCACAGGCTCGACACCTGCAGGAGTTCCTCATCTATATCACCTGGCAGCAAGTCACCGAAGGTCCCCTCCCCCGATATTTTCAACTTGGGCTGAACCTCTGCGATCGGTTCCTCGATCGTTTTGGGAGTCAGATGGAAGGCACTCCCTCGCATCAACATGTGCTCGCCATCCGGGAATCGTTTCAAGGCGGATTAGGCATCGAGGAAGAAGAGGATCTCATGCCGGAACATGACGAGGATGCTTTCCTGGGCGGTGATTGACCTTAAGACATCCCCTGTGCACTCACCGGTGTCTCCGAGAATGATCAGACCCCCTGCCGGTTCGTCCAATCAAGTGAATGAGCTTCGCCGGAACACACGTGCCGTCTCTCCTTTCCCTTCATCTCTCTTCTATCCTTGCCTCACCAACTTCCCATTTTGTACATTTCCCTGAAATCCGTTTCCTAAAAATATTCCAACGTACTGCTTCTTGCTCCACTCTTCGAATGCCCCCAACCAATCGAGCTTCGGCCCGCACAACCAGATGGCCCGTTCCGATGGAAGTCAAACCCAGTGGCATTGAAGGCCGCGGCCTATTCACCAAAGTGCCATTGCGACCCAGACAAAAAATTGGAGAGTATGAAGGGGAACGCATTACGCACCGAGAAGGGCGAAGGCGCGCCAAAAACCAAAAGTGGATTGCCATCGTCGAAGTGAATAATGGGAAGTCGATCGATGGGGCAGCAGAGACAACAGGATTCCGGTTCATCAACCATTCCTGCACACCCAATACCTTTATGCGCATAATAGGTGAACGGGCAGAGTTTTATGCCTTGCACCCAATCAAAGCCGGCACCGAACTCACGCTCGACTATGGCGACTCGCACCATAACGGAAAACTGCCCTGTACCTGTCGAAGCCAGAAATGCCGTCGGTTTCTATAGCAAAACCCCACAAAGACACCTGGAA
>JAGQKG010000324.1 GCA_020430245.1 Nitrospira sp.
TGTTCACAAGCGGTCGATATATCTGTTGGAAGTTTCGCCAACCTGCCAGGAATCTTCTTCGAATGATAGTTTCCGCCACAGCATGCCCACCTTGCGCCACACGGGCTATGGCCATTTCAGGACTAGGCAGTTTTAGAAAAATGAGTTTGACAAAATATCCCTTCTTCCTCCATCGAGGGATCAGGCGAGCATATCGTAGGCCACTCAAAGTGGTTTCAAAAGCAAAACTTTCTCCACGACGTACGCAGTTGGCAATTTCTTGAACCATGAGACGACCTGCCTGAAATGTGGCTATTTCCAGGTTGAATGGAGAAAGTCCTTCCGCAATAAGGTCCACGTTGATGAAGCGTGGACAGGCAGCTTCTTTTGGAAGGAACTCGCGGGCAAAGGTTGTTTTACCAGACCCATTTGGACCGGCAAGGATCACAATTTTTTTCTTTGGAACGTTCGACATTTACGCTGAATACACCGGGGAACGACACCATCATGCTATCCAACCTTTATGAAAAAGTACAGAAATTTGATTGTGATGTGATGAGGGGAGATTGGGGGGTGATGTGAGGGTTTTTTTGATGCCGGGGGGCGGTCTGCCTGGCAGGGAGCGCTTGCGTGGTGGGTCGTTTTGCTTTTTGAGGTCCTCCGGGGTTTCGTCCCCGGACGACGAGCCACTTTGGTTTCGGTCAAAGTGGCCAAACCCATTGACGCCTCGTTCAGCCATATTACAAGAGGCAAATACCGGGTGTAGGAAGGCGGGCCAACTCGCGTTGCTCAAACAAGGCCCGCCAATTTGTGCGGATGTTTGCCTCTGAGGCTGCCCGAAAGGCGTCGAAACGTAGGAAGAGAATTTTTCAGAGATGCATACGAAAGAAGGGGGAGCGCTATGATAGAGATATGGCTTGAAGGGCGAAGTACGGGAAAGTAGATTCCTGCCACATTTGAGGAGGCCTAAGGGGGTGTTATTCGGCTATGGAATGAACAGAAGCTGGCAGTTTGTTTAAGGTTAATTCCTTGAGATGTACCTTGGAACTCGCATTATCAATATCAATGCCTACCAGATTGCCTGCAGCGTCATAATCCAGGACAATTCCCTCCGATACTTCCCGGCTTTCTACGCTGGGGTGTTCGGTCAGATCGATGTAGAGTGAATCGGTGTCTGGGTAATAGTTCAATTTCATGGTCTAAATCCTCGATCAGGAAAGGCATTGTGAATTGTCTTTTTATCGGCAAGTGTGATGACACGCAACATCCGGCCATCAAGTTCAGCTATCGGTCCCCAAAATCGAAAACGATTTCCTTCTTGAGGTTCGCTCTTCGATGGATTTTCTACCACTTGAATGCACCAGTCTTTTTTGAGATATGGGCGTTTACGTAATACTTCGTTCTCAAAATATTCTGTGAATGTGTAACTCTCCGCGATGCTAACATACTGGGTTTTTCAATGAATGGCTAGTCTTCAGGTGTCTCAGTAAGGGAAAAGGTTTTGAAGGTGGATTTTGGCTGATGAGGCGCGAAAATCGGGACTCGGGAGATCTCTTTTATTTATGAGAAAGTGGAGGAGAGTGTCATGGGGGCGAAACGTCCGATACTCTGGAATGTACCCAACCTCTTACATAAAGTACAGAATTTGGTAGGGCCGGGGGCCGGCCCGGGAGGGGAGCGCTGGCTTGGTGCGTCTTTTTCATTTTGAGGTCTTCCGGGGTTTCGTCCCCGGACGACGAGCCACTTTGGTTTCGGTCAAAGTGGCCAAACCCATTGACGCCCCGTCTGGCCTCATTGGAGGGAAGGACGCTAACCTTTAGAAGAGCGGCCCAACTCGCAGGGCTCAGACAAGGTCCGCAACGGATAAAAGCGTCCCTCCCTGGGGCCAGCTGGCAGGCGTCGGATCAAAATTAAAGCGTACCGAGGCAAACTCACGGATGGTGGACCCAACTTGGAGGGCTCACACAAGGGTCGCCTGTTGATTTGTGCGTCGGCCTGGTTGGCTGACTTCCAGGTGGGGGATCGGTGGATTATTCAGTCAGTGTTTCTACCGGGTCTTTTTTGATTGCGCTTTCCGGTGCGGTGCCGTTGTTTTTCTCGGTGCCCTTTTTTTCGCTATCGTCTTTTTCTTTGATTGGGTCGTGCGATGTTCTTTGACGATATCGACAATTTGGCCATTTCGATAAACATAGACCGGGGTGTTGGTGTCAAATCCTAATTGTCTTGCTTTTGCCGCCGCGCGTTCTAATGCCACTCCCACTTTGGCCAGATCCGGGTCCTTGATGTTTACCTGTTTATTGGCCATGTATTCCTCAGGTAATGGTCTGCTTTGTGGAGCCAGGATGTGAAATTTGATTCAGGGTTGTTCATAGAGCACTTTTCCCTCTTTCTCAATGACTGACAAGAGGGTGCCACTGATTCCTTGAAGACGTTGCACTTCTTCCGGAGTGTACACGACCACATCGAGCGGCCATGGCCGGAGGCCAAATGCGGCACTGACTTCGATGGCTCGTTCAGGAGGACGTCGCGATGTTTGCATTTCAATGAACACATCCAGATCACTGTCAGGTCCGGCGTCGCCCCGCGCGTGACTTCCAAAAAGGACGATGCGTTTGGGGTGAAAACGCTCGACGATTGTGTGGGTCACCTGTTCGAGAAGAGTTGCCTGCGTCATAAGGGCACCTTTATCCGATTGCGGAAAAGATTCGGGAAGTATTTTTTGAGAAGCCACGGATAAAACTACTTGTTTCGATTTAGTATTTCACTTCACGAAGAGCTTATTTTATAAAGTCTAATGGTAACC
>JAGQKG010000325.1 GCA_020430245.1 Nitrospira sp.
TTGCCAGCTCTCTGACCCACCTCCACACCGACTATGTGGACTCCTATGTGTTGCACGGTCCCTATTCCCGGTGGGGTTTGGGAGAATCGGACCGGGAGGTGTGGTCCGCCATGGAGGAGCTCTATCAAACCGGGAAGACAAAAATGATTGGCATCAGTAATGTGACGGCCGGGCAACTCACCCAACTCTGTACGGAGGGAAGAATTAAGCCGATGGTCGTGCAGAACCGGTGTTATGCCTCCCAGGGATGGGATAGAAAAGTGAGGGAAGTCTGCCAGGAACATGGCATTATCTACCAGGGCTTTTCGCTTCTTACGGCCAACAGAGACGTAATGGCCGACCCCGACATTCGGGCCATCGCCAATCGCTTAGGAACGAATCCCGCGCAAGTGGTTTTCCGCTTTGCCATGCACATCGGAATACTCCCTTTGACCGGAACCACCAAAGAACACCATATGAAAGACGACCTTAAGACCGAACAGTTGGCGTTATTACCTGAAGAGATTGAACTAATGGACACGATCGCAGAATGATGCGAAATCCCTTACCTGAGCAGAGGCATCAGGACTACCCGCTAATTTGCTCATCCTCACCACAACCTGTCGTATGAAAATATTGAGTAGTTCGGTGGCAGGCCGTAGGCTTCGGTATTTCCTGTTACCGGTCACCTTCCTGATCACCCTTTTGTTGTTCTGTACGACACGAGCCGGAACGATCCCCGAATTGATGTTAGCTGACATCTACCGGCAGGGTCTTGATATCGGCCAATACCGGGTGAGTGAAAAATTTGACGGCGTCCGCGCTCGTTGGGATGGCACACATTTGATTTCACGAGGCGGTAACGTGTTTGCGGCGCCGGAATGGTTTACAAACGGGTTTCCGCCTTTTCCCTTGGATGGGGAATTATGGATGGGGCGAGGCCGATATGAAGAGGTGGCGTCCGTTGTCCGGACACAACAAGCTCATGATGGCTGGCGATACGTGCGCTTGATGGTGTTTGATCTCCCGACACATGGCGGAACGTTTGAAGAACGGGTCTTCGAGATGAATCGCCTCAAGACAGGGATCGACTCTCCCTATCTGGGGATAATTGACCAACGGCGGGTTGGGAGTGAAGAGGACTTGTTGAAATGGTTACACGTGGTAATCGATGAAGGCGGTGAAGGATTGATGTTGCACAGGGGCACCGCGTTGTACGCCAATGGCCGTAGTCGGGATTTGCTGAAGTTGAAATTATTCACTGATGCCGAGGCCACGGTCATCGGGTATCGACCAGGCAAGGGTCGGTTTGCCGGTCAGATTGGTTCACTCAAAGTGCGAACGGATGAAGGGGTCATCTTCTTTATCGGAAGCGGGCTCAGTCATAAGGAACGCCGTCGCCCGCCACCCCTACACAGTCGAATTACTTTTCGTCACCAGGGATTGACCGAAAACGGCATTCCTCGCTTTCCGGTCTTTCTGCGTATTCGCGATGAAGAGCCCCGATAGCCGGCCTTACTCAACAGTCCAACTCAGTACCCTTCCCGCTTCACACAGATGTTCGAAAGATCCACGCTATCCCGCAGACACATCCTTGTCAGCAACTGATGATGCCCAGGGGAATCAGTGACGGCAACCAGGCCCAGCTGGCGGCAAAGCTGAATACTGTAGCGCAGAGCCGCAGACGTTTTAATTAACCCAAACCCATACTCAAATGCCAGGTTCTCATCTTCGGGCAACCGCCTTCGGGTCATAGCCTGAAGGGTTTTAACGGAATAGGAGACGAACTCTCGTTCCGGCTTTTGAAATGCTATCAAGACTATAGAGTCTATCGGGACGGTACTTCGGCCCTGGTTATCCTGGGAAAATGCTACTAACCCGCGCTGAAACCGTCGATCCTCCTTCAAGGCCTCATGAAAGATCGATCGCCAAAGAGGATCGGCAAGATCCTGATTCACCGCGACAACCATCGATGGGCTCAGCGGCCCACTGACATCATACCCTTGAATGATTTTACCGCTCGCTAGGAGTTCAGGATAATAATCTCCCATCCGGTCTGGAAACCCTGTTGCCCCTATGAATGGGGTGAATTGCAAAGCCATAAAATCCAAAAAGTGGGCAGAGGAATAATCCTTCAAAATCTCGTGAAGCGTCTGTTCGTGACACAAATGAAAGGGGTAATACAACGCATCCATGGGAGAAGAATCTACCAACAGAATTTCTGGGTGCCTGAGGGGTAAAGTTGAAAATTCCTCGCAGAGACGCAAACGGCGTGAGGAGGCTGTAGCGTTTGACGGGGGTTAAGGGACGCGAGGGCTGAAGTCATTGAAAAGAGGGTACTCATTGCCTAATCATGGCCCGCGACATGTAAACTGTTCAATGCATATCCCACTCGGTGGAGCCTTTTTTCAAGCTGCTCATAATCCCCGAGATGCACCCGCATCAGACATTTCCAAAGCTTGCCGTGGTTTGGCACAGAGAAGTGCAACAGTTCGTGGACAATCACATAATCAGCGAGGCCGCGCTCGATACCCAGCAATTCGTCGTTGAAGCTAAGCGTGCCCGCCGTTGAGCATGATGCCCATTTTCTGCGCATCGGACGGACGTAAATGGCCGTAGCTTTCACGTCAAGCTTGACCGTCCATTCCAGCACACGATCCTTAAACTCCTGCTTGTCGCGCCACCTGCCCGTCTTAACCACGCTTCTCCTTATTCACGGTGACAAAGAGTTCATCGACAATCGCCGTGACTTTACCGAGATCGTCCTCTT
>JAGQKG010000326.1 GCA_020430245.1 Nitrospira sp.
CGGCGCGTTGCTGGAAATTCGATGATCCCGGGAGCCATTGGAAATACCAATGCTTCCCCCTCGCCGTCTTCACGGTATAGGTCCAGCAGGATTCGCCATGGGTGCAACAGGCCCGCTCGAAGTGGGCAACGGCCTCAGCGGAGTCAGCGTCAACCACGGTCAAGTTGCTGATTTTCCCTGTCACCACGCCAATATTATTAGTCCCTGAGCCAAACCACGCCTGGAGTTCCTCGTCTGTGGCGCGCCGCGTTTGATAGGGCTTCCACGACTCAAGGGCCGGAGTCTTTCCCCTGGGGAGGAGCGGAATCACCGACCAGCCCCGGTCGCGGTACTCATGAGCCGCCTCCAGTGTGGTGGAAATGGCCATCAAATGGCGTCCTGAATGGTCCATTTGCGTTTCAGTGGGGCCATCGGGGGTTCATCTTCCCACCGCCGCTGGTTCAACCAGGTCGCCGGATAGGGAATAAATTGCCCCCCATCCTTCGTCCACGCGTGCCAGGTTTTTTGTGTTTCGACCGCTTGCAAAATCAATTCAACTTGCCCGTTTTGCGGGTTTATACTCATCCATGACTTTAAGGCCAGTTGCTTACCAACCTTCCGGGGGTATGCTATCCAGAATTTTTCAAAATCCACACTCTTGTCCACGGGCACGGATACGGATTCGGATTCGGATACGGATTCGGATACGAATACGGAAGAAGGGAGCATTTGCGAACATCTGCTAACATTTGCAAGCATTGATTCTAATTGATCTTTTGGGGGATCAGGGAATTTACTTACTTTTGCCCGTGGCTTGCCTTGATACTCCTCAAAATTGACCAGTTGCCCGTACTCAACGCCGTTAATTTGATATAAGAGGAGGGTGAAAGAGTTTGATAGCTTCTGTAAACATTTGCGCACATTTGCTAGCGCCCGCTTACCCGGATTAAGCGGAAAACATAATGACCGAACAACCTGAGGATTAGCATCAAATCTGCCAAAGTCATCAACCACCGTTAACAGCCTCCAAAATAGTCGTTCCTCAAAATCCGTCAACGATTCCAACGTGCGGCTGGATCGGCATTTTTCTTTAATGAAACGGTTGGGCATTATTCGCTATAAATTTCAATTAGTTCGTCAACTTTATCTCGAAAATTACTCCAGGAGCTCACTCCACGGGCCATATCTTCTAGCTCATCCATGGGGACTCCCATATTCCTGGCCTCTTTAAGAACACTCATGCACTGCCACGAAATAAAATAGCTACACCGATAGCGAAGAATGGCTCTGATTTTATTGAGTTGAACAATACTGGGGTCTTCCTTTCTCCTGCGTTCGGTCACACAAATGCCGGGTATTTTCATGAACGCTATTTCGTAGGATTGGTCGGTGACATTGCCGTCTTCGGTGAATTGTAAATAGGTGTCAGCTGCAATCGGCATGGCCATCATGACCTCATTTAACGCAAATTTCCGAAGCCATTTCCTGATATAACGACGACCGTTCTCATTCAATACAGACCCAGGCGTATATTTATCCCATGCTTTTCCAATTTCTTCGGCTGCACCGCTTTCAATATCATTCAACCCTTGGCTCCACGCCATCATCATTTCGAGCTGTTCCCGTCGCTCCTGAAGGGCCTCTAGTTGGGTCCTCTGCTTTTCAAGGACAGCTCCATCACTCAGCTCTCTTGCGCCTTTTCCACTATTGCAATCCACACAAGAGGTAATGTAATTGACAATGGCGTTATTCCCGCCCTTACTGACCGGCTTGATATGATCGACTGATAGGAGAACATTAGGGGCAGATGCCCCGCAGTACTGGCACTTAAAGGAATCGCGCTTGAAGACCTCAAAGCGAGTCTTCTTTGAGAGAGTCTTTCTTTTAGCCCTCACAGGCTAGGCCCTCACAGGTTTCGGCATATTCCAATAAGCTGAGTGGCACTTTGGGCAGAGCCGAACATCGTTTTTTCGTGGCACCCAAGAATGGTCGCACCGTTCGCAGGTCAATCGTTTAATGTTCTTTATAATCATACGTATACCATATGCAGAACCGTCATAGAATGTCAACTGTCCATATCTAGACTGCCCGTGATTTTTTCAGGCTCCACAACCAGTCGCGGAGGCGATAATAGGCATAGCGTTCTTCCAGCGTGGGGGGATGCGGTAAGGGCTTCTGTGGGTACTCCTCTGAATAGGGTTGCAACGCCTTGTTGTGCTGACAAGTAGGACGGGGCATCATATTGTCTCCTTTCTCCTCTACCATCATAGCTTTACCCCCTCGTTAGCTATCGATCTCTACCCAGACTCCAGGGTGGGTTTTCTCTAGGACGATACTGTGGGTTAGCTGCCAGACCTTTGCTTGCGTATCATTCACCAAAACCCCCGCCTGCACCAGCCCATCCAACACGAACTTCACTCCGGCCTGCACGTTATCGATGTCTCGCCGTCGATGTTTCTCGTTCCATTGGCAGGAAATGGTGACTGGGTTGAGGACTAGCGTGAGGTTTGCGGCCGTGGCACATTGCGCTACCAATGTAGTCCATTCCTGCTTCATTTTAGCGTAGGCAAACCCTCGGCCATTATAGCCCTTGGCCGCCGCAATCATTTCGTTCATGCTCGGTAAGGGGCCGGGGACGAAAAATGCTTGTCGCATTTAACTCTTCTCCTTCCACTGGTCGCACCCATCTGGGCTTTTGGTGGCTAA
>JAGQKG010000327.1 GCA_020430245.1 Nitrospira sp.
CGGCTTGTTTCTTGGATCGTCTTCAGGAGTTGGATCAAGAAAAACGGATATTTCCGAGAATCACTTATCGTTGTATAGAGCGCGAGCCGGTCTTGTTGGAGCAGGCCAAATCCAATCCTGATTTGGCTAAGCACGGTGATCGAGTGACGTTTGACTGTGTCTCTATCGAGGATCTGTCGGACTTTCCGGATGGGAGTATTGACCGGATTATCTGCAATGAACTCTGGAGCGAGTTGCCAACCAAGCTCATTCTGCGAACAGGCGGTGAGATCCATGAGGAACAGCTTCGTCCCAATCTGAACGAAAAGCGGCTGGCGGATTTCCCGGATTGGCCAAAGTTTATCGAGGCCTTTGGTCAGCAGGACATCGAATCTCTCACCGGCTTACCCTCGTTTCTCGAAGATCTTGTCTGGGAGCGGGAATATCGCCCCATCGAGACCAAGGACTTTCCCTTTCGCCGCACGGTCGTCGAGTTTCTCAAACACATCGACGAAGAAGTGCTCGTGCCTTACAACGTGGGCGCGTGTCAGAGCCTCAAGGAAGCCAAACGATTGTTGTCCCCGAACGCAATCGGATTTAGCGGTTTTGACGCAGGGACGGTCGATCTCCATGTGCTGAATGACCCGGAAAAGCCCTGTTATACGGTCCAGGGTGGCCAATTCAGCTTTATGGTGAACTTTCAATTGATGCAAGACGTGGCCAGGCATTTGAACATTCACACAGGTATGATTGAATCGCAGCGGGACTTTGTGGGACGGTGCTTGTCAACCAATGTGATCAGTGTCATGGATCTGCTGGCATCACATCCTTCGCCGCCGGAAGGTCAGGCCTGGCAATTGGACGCGTTGATTCTTCGAACCCTGGAGGCATTGAACCGCACGTATCGGAGTCCCTATCACCGTCATATCGAGTTTCCGCTTTCCGAAAGTACTCCGGCTCATGAACGCGCCGGACTAGAACGTCTGGTGCAATCGTTATCGCCACAGGGTGTGCCGGATACGGTCGCCTATCTCACGGAATCGGAGATTTGGAAGGCCATGCCCGATTTGGAAAAATTGGGATACGATTCAGAAGGCATCAAAGAGATGTTGCAACTTCCCTTACAACCGGTGGATTACATCCACCTGTTTTTTACCTCGAAGGATTCATAGCCCTCCTTACGATCGCGAGATACGTTTGGTCATGTACCAATGATTAGGACGGAAAGCGGTCATTGATGATTGTGAGATTGAAGGCTCTTCAACGAGGGAGTGGATTCTGTAAAGGCAAAACCTCAATCTGAAACAAGTTTTTATCGGTGCAAGAAATTTGCAACCAGGTAGATTTTTTGAAAATGGTTGTGTATACTTCGCCCGATTTTTCCAAGGACGTAGCTGCTCATTCACAATAAGACAGAGGTTGCTGTGTTTGGATCGTTTGGATGGATGGAGCTTATGCTCATCCTCATTATTGTGCTCATTATTTTCGGTGCAGGAAAAATACCGCAGCTTGGTGAGGGCTTAGGCAAAGCGATCAAAGGCTTTAAGAAGTCTGTTGCCGAAGCGGATGCGTTGGATGTGACGCCTAATGAGCAGGGCGAAGGTGGGCAGGTCCCACCGCCCCAACCTGAGCAATTGTCGAGTCAACATCAGACAGCAGAGGTTCCCCCTCCGCCACCGGCGCAAGGGGTCCCACAGCCAACGGAATCCACGCAATCCAAACAGGGATAATTCGCGGGTGAGATTGACACGGTGAAGACCGCACACCGAAAGGACAGGCAGCATGGACCAAAGCCTGATCAACGCCCAAGGTATAATTTCAGCTGGCAGACGATAGAGGAGTGGGAAGATGTTCGGCTTAGGAGCGATGGAAGTTTTGATCATCCTTGTCATCGCGTTCCTGCTCTTTGGTCCTAAGGAGTTACCGGAAATCGGCAAGCAGGTCGGGAGAGCGGTCAAAGGGTTTAAGGAAACAACGGAAGATCTTCGGCAATCGGTTGAGCCGGAGATCAATATGATTACTCAGGAATTTAAAGCGGTCGAACAGGATTTGGAATCGTCAATTAAAGAAGCCGAAGCAGAGATCAAAGGGGCGACAGACCAAGCCACCGAGTCCGGTGGATCCAAAATGGGGTAGCCACGGGAATGCGACTCCGTGAGGATGTTGACTGCTGGATCGTTTCGTTGACAACCAGGCCTTATTTCGATTTGTAAAATTAATCTGTCATCACGAAATCCTTCCGGACGGTCATCAGACTGTTCATCGTGCGCACTGCGGGCGGGTCTACGGTTATCTTCTTGCGTGTTGTTTTTGCAACTATCGTAGCATTCAAGCGATAGGGCAAAGAACACAAATCATGGAGAAATTCTTGTAAAAGACATTACTTTTTAATGGCTTAGGAAAAAAATGTGACTTGGCATCTAAATGGCAAACAATTAACAGAACGAAAAGAGTCAGAGAAGAGTGTAGCCATTGGATTATCAAAGACATGTAAGAGCTTGAGACAAAGAGAGTCACGAAGTCAAGAAGGAAGCGGATGAGAGAAACCAGGAGCTCTGAAAGGGGTACGGGGCGTTGGTTATCTTGAATCCAGAGGGCTATTCACCAACAGGAGGAGTGCAATGAGGACTTTTTACCGAACCTTTACCAGGTTGACAGCAGCGGCGTTGATTGTCGCCATGTCGGCAGCACCAGGGTTGGCT
>JAGQKG010000328.1 GCA_020430245.1 Nitrospira sp.
CCTCGTCGCCTGCGAGCAACTGGAAGCCTATAGTAATCACCGGCGAGGCAAAGATTATTACGCGCGCGCAGAAGAAAGTTTTGCCGCCGCCTTCGCCTATCTCCGTCAACTCACCGCTCAGCGGATCGTCAGTCCACAGGTTAGGGATATAATCTGCCGGCTCACCAGGGAAGGCCGTTTTACAACTATTTTACGGCAGGCCCGGGGAGGCACTCTATCAGCCGCCGATCAACAATTTTTACAAACCGTCTCATGCTGAGGAGACCCATGGCCGTCATCACCCACCACCTCACAATTGCCATGGCCGGGAATTCAACCATCGAAAACCTCACCAAGCAGATTCACCGTATGCTCGCGGAGTCGGGCCTACAGGGTGGAATATTGACACTCTTTGTGCAACATACAACGGCCTCAGTCATGATCATCGAAGATGAACCAGGGATTCGTGCTGACACCAAAACATTTTGGGACCGCACGATACCGGCCGATCCACACTTAGAACATAATACGCGAAATGCCGGGGAAGATAACGGCCACTCCCATCTTCGCGGGCAGTTACAGGGACCTTCGCTGACGATTCCGTTCGCACATGGCGCCCTAACGCTGGGCACCTGGCAACAACTCGTCTTGATCGATTTCGATACCCGACCACGAACCCGAAACCTGGTGGTCCAGCTCATGGGAGAATAGGCCCGGGACCAACCGTCGTATGCTGCTGCACCCGACATCGCCAGCCACCCCTCCAGACCTGGTAAAAGTCCGCCATCATTTACACCGATGGATCACAAGACGGCAGAGGGTCATCCTTCTGTTCGCATTCGTAACCGGGATTCTGCCGCATATCGCCATGGGAAAGGAGTTCGCCATTGAACTGACGCAATCGGGTTCCGCCCTTCCCGGATATCTGCACCTCATGGCGACACAATCCCTCAGTGCGGAAGAACTCAACACCATTTCAGTCTTTGAAAAAGCGGCACAATCTGTTGTCTATATCACCAATACGGCAGTCCGTCGGGATATCTGGTCCCTCAATACATTTGAAGTGCCTCAAGGGTCGGGGTCCGGGTTCATTTGGAACCGCCAGGGGCATATCGTCACCAATTACCACGTCATCTATGGTGCGGATTCCATACAAGTGGTGTTGGACGACCAATCCACCCGTGACGCGCGCATCATTGGGGTCGACCCCGATCATGACCTTGCCGTGCTCCAGATCACCGGGAAGGCCGATATCCTCATGCCCCTGGAGATCGGCACCTCCCAGGACCTTCGCGTCGGGCAACGCGTGTTGGCCATCGGCAATCCCTTTGGGTTAGACCACACCCTCACCACGGGTGTCGTCAGTGCCCTGGGACGGTCAATTAAATCGGTGAACGATCGCACGATTGAGAACGCCATTCAAACCGATGCGGCCATCAACCCCGGCAATTCCGGTGGACCGCTCCTCAACAGCGCAGGAGAACTCATTGGCGTCAACACCCAGATTGTCAGTCCCAGTGGAGCCTACGCGGGCATCGGCTTTGCGGTGCCGGTCGACATTGTCAAACGTGTCGTCCCCCAACTCATCCAATATGGAAAAGTCATTCGCCCCGGCCTGGGCATCTCACTCATCCCGGATTCCATCGCCGGTCGCTGGGGCATCAAAGGGATCGTCATTGCGAAAGTCCTGCCGGGGAGTATGGCGGACAAGGCAGGGCTAAAAGGCTTAGAAGAAACGGCAACCGGACGGATTCGATTGGGGGATGTCATCACCGCCATTAATGGAGAAACGATACGCACCTATGACGACCTCGCTCGACTGTTAGACCGGCACAATGTCGGAGATCGCATCAAACTCGGCATCCGCCGCAACGGCAAAGAACAAACCCTCTCCCTCAAGCTCCAAGCCGTCCCATAGGCCATCGACCAGAATCATCCTCTGCCAACCGCACAGATCCTCCTTCGGGATGTTTCAGGCAATAACCCGGCTGTCGGGCCGGAAGCCGGCATCATAGAGAACCATGAAAAACTGACAGGAAACATAAGTTCTCTATTTTCAGACGAGGAGTCAGGAGCCCATTGAAATTTGTATTTTAAGGAAGGATTTTTTGCATGGAAATTTCCATAAAAGATAATGCTTTTGTACTATGTATTTAAATGATCATTTTCTGCATGCATATCGGGAGTGAGGACAACGGTATAGATATTGGCTTGGATGGTGTTTGAGTGTCACTGATGATTTTTGGATGTGGGTAGATTCGCCCTATATCCTATCCAATTGCGCATCCAGCGCGGTATGGTAACAATGAAAAACCTCGCAATAGCCGGAAATTGGGGATTATGAACGATTGGAGATTACGACGTGCCTGAAATAAATTCCGTGACATACTTAAAAGATTATCAACAACCGGATTACTGGGTGACCCATGTTGACCTGACTGTGGATTTACGCGAGGGAGAGACCTTGGTCCGCGCCGTCTTACAGGTGAAAAAAAACGGGAATCATGCAAACCCGCTTGTTCTGGATGGCGAAGAACTCGAATTGCTGGAAGTCAAACAGAATAATCTGCCTGTCGCAGAGGGAGGCAGTCCGGCAGAAGGCTACGTGGTTGATCGCTCATCCCTCTCGCTCCAGCCCACGCAGGATACCTTTACAGTCGAAACGCTCGTCAGAATTCATCCTGAACAGAACA
>JAGQKG010000329.1 GCA_020430245.1 Nitrospira sp.
GCTTTGATTCCGAGCTATGTCGCTTCGCGGCACTATCGCCCCGGAATGGGGACTAATATCCCGGTCAATATTCAACACGGCGTCTCCAGTTGGTTTATGAACTTCCCATCTCCTGCTTAAAGTCCTCTATACATCCTCCGTTGCTCCTGACCTATCTCCTCACCATATAGAGGCTTGTTGATGTTGTCCGTAATACCCGGGAAGAATGGTCTCTGTCGGATCGGGAAAAGCAAAAAACTGCAGGATTATGGTTGCTGAGAAATTAGCGGAAGGATCTTTTCAGCGTGGTCATAATACGTAGTGGAATGACTATACACTTTGTCGGCAACGATCCAAAAACACCTACACTTCATCCTTCCTATTTCCTTTATCTGGCTACGTCCTGTCTCTGGCCAATAAGCCAGAGGTGGCTCCTTTCTTGAAATAGTTTCAAAAGGCTCCAAAGACCCCCTGGAAGAATGGGAAAAGAGCTATAAAGAATTATTCCCTCTACCAACCTCATCCTATGCAGAGCATCGGCATGGAACCGGACCAATACATTTTGCTCTCCTAAAAATGAGTCATCAGCAGACCAACAGATATCCCTCCGTCCACCTTCATCTGCTCCCTCGTAATGAGTCAGCCTCTGTGTTGGAGTTTAGCATCTGAGACGGATTTCGCCTTACTTGGAAACACTCCCTTCGCCAGACCGACACACCTGAGCTGTTGCATATTTCAAAACATTTGCCAATTCAGCAGCAAATGAATAACCGAAGTCCCCAGCTCCACTTCAAAGCTTTCGAAACTTTTCAGAGGATGAGTCTAGGCTTTTGGTTTATCAATAAGTGGCCTAACCCCCACGTCGTGAAGGAGGGATTAGTTGACGGCGGGGGGCAGGCCGTGAAGGGAGACCTCGGGAATCGGAGGTCACAATGATGTCACCTATAGAAAACTTTCCATTAACCCCATCATCATTCGTCATATCCCCGAAGCCGATTCTGGGTATTCCCACCCAGTCATTTCGTTTTAAGGCAAGTTTTCCATCAACATACACCTTGGCAAATCTTCCACCCTCAACCGTTAAAGTGTAGGTGTGAAAGGTATCAGTCGTATCCATTTTAAACCTCCCTTTCTCGTCTCCCCATCCAATGGCATCCTCATCAAAATAGATCATATGACTTCGTGGTCCTTCTGCGAAGGTCCCTTCAGAGATGTCGACAGAACCGTAAAACATAATGCCCGAATCAAGAAAATTATGCGGTTGTTCCACTTTGTGCACTTGCAAAGTAAACTCAATGGAGAACCCTGTTTCGAAGTCAAAAGGAATGTCCTTGTAATACCACATGAACGCTTTCCCTGGAAGTTGGTCGTTAGCTCTGAGGACTCCAATCGTGTTGAGCGTTACATGACTCCCGTTTGTCACCACATCCAATGGGCGAACAGCATTGCTGGAATCCTTCCAACCTTGCTTTTCTGGCAACTGGGAACCTTTCAATACGGTAGTTTGTCCCGACTGCACTCCTCCACATCCGGTAAGGAGAAACACCGTGACAAGTGTAAATTGCATAGCTATTCTTCCAATCCGCATGACAGACCCCTTTGCAAGAAGACTCAGTAAGAAGGCAAACCTACCGGAGACCGCCTTATGGTTCTTCCTGGACTTTAAATCACGACAGAGAAGTCCATGCCCTGATAGACGTCCGTTTACCCCATGTCCCATAGATGGCCCCGATTCTCTAACTATGTAGATTGAAGGGACACACATACCAAAATTCCCCCATCCACTCTTGGCTTATGAAAAAGGATTCTACTATAGATCGCGCGGATTAAAAATAAACAATTTCCGATGGAGACGGGCATTGAAATACCTGAGGCCATCCCAATTCATCACCCTTTCCCCGGCCCGCCACCCGACCATGGCCCAACACCAAAAAACAATGCCCCGTTTCTTAAAGGAATCAGGACTGGGAAAGGGCATCGATTTAATAGTTGTTGGAAAAGAAAAGATGTAACCGTATTCTAAAATGGACAGGAGTAAGTGTGATACTCGGCTGAATGCATGGCCGGACGATTGAACAACTTACAGATGTTGCACCGTCCAGCGAAACACGCAATTACTCTCTGCTTAACCGGCCAAAAGGGATGGCTTCCTGTCCTGCGCGAGGTGACCTTGGATAGTGCACGAGGATACCGGGGCAAAAACACCCGCTAGTCGGAAACGGTGAAGCATCTACGTTCCTACTGACTCGGATGTTCGGCGTGGTTGTGGATGACAAAATAGTCTAATTCCAAGGTGCCGGTATCCGATTGCACCTCTAAGGTGATGGTATGAGAACCGGCTGAGAGACCGTCCGACAGACGAATCTCTTCCGTCATCCCATAAGAACCGGTGGGCTCCTTACCGACCATCTTAACCGTTGACCGGCGTCGGCCGTCGACAGAGATATTGACCACATCACCGGCACTTTTGCCATTTGTATATCGTAGACGAATATGCGGGTTCGGAATATCTTCGGTCAGGTTCAACACATAGCTCCCCTCTCCTGTCCCTCGTACCGTATATCCCCCGGACGCCGTCTCACGCGGCGTTTTCATCAAGGTACCCGAACGATAGTCCTCTGCCTGCTTGCTGATAAGGTATCCTTTTGGTCCCAACACGTCGATCCTGAAATCAGGGCA
>JAGQKG010000032.1 GCA_020430245.1 Nitrospira sp.
TAAAATAATCATGGCGGTACCCGTGTCCCAAATGTATACCGTAGCTCATTATGCCCTCTCACAGCACTTGCGGGGTGTGAAGCGATATCCCCTTGTGTTGATGTTAGAGCCGCTCTTTCGTTGCAACCTGGAATGTGCAGGGTGTGGGAAAATCCAATATCCGGATCATATTTTGAATCGGCGCCTGACGCCTGAGCAATGTTGGGGGGCCGCTGATGAATGTGGCGCACCCATTGTGAGTATTCCCGGGGGAGAGCCTCTCATTCATCCTGAAATGCCTGCCATTGCCGAAGGGCTTGTGAAGCGAAAGAAATATGTTTATCTCTGTACAAATGCTATTCTCCTTGAACGAAAACTACAGGACTATACTCCATCGAAATACCTCACATTCAGTATACACATGGATGGTCTTAAGGAAGAGCATGACCGTGCTGTTTGTCGGGATGGCGTCTATGACATTGCCGTGAAAGCCATTAAAACTGCTTTGGCCAAAGGTTTTCGCGTAACAACCAACACGACATTATTTAATGATGCGGCGCCTGCTCGTGTCAGGAGATTTTTTGATGAAATGATGGGGTTAGGTGTGGAAGGGATGATGATTTCTCCTGGATATAGTTATGAAAAGGCTCCAGATCAGGATGGTTTTTTGAGCCGTGATCGGACACATTCATTATTTGCGAAATTATTGGCTCAACGAAATCGCACTTGGCAGTTCAATCAATCTCCCTTATTTCTTGAATTCCTGATGGGAAAGCGGGAGTATGAATGCACCCCTTGGGGGAATCCCACATATAATATTTTTGGATGGCAACGCCCTTGTTATTTATTGCAGGATGGGTACGTATCCACTTTTCGAGAATTAATGGAAGAAACGGAGTGGGAGCGTTATGGAACAGGACGACATGAACAATGCCGTGATTGTATGGTGCATTGTGGATATGAAGCCTCGGCCGTGAGAGATACGTTCAGCTCATGGGGTGGATTTTTTAGTACCGTCAGGGCGACCCTGTTTCCCAATGCAGTGTGAGGCTCCTACTCTTTGTCTTTTTCTCCTCGTCAACTTCTGAGCCATCTGGCATTAGTCTCAACCTTTAGCTGTAAGTAAAGGGTCATCATGGGTTCAGATGTGTCCTCAGCTGGTACTCCTCAATCATGGGAAGGCCGGAGGCTGCGGCCATCGAATGAAAAAGAATTGCATGAAGCCATGGATCGGGCATTTGATTATCGAGGCGATGTGACGATCCAACTTGAAACGGGGGAGCAGGTAATAGGATTTGTATTTGATCGTCAGGAAAAGGATCCCCAGCCTTATATTAAGCTGTTCCTGCCAGGGGATCAGCAGCCGCGTATCGTTTTATATCAAGATGTGGCTGGAATCGTATTTTCAGGGCAAGATACGGCATTTGGTCGATCATGGGAAGACTGGGCGCAAAAGTGGAAGAAGCCTGCGTCAAGCTCTTAACCTCACCATTCTTCTAGCAAGCATTGCTATCCCTTCAACGTTCTGAATCATCTATATTATCCAAAATAGGATTTTTTTGTAATGAGGGGTTAATGGTGAGGGAAAATTTCTTTCTCTCTCGACTCACGGACTAATTCATTAATTCCCTGAAAACACAGGCATGGCGGCAGTTAACCCGTGCACAAGAACGGAAGAAATAATTGACGGTTGGCTTCGGACTGTGATAGAAGTCCTGAACTTTTTTGGGCCCAGTAGACCTATGTAGTCCAAAACTTTTTGAATAGGAATGAGGGGATTTCCAGGTAGAGAATTCGGCGGAAGGAAAGATTGGGAATGTTTGCGAAACCTGAAATAATGCGGGTAAAGGCATGTTTTGCTATCCCGTTGTTTCTTTCTAGCTGTCGTTCTCGGCCTTTGAACCCTTCTAGAGTATTTGTATCGACAGGATAAGTGGGGCTTGACCCCAATGGTTCAAAAACGAAACAAGTTGCTTCGATTAATTTATAATTTAGGGCAACTCTACTGTTCGATTCTGTTTTGGAGCTAGGCAGGGGTTTTGGTGGATGTGGCTGTTTCTTGCAATTGCGATGAGAAGAATAGGTACCAAAAGGCAGAGGAGTGGAAAAAGGGGAAGGGGATCGACAGGTAAAAGAGTAAAAGCTGAAATAGTAATTTGCATTTGAAACAATTCTGGCTTTTTAAGCTAGAAAAATTCGATGTCGTGAAGAATGTCGAATGTGAAAAACCAAGAATTAGGAAAACGAGGGGGAACAATGAACGAGTTTCAAACAGTAAAAAGTCTTTTAGTCAGTGGGATTGCCGCCATGGGCCTTTTGATGTCAGCGTGTGGTGGTGGCGAAGGCCCCCCTCAGCCGCCGCCTCCTGCTCCACCGGAATATGCGGATAAGCACATGCCAGCTGGCTATTGGAATAATCCAGAGATCCTGGAAGAGGGCAAGGCTATTTTTACCGGTCAACAGAATATTGATGTGAATTGCGCAAGTTGTCACGGCAAAGATGGAAAGCCGGTTAAGGCGGGTGCTCGGGATTTCCGGCGGACAGAGCAAATGCAACTTTACTCGGACTCGGTATGGTTTTGGAGAGTGTCTGAGGGAGTTTCCGGAACAAAAATGAAAGCGTGGAAGAGCAAGCTTTCAGAGGATGCCATATGGAAAGTGATTGCGTATGAAGCCACATTTGGTCTCAAGGGCAAGGAATATGATGCTACGAAAGGGCAATGGGTTGCAGCGGGAACGGCTGGGTCGGCACCTGCAGCCGATGCCCCATCTGGTGGAGAGCCTGAAAAAGCGGCAGAGTAATATAGGAATTGATTGAAAAATAAGGAGGGCGGGGACCCTTGAAAACACTGAATCGAAGTCTATGGATAATTCTAGCGATGGGCCTAAGTGGGGTGGCTACTGCCTTTGGCCAGGTCCCGGATGCTCCCCCTGTGGACTTTCCTTATTCGGGAAATCGAACGGCGGTGTGGGTCGTCGCTCAACTTCATATTTTGTTTGCGGCCTTTATTTTAGGCGCTCCAATATTTGCGGTGGTAGCTGAATGGCTTGGGTTTAAAAATAACGATCCCAAGTATGACCGTCTGGCCAAAGAAGTCATTAAGGTTACGGTCATCCTGTATAGTATGACTGCCTTAACTGGAGGGCTGTTTATCTTCGTCCTGCTCGGGACGTATCCTGATTTTTCGACCTGGTTGATCAAGCATTTTTTCATTGTGTTTGCAGTCATTTATCCTCTGCTGTTTATCCTTGAAACTATTATTTTGTATACCTATTTTTATTCATGGGATTCCATGAAGGGATCGAAAAAAGGACGACACATTGCTCTTGGAATCTTGTTGAATATCGTCGGAACGGTGACACTTTTTGTCATTGACGGCCCAACCTCTTTCATGAATACACCGGCTAAAGCAGCGGGAGATTTGTCATTGGTGGAGTTTATCCAAACCGCCAGTTTGTGGGATAAAATGGCGAATTTTAGCTGGATGCCTCTCAACCTTCATCGCCTGGTGGGAAATGTGACGTTTGGTGGATTTATTGCCGGACTAATTGCGGCCTACATGTTTATGGGGTCAAAAACAGATGAGGAGAGATCCTATTACGACTGGATGGGATTTGTGGGGAACATGATTGGCGTTGGGGCGCTCTTGCTTCTTCCGTTCATGGGTTATCTCCTGGCTTACGAGTTGTGTGATTATGATGCATCAATTTGTCCCTACATGATGGCCGACCAATTGTCGATGTTTTTTGAGATGCAAGGGGCTATGATTGGATTGATCTTTTTGGCCAGTAACTATTATATCTGGTTAAGTCTTAAGCGAATTCAGGGTGTGGAGCAGGTGCGAATATCTGGATTTGTTGCGGTGGTGGTGCTATTTATGCCAGCCATCATGGGATTTACATGGAAAATGTTCCCTCCACCCGAGTGGCAGTCTTTAATTGTGTTAGGGGTCTTGGTCGTTTTGCCGGTGATTCTGAGTAAAATTCCAGGCCTTAAGAATTTCACGGTATCAGCATTCACCATGATCAAGATCGGTTTCTTAATGATTGTGGTGGCCGATGCGATTTGGATGACTCCTCATGGGTTTGTGCCAACGCAAGGTCTGGCAACCGAAGAAGTTGAGTTGCCTTCATGGGCAGGTGAATTAGCGCTCATGCCCGCAAAAAATGCGGCAGCCTTTACCCTCGTATTCCTGACTGTGGTCAATTATCTGTTATATAACCGGGCGATTAAGCGAGGGACGATTGTATGGGGGAAAATTGATTTCGCTTCCCAGTTTGTCCTCATATTCCTAGCCTTTAGCGCGATCTGGACAATGGGACTCATGGGTGCGGTACGTTCGTTAACTCGGAAATATTACCATGTCTATAACCTCGTTCCCGATTTTACTCCTGAAGCGTTTACACCGACTTTGGCATACTCAGCATGGTGGATAACGGGCGTGACTATTGCATTTTATGCGGTGGTGAGTTTTGCCATTCTTGTAACGCTGAAAGCTGGAAGTCCGAAACCGGCCACATCATTGGCGTCGTCCGTACCGGTTGAAGCTAAATAAGCAAAGTCGAAAAAAGAGGAAAAAATGGCTAACCAAAGTTTTGCCAAGAGTGTCATGAAGAAGACCACCTTGGGGGTCATTATTGGGGTGTTGTTGGTCATAGGGGCCAAATTCACCCATTTTCCGCCAGTCTTTCAGATCATGTTCTTTCTTTATGCGATGCTAGGGGCTTTGGTATTTATTCTGCTAGATGCTCCAGCGATGAAACGGTTAGAAGGTGTGAAGGCGGTGGGGGCTTTAGTGGTGTTTTACCTCTTGCTTTCAGGTCTCTATATTGCGGGGGCATCCATTCTCCCGCAATTCGATCCGGAAGATGAAAAGGGGAAAATTGAAAAAGTCTTGAAGCTTCGTCGGGCTCAAACGGAGCAAGGTAAGGCTGATGAATTGATCGCCAGAGCCAAAGAGTTGGATGAACGGGCCAAGGCAATTTCCAAGCAACTGAGTTCTCTGGGGGCTGATGTCAAAGTTGAAGTGGCGTCTACGACTAGTTCCTCCGGGAGTGGAGCGGCCTCTGGCGATCTCGTAGCTCTTGGAAAAGATCAATGGGAACTCCAAGAATGCTATAACTGTCATAAGCTGTATGGCCAAGGTGGGAAAAAGCGTGGTCCCGAGATGGATAATATCGGTAATCTTATGACGGCTGAACAGTTAAAAGAAAAGATTATAGATCCAAAGAGCTGGAAAGCAGAAGGATTTGATAAGGATTACGAAAAAGGAAAAATGCCTGATAAGTATAAGGATCTCATGTTTCCACAAGAAATTGATGCACTTGTGGCCTTTCTTGTTTCGTTAAAGGATGAATCGGTTAAAACTCCGAAGCCGATAAAAATGAACTAATCCACTTCATCTGAGGTTTTCCTCTGGCTATGCAACCAAAACTGACAGCAAAAGCATTGTGTGCGAACAAAGAAATCGGAAAGATTTCCAAGGTTATCGTTGATCCACTCTCCCACGAAATTAGCCATGTTGTCGTACGGGAATTGAATGGTCAGGGAATCGAGCGTCAGGTTCCTATCAGCCAGGTTCAAGAGGTGGTGAGTGATGAGGAAATTATCCTTCGGTGTTCCCTGGAAGAATTCGTCCGATTTCCAGTTCTGGAGAGGGATCAGTACGTCACGATTAAGGAAGTTGAAATTGCACATTTAGAAGATCATTTGCATGTTGAGCCTGGAGAAATATTGGTTCCGCTACCGCGTTTGGAGCAAGGGGTCCCGCGACGAACGTTTTTTGCCAACATGACTCATGCCATTGGGACGCTCATTGCTTTGCCCCTGGTATATCCTGTGTTGAAGTATCTCATGAAGCCAATGTTTCAGCCTTATGATAATGCCTGGTTTTCCGTTGGCAATGTTAAGAAAGTGAATAAAGAGAATATTGGATTTCAGTTTAAATTTACTCGTGGGTTTAAAGAAGCCTTTATGCCGGAGCAACAGATTGAAAAAAATATTTGGGTGGTCAAGGCGACTCCGGCTGTACAGCAAGCCGTATACGAGGGCAATGATAAGAAATTTTATGATGATAAGGGTGATGTTATCTGGGTGAACAAATCGAATTCTCCCTACATTGGTTACTCTGGGAAATGTCCACATCTGGGTTGTGGTTATAAATGGAGAAAGACGAAAAATTTTCCTGATGGAGTGTTTTTGTGTCCTTGTCATCTGAGTATTTATGATGAGGCTGGAAAAGTTATCGACGGACCAGCCCCGAGACCGCTCGACGTTCTTCCCCTGAAAATTGATGCCGGTGGAGAACTGAAAATCATTGATGTTGAGTATAAAGCCGGGGTTAATAACCAAATTCGGCTTCTATAAAAGCCTTAGGATGGAATGGTGAAAGACGCATGAAGGAAGATAGTCAGGTCGTAAGTCAACAAAACGCATTCGAAAAGGTTGTTGAATTTGTTGATGAGCGGGTAGGTCTGAAAACCATTCAGGCAAAAATGCTGAATGAACCAGTCCCTGGTGGTTCTCGTTGGGCCTATGCTTTTGGGTCTGTGCTGTTATTTATCTTTATTCTTCAGGTGGTCACTGGGATCTTGTTGATGTTCTATTATGTTCCCAGTACAGACCACGCCTATGCAAGCACTCAATACATCATCCACGAGGTGGACTACGGGTGGTTTCTTCTGAGCTACCACTTTTGGGGATCATCTGCCATGGTGGTCATGGTCTTCGCGCATATGTCTCAAGTTTTTTTATGGGGTGCCTACAAAAAACCAAGAGAACTGGTCTGGTTAGTCGGCCTGGCATTATTTGGTATTGTCATGGGTTTCGGTTTTACGGGCTATCTGCTCCCATGGGACCAACGCGCATACTGGGCAACGGTGGTCGGGGTAGAAATTATGGATAAAACCCCACTTGTGGGGGATTTTTTGGCCCGATTTCTAAAGGGTGGTCCCACACCAGGCCAAATGACGTTAAGCCGGTTTTTTGTCATCCATGTCATGGTCTTGCCTGCTGCGTTAGCAGGGCTGGCAGGCCTTCATATTTTCCTCTTTAGAAAGGCTGGGCCTGCAGGTCCGTTTAGGGGGACCCCAGAGGAGCTTAAAGCCAAGACGGATTATTTCTTTCCTCGCCAGATCTGGAAAGATATTGTGGCCATGGCCACTGTCTTTTTAATCATTTGTTCCCTTGCCTTTATTGAGCCAGTGGTGTTGCTGGAGCAAGCAACTCCTGATCCTGGTGATTATCATCCTGAGCCAGAGTGGTATTTCTTGTTCCTGTTTCAGTTGCTTCGATTGAAAATATTTGGAGGGGAGTTCGGGCAATTCCTTGGGGCCATGGCCATACCAGGGGCATTTATGGCGTTTTTAGCGGCGTTGCCTTTTTTGGATACCAGTTCAGAGCGAAATATTTTTAAGCGCCCTACGGCGCTAATTGGTTGGACGGTGATCATGGTCTTTATCCTGGTGTTTACGGTCTCAGCCATAATAAACCGCCACTTTTTAGACTAATCTCTGGAAGCATATGTCAAATACAAAGTTAGGACTTCTGGTTTTTTGGCCTACATTCTGGACCGGATTTCCAATAAAGATGGTTGTCGCCTTGTTGTTGCTTTCGGCACACATGCACCCCTGGGAGGGGACGGGGTTATTTCTACTGTTACTCCTTTCCGCCCCAGTTGATATTTGGGCGCTTGGTCTTTGTGGGAGAACGGTATTAATTGACCGTTTGAAGGTTGATCCTAAGCCAGGTATGGGCTTGAATCTATGGATACGATGGGCAGTCTTTACCGCGCTTGCATTGCCGATCATTATGATCGTGGTGTCAGCGGTGACGGAAACAGCTCAGTCGGTCGTTTCAAGTATTGTTGGATCTATTAAAGAGAATATTTATGACATTCCGGTTGCCGAGCAGATAAGTCTTGAGCTGATAATGTGGGGGAGTGTGTCCTCGGTCGTGCTCATTCTTTGTATTTTGGGGTGGCTGTATGGATTGGGATGGCTCACCCAGCCATTTGTAAAAAGTGCGAACCCGGTAGTAGGTTCGGCAGTGGACCAAGTCAATTTTTGGGATGGCTTACGTGTACCATCAGATCAGCCCCTGCTTTTAACGGCATTTACCGGGGCAGGGGTTCTGCTGGTATTCCTTTTCTGGTTACTCCTCCCAACAACGACACCTCATCCACATGAAGAATACGTCTATACTTTCGAAAAAAAGGAAATGGTAATAGTTGAACCAAAAAAAATATTACAGGAAGCGGAACAGGTTTTGGCCAATGCAGAACTTGTCGTCACAAAGCTTCAAGATGAAAAACCTCCCAATTCAGAAACCTCTGTAGAAGCTACCAGCCTTTCACCGGAAGCAAAACAGAAAAATAAAATGGGGAAACAAGATCCCATTTCGGATGGGGGAAAACCCTAAAAAATGATTTTTGGTTTGGAGGAGTGGTTTTGAACAAAATAATGATTGATCGAAGGGAGGCCAGAATGACATCGGCCGGCCAATTACGACATGCAACCGTTGTCCAAGGGAAGAATAGAATGCCTGGATTACTTAAATTAGGAAGTTTTTTGGCTCTTCTCTTTCTCCCGGCTTTGGCTATGGCAGCTGGAGGGGCTGAGGTTCAGGCTATGTCGGTGGAATACCGGGATGTCCCTGGAATCGGAAGCCGTAACCTGGTATGGGTTGTCGCACAACAACATTTGTTGCTGGCAGGCTTCGTTTTAGGTGTGCCTATTTTTGCCTGGATTTGTGAGTTGGTTGGATGGAAAACCAAAGAGCCTCGTTATGATAAGCTCGCCAAAGAGTTTACAAAACTTTTAACGTCAGCATATGCCACTACCGCTCTTTTTGGTGGAATTCTTCTGTTTCTTCTTATTGGACTCTATCCAAAGTTGATGGCCTATCTGACCGATATGTTTTTCCCTTCTTTCCTTGTGTATTGCCTGCTTTTCTTATTGGAAACGGCTACCCTCTATATGTATTGGTATGGGTGGGATTACATGCAGGGAAATAAAAAGACTTTCCATCTATTTTTAGGGTTTCTTCTGAATCTTTTTGCCCTCGGAATCATGATTGTCCCCAACTCATGGGCAACGTTCCAAGCCAGTCCAGTAGTAGTGGGGGAAGGTGATGCATGGGCGAGAGCTTGGATGGCTATGCAAAACCCAACCTGGTGGCCTGTCAATATCCATCGATTGATCGCCAATGTGGTATTGGGGGGATTTATAGTTGGGGCGTATGCAGGTGTCCGCTATTTACTCGCGGTATCTCGTGAAGAACGGGAACATTACGATTGGATGGGGTATGTCGGGAATTTTATTGGGGTGTTTGGTATGTTGCCACTCCCATTTGCAGGCTATTGGCTTATGCGGGAGGTTTACCAATACAACCAACAAATGGGGATTACCCTGATGGGTGGTTTCTTGGCATGGCTGTTTATCCTTCAGGCCATGTTGATCGGGGTGCTTTTTCTCGGAGCAAATTATTATTTTTGGATGGGAATAACCCACCGAATTCCAGGTTCTGAAGGCCAATATAAAAAACCCGTTATGGGGATGCTGATTGTTTTATTATTGTGTCTTGGTGTGTGGATGACCCCACATTCCTTAGTGGCGAGCTTGGCCGAAGCCCAAAAAATGGGCGGCACCCACCATCCATTACTTGGAGTCTTCGGTGTGATGTCCGCGAAAATGACAGTATCCAATATCATGATCCTCGTGACGTTTATGAGTTTTATTATGTATTGGCGGGCGGGAAAGCAAGAAACGGCAGGGTGGGCCAAAGCTGCCAAAGCTATTATGGGAGGCTTGCTGGTCATCGCAGGTATCGCCGTGGTGGTTCTCGGAGTATGGGGGTATTTTGTCCCAGCCATTATCCGTATTAATTATTTCTCGGTCGCCCAGGTATTAATTGTTTTATTCATTATGATTACGTTCACCCCATTAACCGCTTTGTTAATGAAAAGCGCTAAAACGACAACGGAAATGGTGTGGGGAAAAATGCCCATACGAGCGGGGTATAGCTTAGTCTTAAATGCGGTCATGGTTATTTTACTTATGTCCCTAATGGGGTATGCACGGTCATCATCACGTGTGCATTGGCATATCTATGGCGTCATGAGAGATACCTCTGATTATGCCTATTCCCCCGCGTTAGGATATGCGGCGGCATTTATGTCCCTGAATACCTTTGTGTTTTGCCTGATTGTCGCGTTTATTTTTTGGGTGGCGACCTTGGGGGATAAAGCCAAAGCTCAGCCACCAAAAGGGTCTACCGTGGAAATTCCCGGCAATGCGGCTCCGGCAATGGCTGGTGGGGCTCCGAGTTTAGGGGAAAAATTTGAATAGGGTTGGAATAAGAAAGGCTCAGGAGTCATATATCTTTGGAAAGCATGGGTGAGCAAACATGAGTGAAGTTGCGCTTTTGCAGATAATAGGCATGTGTGTCATTGGGGTGGGTATTCTCATCCTGCTGTTTATTAAGGGCATGTTCCTTCGAGTGCTTGGTTTCGTTGCAATGGTGTTGGGAGCCTTTAGTTTGATGGCCTTAAGCGTTCCACAAATGGCCTCCTTGCCTCCTGCGGTAGAAACCTTCGATCTTGCCAGCGTCAAAAGTCCGGATGATTTGGCCTCGATTGGGCAAAAGATTTTTTTCAGCAAAGGGCAATGTGCCTTGTGCCATTCCATTGGCCCGAGCGAGTCGGCCAGGTGTCCTGATTTGAATGGCATTGGAGCAAAACTGGCTCCAGAATTTATCTATGAAAGTTTGACCCAGCCTCAAGCCTATATTTATTTAGACTATAGGCATGAGGGTGTTCCAAAAGAATACCCGGCACAGATGCCCCATATTGACCAAGATCCCATTGGCTTAAGCAAGCAGGAAATTTATTCGGTCATTGCGTTTCTCCAAAAAATGAGTGGGGAGCCCATCAGTATCAAAGTTGAAGATATAATGGAGCCCGCGCAAGAATCAGCCAGTTCCTTAAAAGTGGCTTCGGTCTCATCTGGACTTAAATTTCAAATACAGAATTTGGCCGACCGCTAGGGGATTAGCCACACTGAGGAGAACATCATTATGAAAGGCCCTATTTTTAGTGGAGCTATCATTCTTGCTGGAATGTTCATATTTTTGAAGTTCCTTCTTCCGTTAGTTACTGCACCTCTTCCAGCCAGTTTAATCTACCTGTATTTGGCCCTTGTCCTGAGTGGTATTATGATCTATGGAACCATGAGTGCGCCTTCCTTAGAGGCCATGATGGGTCCAATCTTCAGGTTTTTGTCCGGGAAAGGACAGACGGGAGCGGGTCAGATAGCCAGATTGGCGGTGTTGGTCATGTTCCCGCTTTTGGTGGGATGGCAAACGTACAGTCGTTTGGTTCCTAGCGATCTTCCGCCGGCTGAAAACAGGACCATTCATCCAGCTCCGCCTGGTGAATTCGTCGGCTTATCAAACCCGTATCCCAAAACACCGGAAAATATAATGATGGGCAAAGGCTTGTATGCCGCCTACTGCTCCCCCTGTCATGGAGCAAATTATGATGGAAAGGGCCCGGCGGCCCCTGGCTTTAACCCTCCACCTGCAAACTTTAGTGATCCGGGGACCATTGCGCAGTTACAAGAGGCGTATTTGTTCTGGAGAATAAAAAAAGGTGGGGTGGGTCTACCCGTCGAGGGAATGCCTTGGAAATCGGCCATGCCCAGATGGGAAGAGGAATTGCCCGAAGAATTTATTTGGAAAATTATTATGGGTGAATATGATGGGGCACACCAGTCCCCCCGGACTTGGGAAGAAGAAGAAGAATAAACTCAAGCCAATCATGTTGCAGATGAATGAGTGGAGAATATGACATGTTGAACGGACGAGGAAGCCTAAGGACACTTTTAATTTTTGGGCTGTTCGGGGTCCTGTGGTTTTCTTCAGTTTTTGCCAATGAGCCTCCTGCTTCAGAAGATGTAGGTAGTGTCTCGGTTCGAATGTATCAGATAGAAGGTAGCTTGCCATCCGAAGATCCTAATTCTTCACAATGGGATTCGGTTCCTAGTTCTGAATTTAATCTGGCGCCTCAGGTGCATTGGCCTCCTAGAATCCAAGAGGTGACGGTGAAGTCTGTCAAAGTCAAAGGGGTTCATAATGGCCAAGAGCTAGCAATTCTCGTGGAATATGCCGATCCTACCGAAGATGCGGCCGATGCGGCTGCACTTGAGTTCATGGTGGGCGATAAACCAGCTCATTTTGCGCATGGCCAAGAAATGTTGCAGGTTGAAGGAGGTCCGGTCAACATTTGGTTTTGGAAAAATGAAAGTGGCAAGGCAGTGGACATGAGTGCGAAAGGGTTTAAGACTTTGGAATCCCAACCCCATCAGGATGTTCAAGCAAAAGGAGTTTGGCAAAATGGCACCTGGAAAGTGGTCTTTTCCCGTTCGTTGAAAACCGAGGATAGTCAGGATGTTCAAGTGGAGGAAGGCGAATGGCGTAGTGTGGCATTTGCCTTTTGGGATGGGGCGGTTGTGGATGGTCTAGTAAAGGAAAAAGGTGGCCAGAAAGCCGTCTCTACTTGGTGGTATATTCGGGCCGAACCGACTGCAGATAATTCCATTTTTGGTTGGGTCATTTTGGGGTTAGCCCTCGCAGCAGCCTTTGAATTGGTGATAGTCAGAAAACTGAGAAAGGGGCAATCAGTATGAAACGGGTGGCGGGAGGCGGTCGAGATATAACAGTCATCGTTTTGGCCCTACTCGGAATAACCTTCACGTTTTTTTCTGGTTGTGCGCTATTTGAGGATGAAAGAACTGCGAAGGGTCGAAAGCTCTATAACCATTATTGTAGCCATTGCCATGGGGAAACCGGACAACAGGGAGAAGGTTTTAATTGGGAGCGAATGTCGGACCCAAGACCTAAAAATCTGGCATCCACTGCTGAAATGTCGACTTTCAGTGATGAAGAAATTTTCCATACGGTTTATCGGGACATGAAAGATACGACGGATCAAAAAGTCATTGATGATGAGAACTACTTTGCAGTACCCACCATGCCGACGTTTAAGTATACGTTATCGGAGGAAGAAATTTGGTCAATTGTGGGATACGTTCGGACGCTTCATGGGATGTCGCTAACCTATGATTTGGAAGCCAGAAAAAAAGAATTAGAAGAGGCATTTCAGGCGGCCACGCAAGAGATGGAAGCCACAAAAGCAGCCTTTGAAACAGCAACCGAAAAAGCAGAGGCCGCGCAAGCAGCCTATGAAGAAACGTTGACTGATGAGCAGCTTGAGAATTACGAACCAAAAGAACTGACAATTCCTGAAGAGGAAACGTTTCTTGCAGCCAATGAAAAATATGAAACGGCAAAAGCCGCCGTCGATAATTTTTTAAAACGACCGAAAAAGCCACAAGTGTCACGACCTGATCTTTCCATAGCAGAAGAAGACCGTGTGGCCCAAGCCAAGCTGGGAAAGCAATTATATAATGATAAATACGGATGTCAGGGATGCCATAGTCTCAACGATGAAGGTGGCCTGGTTGGCCCTGCATTGGATCGAGCAGGGTTTCGCCTTAATCCTACATGGGTCTATCGCTGGATTCTGTATCCTCAAGCCATGAAAAAACATACCAGGATGCCGAATTTGGGGATTTCAGAGCAAGATGCAAAGGCTCTCACCTATTATCTAGGGACTCTCCAATCCCCAAAGCCTGAAAATCCAAGTTCCCCGTCAGAATAACCTCCTAACGATCATTCCTTTCTGCTCCAGTATGTTCTTTTCTGGGCGATCCATTAGCCTAAAAAAGATGCTTTTCCGGATTTTTTGTTTCTTCTGAGCACCTATAATCCCTGGCAGGTCGTAATTTCTAAAGAATAGGGAAATGCCTCTGATGACCAGATCAGGTGAAAAATTAAGAAAAATGAAAAGAGTGACTGGAATTCGATGGAGATGATTGGGCAATGAAAAAGAGGTTGGTTGGTAGTCCTTCCTAATTTGTGTAGGGAAGCCCTATCCATATTCCTCCTAAAATAAGAACCCCAATCCAGATATGTTGCTTGAATAAAGCAAAGGCTCGCTCTCCTGAAATCTTCGAGCGGAGAAGAAGGACTTGATAGCCTAGTATGGTAGCTACTCCCATTAAGGTCAAAGAATATTCAATTCCAAGATGATTGATCCTGGCGACTAAGGCCAAACATCCCAGCATGAAGAAACCGGCTATGCCCACCCCAAGCCAGGTGAAGGATCCAAAGAAAAGGGCGGTGGATTTGACTCCAATCCTTTGATCATCATCCTTATCCTGTATGGCGTAAATCGTATCGTAGACCATCGCCCAACACACCGTTGCTGCGAATAGAACCCAGGCCGATAGATTCAATTCATTGCGAACAGCGGCCCATGCCATGACGCTACCCCACCCAAACGCTAACCCCAAAACAAATTGGGGAATATGGATGAAACGCTTGCAGAAGGGATATATTCCAGCAAGCAGCAATGCCACAGGGCTCAACAAACGCGTCAGGGGATTCAAAAACATCAACAAGATGGCGGCTAACCCAAGCAAAACAGCTAGAAATGTTAAGGCTTGGAAAGGCGCTAACTGGCCGCAAGCGAGGGGGCGATGCCGTGTTCGTTGAACTTCCCGATCGAATGACCGGTCGGCGAAGTCATTCATAATCACCCCGGCACTTCGCATGAGGAATGATCCCAAAATGAAAATAACAAGGAGTTTTAGGCTGGGCCAACCCTGGGAAGCAAGAAACAGGGACCAAAGCGTAGGGAAGAGTAAAAGCAGAGTCCCTGTTTGATTGAATAATCGGATTAGATTGGCAAATGCAAGGGAAAGAGCCATGGACGGTATACAACGGACTAAACGAATAGGTGAAACGCATGGCCGTGACATGAGAATTGCTTTATCTGCCTAATCCGAGTAGGTAATCCCTGTGTGCTGGTTCAAGCGAATGTGAAGGCATGACTCAGAAACCAAACAGGGTTATTTCACTGTAAATCGTGCGATACAGAGGATTCGATCCGGTTCTTTCAAAGGGGCAACCACGATCATCCATTCGCCGGTGTGTAAATCAGGATGGAGTGATTTCATACTCCACATGCGATAGCCTGGAGAAGGTTGAATGGGGATGTCCACTTCTGAAATTTTGGTCCATGTTCCATCGGTTTTGTGATGCCAGCTGTGACGGATTGTTCCGATTGTGGTTGCTTCGATTTTGGTCCAAAATACCACGTGGGAGGTTTGTGAGGTTTGAACCACTGGAATGGCTGCTTGCCCATTTTTATCTTTTTCGCAATAGGCTGGAGGGAGGAATATTTCCTGTGGGTTTCTCTGGTTCACTGCTTTAGATAAAGCAACATTCTTAACAAGGAAGTCAGCCTGTGCCAACAGGGGTGTACCTGCTACCCCGATCAAAAGCCCGATTCCCCGGAATATGTGTTTTACTCGATTACCCACCTTCCGCCCTCAAATGGATCGTGAGACAACAGCAACCCAAGAAACTAAAATATACCTGCGGCCTTGTCAATGGAGAGGGTAAAGAGAGGGTAGGAAGGAATCTACTGATGCATAGCCAAATCCCCCCATTTTTCAAAAAGAGCCAGGATTTTTGAAGTTGACGTTGCTAAGCGACGAAAGGTATAAACGACCACAAAGAAGGCCTACCAAACTCGGGCTCCAGGGTGTTCTGTCTTTCGCAATTTGATTCCTGCCTAAAGTGAGCCGGCGTAGCTCAGTGGTAGAGCAGCTGATTCGTAATCAGCAGGTCGGTGGTTCAATCCCACTCGCCGGCTCCATATAATCAAGCACTTATGAAATTGGCAGGAAGCACGTCAGAGGCAGGTGTTATTAGGGTGTTAGAAAAGGTAGGAATTTAGCTTCTGGGTCGTTTGAGTTAAATCCGCTTGCGACACTGAGTTATATCGTCGGTGCATCTTCTCTGATTTATGACCGATGATCTTCATGGCCATGACGGTATCAACTCCCGCTCGTCGTAAGTTTGTGGCAGCACCGTGCCGGAGGTCATGATAACAAAATTTCTCAATTCCAACCTGCTTGTAAGCTCCCCCAAAAGAATGTTTGATGCCTTGAATTGACTGGCCCTCGTACAAAAAGACAAAGGGACAGTGTAATTGGTGTACCTTATTCACGGTTGATAAGGACGGTGTTTCACCATTCGGAAGATTGCGTTGTGATCGAAAAAACTCCGCGTCAATTGCTGTGATCTCCTCCATAGGCTTCATTCCCAAAGAAGGCATCCATTGATCTTGAATAGAAGTCACCTTGTTACGATAATTGCGTAAACTCTTCACTTCCTCAAGTAACAAATACTTTTTCCTCATTCAGCAAATGTCATTTGTTTAAACTTCTCAGTGAGAATCTTCCCAGTCATCAAATTCGTTCGTATAATAGCTTCTTGTTGCTTCGCCAAAGTTTTATTAGGCGTTCCGGTTCTCTACGGCTTAAGTTTGGCTTTCGGTGTCCCTCGTGCTAACTGCAATACTTTCCCGTCATCCAGGACGGGGAGCTCCACGTACCACCCGTCCTTTCGTTTGGTCAGTCCCATGAGACGTTCCTCCTTTTTTTGTTTGAGGTTGTTCACCGATCAACTCCGACACAGAGACACCTAAGGCTTTCGCTACACGCTGGACTGATGAGAGACGAGGATCAAGTGTCCCCGCCTCCTCTTGGCCAATGACACAAAATGCACCCCGCTTTTTTCTGCAAGGGTCCGTAATGAAAAGCCTTGTTGAGTCATGAGTGACGTAGTTGCTCCATGGATATGAAGTTAGCTATTTAACTAACACTATTCAAGGCCGTTTCTCAGGTATCGGCATCACGATTTGCTGTTTGATCCAATCATCCAGTTTGGTGGGGTCAAATATGTCTGCTCCTTCCAAGAGTTGTCTTTTTCCACAAAGACTCTTTACTCTCTCCTCTGTCTTACCGATAAACCTCTTATGCAGGACTTCGACGGCTCCAATCATCCTACCACCAGAGTATTGACCCTTTCCGGACATCTGGATGCCCTTCATACCCTGAGGCTTGAAGAATTTATTGAGGAGGCCCAGCAAGGAACCTGTCGCCACGTCATCCTCAATCTTGCCAACGTGGCCACCATGGACCTTGGCGGAGTGGGCAACCTTTTTACGTGGTACCACGCGTTGCACATCAATCAGGTGCGTCTCAGTATCGTGGCTCCGTCCCCCATGGTCCGTAATACGATGGAATCTCTCCATTTGACGGAACTCATTTCTATCCATTCGTCCATTTCTGAAGCGATCAGTCATCATCATGTCTCCAATTCCGTCTCTTCCTAACTATCTCACTGGCATTGGCATAACAGTCTGATCCTTGATCCATTTATCAAAAGCTGCCAGATCAAACTTGAGCAAACTCCCCATTTTGATATAGGGAATATGTCGCCTTCCGGTCATCTTGTAGAGAGTACTGACTGTCAGCCCGGTATAGGCAGCGGCCTCTTTGATGGTGATTAAGCGGCGTGCGCCAGAATGGGTGGTCATCTGATAATTCCCTTTCCAAGCGGTCGTTAGTAACTGTTTACCCCTCCCTTAAGAACCTGGAGTGATCTTCCCTGATTTTGCGGACACATCTAAACAAAGCCACGATAGGGGAGGGGGTGGGTCATGGCAAAGCGAAGGAGATTTTCGGAGGAATTTAAACACGAGGTCGTCCAAATGGTAACAGGGGCGATTCGAATCCTGTCAGCTTCCATTGGGCGTTACTGACAAACAATTCCTTTGCAGAATTTTGGGTGTAAATCGGTCGATTAGCTTTCCAACCAATTCCATTCTGTTGCAAATCTAAATTGTTTGCTATTTTCCTCATCTTCTTCTGAAATTCACGTACTTTACTAGATAAAAACTTTTGGTCCTTTATCAAATTTGGATGTGGTCGATCTTGTCAGAATCCTTAACAGGATTGTCACCATGCAACTTTAACCAACCTGCTCTAAAAGTACATGATCTCGCTCTATCGCCCAAGGTGGATCGGAGGCATTTGTCAACGGTCTTAACATCGGGCTTTTGTCAATCCAGACTATCGTGGTGTTCCAACATTTCAAGCATCCCTGTTCGTGTAGATTTTATGGAAATGTTGGTTGTTTATTGAATGCGTGAGAGAGGCACATGGTTTGCTTAACCGAACCTGAGGACAGGGACACTTATCATTTGAGGGACATTATGAAAATCTGTGAAAAATGTCAGGGGTCAATGGTGCTAGAACGCGCTGTGGATTTGGAGGTTGGATTAAGTCTGTTGTATTTTGCTTGCTTGAATTGTGGAAAACGGATTCAGGCCGAAAAAGAACCGCGACCACTGGTACATTGATAATTGATATATAAAAACATGAATTCGGAGGAGTTATGCAACAACAGAGTCGACCATTGACTTATGATGAACGAAAAGCGGCCGAAGCAGCGTTTCGAGGGGCACCGTTCGACCCGCAATTGTCCGAATCAGCCAGAAAGGTTTATTTAGGGATTTCCTCCGCAATGGCGAACAAACGGCATGAGGCGTTCCAGGATTATGATTTTTCACAAACAGCAGTTAAGGCGAAAAGCTCGTCGACAGAGTTGCAAAATCGATCGAGAGCCAAATCTTCTTTATGGTAATCTCTGCCCGTTCTTCTGAGGACAACCCGAGAATCGGGTCGTCCTCAGCCAACCCCTTCCATAAACCTCGACTGCGCGATACTCCTCATTTACAATAATTTTCCGGTTATGGGGTCTCCTTGGCACTAGGTTGTGTCGAAGAGAGTGTGTCTGCGTTGCGGAATTGAATATCCCAAGGAATATTTTGGTGTTTTCCTGGTATTGGGTCGGGTTTTTTTACCAAGTTTTTGTGTGAGGTATAATTATCATATTGTGGATTGTCATCACGCTATTCAACCCATTTATGAAACTGTCAATGGATTTACATAGTTTAGGGTCTCGATTTCTACAGAATACAGGAGCCCTTGGGGGGGTGGTGCTTCTTTTGGTCCTATCTGCCGGCACCTTGGTGTTTGCTTACGGCGAGAGAGTGAAGTCGGAGAAGGGGGTGATTAATCAGGCAAGAGCGGCGTGGATGAATGGATCCGCCAATCAAGCATTAGATATTCTTGACCAGGAAATTTCCCATTTTCCAAAAAATTCAAATTTTCAAAAACTTCGAGGGAACATTCTGACGACGATCCGCCGGAACCAGGAAGCCTTAGAGGTCTATGGTGTCATTCTTGAACGTGAGCCAGATTCGTTGGAAGTTCGTTGGGCCAAATGGAGTGTATTGACTCGGATAGGAGAGGGAGATTTGGCTATTTTCGAGCTAAGGGGTATCGCTCAACGATCACCTCATAATCCCCTGGTCCATCTGCGTTTAGCGCAAGAACTTCGGAAACTTGATCGTTTAGAGGAGTCAATTGACCCGTATCGCCAAGCGGTCTTTCTGGCTCCGGAGCTGCCGGGATGGCGATTGTCTTTAGGACGCGCACTTTTTGATGTCTTGGATTATGAAGGTGCCAGAAAGGAAGTTGAAGGGGTCTTGCAAAGTGTCCCCAAAGGCTCTCCGGTCGAAGCCGCTGCCCGCAATTTGTTAATGGTGGTGTATGGGGCCACAAAAGAGAGAGGGCGACGTTTTCAACCGATTTTTACCCCGGAGGGCACTGGAGCAGAACTTAAGCAATGGGCGTTGATTCGGAACAAGGCCTGGACGCTCTTTACGGCTGGCAGATATGAGGAAGCCGAGCAGGTCTTTCGAGAAGTTCTCATTCTCAAACCGTCCGATCATCGAGCGGCTTATGAACTCGGTCAGACTTTAATGGAATTGAATCGCTACCAGGAAGCCATCGACTTTCTCCAAAAGGGGATTGATCAGGGAGCGTCCAACGAGGTGTATTTGGACTCTATTTTTCGTATCGGGCAGTGCCTGGTGGAATTGGAACAATGGCCTGAAGCATTGATGCATTTTGAATTACTTCAGGAGATAGGCTCTGCACCACGAGTGAATTCAGAGGAGAATCAGGAAAGTACCGATGATGCTCCGATGATTGCCGGGGCACCAGTTCTTGATATGCAAAAGGTCGCACAATGGGTGGAGAAGATTCGGACGCATCTTCCCCATACCCAAAAGGCCACAGGGGCAATCAATCCAGCCAGCCCTGACCCTGTCATACCCGATCCGCCGCCGGTTCAAACTGAGGAATTGCCAACAAGGAGTCTAGAGGGTTTGGAACCGGTTCATTCCCGAGCATCCCTCATGGGGCGTGATGCGGATTTCAGTTGGTTCCGATTCGCCATTCCCGCAAGGACGGTGATGCGTGATGATCTCCTTATGGGGTCCCATGAATTTATTCCCATTGATCCGGGAGACACTTTTCCCGTTACTCAACAAGAAATATTTGTGGTGTTTAGCTTAGTCACACCTTCCTACGATGAAATTCCCCTAACTGCCAAATGTTTTCTTGAAACGTCTGAAATTTCCTCAAGTCAGGCTGCATTAGTCCAGGATCGGGTCATCATGAGCATGAATGATCAATCCGGATACTTTCGGTTTCAAATTCCACAGGAAGGAGGCTGGAAACCTGGACTCTATCGTTGTGGTTTATTTGTGGGAGATGTAGCTTCGGCTTATAACGTGGCTGACGACGTGAGATTTCGAATTGTTGCTTCTGATTAGGCATGACAGAAGACAGAACATTCGAAGGCGAATGGTCTCTGTTGAAGAACGCATGGGTTGAGCGGTCTAATCCTTTGTGTTCTTCCTGTCTTTTTCTAATAAAACGGTTTGCAAGTTATTTCGCAGAACGATGCTGTAACTAACAGGGGATTAGAGTTTATCGTTCCTTTAGCTTGAAGGAATTTTTCCAGAGGATGGATGAATTTTATTGTAGCCCCACTATTTTCATCCATTTATATCGGGTTTCGGCGCGATGATGGGAAAATTCACACCTCGAGATTCTCATGCTTTCAGTACTCGATCCTTACCCAGGATAAGCATGAGAATATTCAAGAGCAGATAATTTAGTGGACTGAAAGGTCTTTCTTAAGGGTTCATTCCGCCTCAGGAGATATCCACCTCAGGTTCCCCATTGGCTCCCATCGCAGAAAGATTTATTCGTTTAGGCGAAGAATCAGGGTCATCGGTGCACGACTAATGGGACATGGGGCTCTACCTATTTTGCCACGTCGGTAAGAAAGCATCTCTTTACTCCCAGTAAGGACAAAACTTTCCTATGAGAGTGAGGGTGCCTAAATAGTGTTTTTGGAGTTTGAATGAAGACCCGTTATGAAGTGCAGCCATTCTTCGTGGGGGACTCAGGATATGGTATGCAAGTACTCTATCTGTGGAAGCACTAGCGGAGAGGGGATGGGGTGCGAAATTCCAATTGGTCTCCAAGCATATTCAGAGAACCAAATCGAAGGCCGAGACCATGGCAAATAAGTGTTGGCGATCAAAACGGTTTTTAGGATCCGTTGAATTATCGGAACATCCATGAATCTCCATAGGGGAAAATGAAAGACGGAAAGAGGATAATCGGTACCAAAAAGAAGGCGATCGAAAATTTCCGGGTGCCGGCGGATTTTGAGTAACATTCCCAGTCGATTAGAGAGAGATATGCGCATAAAAATTTTGATATTGTTTTACGAATTTCAGCAAGATGGGATAGAACTTTTCATAGACCATGAGTCCGTAACTACAGGCATGGGCAGCAATTACGGTAGCTCCTTCTTCTAATGCAACGTTTAAGCGGCTTGGGTCTCCCGGAGATTGGTCTTTTCCGACGAGGCTAAATTCATCCCCCACATGACTGAGCAATGGAAGTCTCAGTTCTGCCAGAGTACGGTAAAATTGTCGATACCGGGAATGGCTGGGATCGAATTGTTAGGCGTTCGGTAGGACTTTCACCAATACTGCTCCGGCTTCCGCGCACCGGTATAGTTCTTCGATCGCATCTATGCGTTGGGGGGATGGAGACGCCCGCCAAAAAGTCGTTGGGAAAATTTCGTGCCTGCTTGAGGACGAAATCATTGCTAATGAGGAATTCGGTGGTTTGCTGGTTGAATCGACGTCGGTGGCATATGCCCCGTCCATACCTAGGAGAACGGCCTTCCCGACATGTTTGGACGCACGCAATTCTCGCAAGAGATCCTGGAGGTATTTGTGGTTCGCGGCAGCCGGGTTGCTTGGAGTGAAATGGTGTTTCCAGAGCAAAAACCGAAACAATGAACTCTTCCACATGTTTGAAGAGATTATGCAGCCATTGTTTCCTTCCGGCAGAGCGGCCAAATGCACATGGCAATCAATCAAGGATTTTCGTCGGAATGGGGAAGTTGTATCCGTCATCGGATGTGGGTCAGTTGCCGGTCGTGGATGGATCGAACGATGAATTGGCCGTGCACTGCTGTTAGCGTCTGCGTGCCGAAGATGAAGCCAATTGTGATCCGGTCGTTCGCTTCCCGTTATTGAAGAAGTTGCGCCTTTGATAGTTTTTCCAGCGCCAGTTGTTTTAAGGTGCGCAAATCCAGTTTACCCGTTCCCAATACAGGGAGGTCATCTACTTTGATGAAATTGTCCCGTTTGGGAATAAAAAGATTGGGCAGTCCGCTGGTCGAAACCTTTGCCAAAATTTTCGGGATGACCGATTCTTCGAGGGTGTGTAGGACTACCAGTTGCTCCCCTTTCCGTTCATCAGGTACGGCGGTGACTGCCAAAACCATGGTTTCGGCGTTTGCCGCTTCCCGTAACGCATTCTCAATCTGTCCATGAGGAATCATCTCGCCGCCGATTTTGGAAAACCGGGACAGGCGATCGGTAATCGTAATAAACCCATCCTCATCCAGGGCGGCAATATCCCCGGTAATGTACCATCCCTGTCGGATCACTTTGGCTGTCAACGCTTCACGGCCTAAATACCCAACCATCACGTTTGGTCCTTTGACCAAGAGCATACCTGGGCTGCCGACCATCAACGGTTGCTCGGTATCAGGATCAACAATTCTGACAGCCACGCCTGGAAGTGGTTGTCCGACCGTTCCCCGACGAGAGGCGGATTGGAAAAATCCCGAAGCTCGAAAGTCTGGACAATTGACCGCAATCACAGGTGCGCATTCTGTGACTCCATATCCTTCAATGGGACGAATGCCAAATCGTTCTTCGAATGCGATCAGAAGACGGTCGGGTAGTTTTTCTGCGCCTGTGAGCACGATCCGGAGGGAACCGAATTGTTCCGGGGTGCAGCGGCGAAGGTACAATTGCAGGAAAGTCGGAGTCGTTAATAAGATGGTGATTCGATGCTGGTGGATTAGGTCTCCAATGGGCCCGGCATCCAAAGGAGAAGGATGATAGATCACGCCGGCTCCATGAATAAGCGGAAACCACAGTGTCGTCAGATATCCGAAAGAATGGAAAAACGGCAAGATCCCTAAAAGCCGGTCCTTGTGACCCAGGTGAAGGACTTGGGCAATACCTTCCACGTTGGAATCAAGGTTGAAATGACTCAGCAGGACGCCTTTGGGTTCTCCTGTGCTCCCGCTACTAAAAATAATTGTGGCGATATCATCAATGGAGGGATGTCTTGTGGCCCCACAGTAACGCTCCAACATCAGGATTGGAGCGAAAAGTGCCAGCAAGGCCGAGGTAAATTGAGCCTGTAAATCAATTAGGTTCCGAATATCTTCGATCCAGATGGGAGCGAGGGAAGCCGGCAATTCCACTTTGGCTTTTTCCAAGAAGACGCGGCTGGTGAGAACCGTCGTTAATCCGGCTTGTTTGGAGGCAGACTCCAGCCCTTGTATTCCAACGGTGAAATTCAAATTGACGGTGGTTCTGCCCGAAAGCGTCGCGGCCACATTGGCGAGCGCGCCGCCCACACTCGGAGGCAGCAGAATTCCCACCGTGTGTTGTCCTTCCCAACGGGGTCTGAGTTCTCTTGCCAAGGCAATAGCGCCTGTCAGCGCTTTGAAGCAGGACACGCGAGATTTGGTTGCATCGCCAAACATGAGGCGAAAGGGATGTTTGCGCATGGACCATACAACTCTGTGATGGAGAGGGTGTCGGCTGGGTTTTCGAGAACACCATGCGACTTCTCCTAATTCCTGAACGGCTTGCCTGACCGCTTCAGCAGATGTGGTTGAGGGGAGGGGATCGCCGATAGAAAGCGTGATGGGATAGGGGAGGCAAGAGGGCCATTTTGTTAAAAATCGCCCACCGATGAAACTGAAAACACTCCCCCAGACCCGGTCAATGTTGATGGGAATAATGGGTACATCCCGGCCTTTGACAATACGGGTGAATCCCGACCGAAAGGGTAAAAGGTTCCCTGTACGAGTAATTTGGCCTTCTGGAAAGACGCAAACCAGTTCTCCTTGGTCAAGACGCTGCCCTGCTTGCCGTAATGCGTGTAAGATTTCTCTAGGGGATCCATTCGAGGAAATCGGAATCGCTCCCATGATTCGGCCAACAGGTCGGAGCAGGCGATGTTCATAATACCGTTGGTCGATAAGAAATCGAATGGGGCGATCGGTGGTGGCGAGTAGAAACAATCCATCAATGAAGGAGACGTGGTTGGGTACCAGGAGTGCCCCGCCTTCTTGCGGAATATGATCCCGTCCAGTGATGGTGAGTCGATAGATGGTATGAGTGAACAAGACCAGCATCAACCGAATAAACATTTCGGGCAGAACCCGAAGCGCCCAGATGGTTAGAGCGGCGCTCCCAATGCCGGATACGAGAAAAATATGGCTGGCGCTGAGTCCGATATTTGAGAGGAATCCTGACCCCAGAGATCCCAGCAGGACTCCGCCAAAGACCAAGGTATTGGCAAAGGCAATCACGGCGCCTCGTCGGTCAGCGGGAGATCGCCATTGAATGAGGGCGTTAAGTGGGACTACCACAAATCCGCTGGCGAAGCCAAGACATGCCATGGCCAGGAGGGTTCCTCCTAACTGGGGGGAACCAAACCCTAAGGCGAAGAGACTTGCGGATATCCCGACACCTCCCAAGGGAAGATAACCTAATTCAACTTTGGCCGCTGATAGCGTTCCGGCCAAGAGGGCCCCGATGCCTATTCCGACTCCAAAGGCTGCCAGGGGTAGCCCTGAAAGAGAATCGGATAATTGAAGAACAGCTTTTGCGTAGATCAACACATCTTGCCCCACCAAACTGGCCAACGTCCAAAATGCAATGGCTCCCATGATGCCCAATTTCAAGACTCGATCCAATCGAAGAGCTTCAAGAGCGGCTTGCCAGGTTTCTCGAACCCCACCCTCAAGACGAGCCCGTGGGACCGTGGGAATAAACAATGACGCCCATAATCCTATTCCCGAGCACATCATGAGCACGAACCCTGTCAGCCATGGTGTTTGGCCGGAAAGGTCCAGCAAGGGACCCGCTAATGCGGTCCCTGCAATGATGGCGATGAAGGTCCACATCTCAAGTTGACCGTTTCCCCATGAAAGGCGATGGTGAGGCAAGAGTTCAGGAAGAATCCCATATTTAGAAGGACTAAAGAGGGCGCTTTGGGCGCCCATTGCGGCTAGCACCAAGAGGGGGAGAAACCCACCCAGTGGATTCCAAAAGAGGGATATGGTACCGGCTCCCATTAACAAAACTTCTACGGCCTTCATGACGACGATGACGGTTCGCTTACTGAACCGATCGGAAAAGACTCCGGCAAAGGCCGATACCACCATCAGGGGAAGGGTAAAGATGACAAAGGCTTGCGTCGTTGTTGCCTGTGAGGCTGCTTCAAACTCCGCCCCTGAGGCACCTGCCGAGGCAGCGACTTGCCTAATAGCCAGGAGGGCAACAATAAGTTTCCAGGCATTATCGTTAAAGGCTCCAA
>JAGQKG010000330.1 GCA_020430245.1 Nitrospira sp.
TCACCGGAAAAAAGGAGAGGGCGGTGAAGTCTGAAAATGAGCCTAAGCACGGTGGAGCCCTACTCTGGTGGACCAGGCCAGAATACAAACCGGAGATATCTTTCGTTTATATAGAATTATTCGTCTCTCAACTTCGCAATTATCCAGGCCCTATTAAACTGATCGTCTATGGAGGATATGCCAGGCCCCCTCGGAAAGGTGAGAAATTTATGATGAAAGGGCTGGAGATCGGGATGGTCGGTCTTTTTGATTCTGGCTCCGCCTCCGCGACGGCAATGTTTCACATGGGAGATCCCATTTGGCCAGAGAAGATCAGCGTTCTTGTCCGGGCTTCGGACGGTGGAGCGTGTGGGAATGATCTGATTGCCTACTTCTGGGACCGCCGCGAAAAATAAATTCGGATTGATGAGGTTGTTTTGTGTGAGGTTCCTAGGCAGAGATTAACTTTTCCTTCAACTTGAACTGGGGAGCTTCTCTCCTGCGGTGAGTTTTTAATCAACCAATCTGGTGTGGGGCTCTAGTTTTTAGGTGCCTGCTCCGATTCCGCAAAATCTTCCTCTTAATAAGTTTAGAACTGGTACTGGGGATTTGGAAAAGTCAGGTCCTGATTTTTGAAGGTAACTGGTACTTTCTATTTTCTTGCTCTGCTTAGGGGAAGCATACTGTCCCAATAAACCTCAGGCTCATTTTCTGAGTGACGCAGAATGCCCCCCCCTCAGTGCCTCAATATTGTCTCATCTCTAGAAAGAGCAGCGAGTGCTCCCGTTTTTTCTACTTTTTTCTGACGAGGAATGACGCTTGCAATTAACACCTAAATACGATTTCCCTTTTTTTTTATTGGTCTGTATCCATGCCGTTATTTTTTGAAGGAACCAAGAGATAAATGAATCTATCAAGGAGGACGTTAACCATGAGTGCACAGACGCAAAAAGGTTTATTTTGTGTAGTTGTCGTATGTGTGGCAATGGTCTTTATGATGTGGGAAGGGGAAGGAAGTTGGGCAAAAGACAAAGAGCGGCCTAAGGCTAATTTTAATCCGGGCCAACCATTTACGGAGATTTTTTCTCAAATTGGAATACTAAATGACAAGCTGGATGATCTGCTTGCCAAGGAAGTGGACCTGCGAGGGCTTTCGCAAAACTGGGATAAGCAATTGGATTCAACAAATGGCGACGCTAATGGATGCAATTCGGACCGCTTTACCTGTATTTTTCCAGATGTCAATCATCCCGACGGAGCTGCGGTGCGGGATAACGAGACAGGGTTGGTGTGGGACCGATTCCCAGAGGAAGTTTTTCTCAACTGGAGAGATGCGTTGGGATGGTGTGGGCGAGTTGAGCCCGGCCGACGGAAAGGTTTTCATTTACCCACGTTGGAGCAACTGCAGAGTTTATACCCGCTCCTACGGGAAGATTTAATTGAGCCCAATGGCCCATTTCGTTTACTGCCAGGCACGTATTGGTCGGCAACGACAAATGCAGATGATCCCGCTTTTGCTGAGGTCTGGCAATTTGTCCCTTTTGTGAGCGGTCGCACTCATAAGGTTAATTCTCTTCCAACGCGCATATTTTGTGTGCGCGGTGGACAAACGTATGATAGGTTGCCCTAATAATGAATTGATGTAATTGCTCACCTAGCTAATAATGTATATCGCAGCCACAGCGTCTCACATCTTCAGCGGGTTTTGGAGTGTGGGTGTTTTTGACACCTTTCTTGCGGGAATGTAACTGGGTTTCCCCTGATTTCGAGGGGTGCATAAACTGTACTTTTTCCGTTTCACCATGACACATCTCTTGGCCTAGTATGCGGATTTTCTGATGTGTCCGTAAATTCGGGGAAGACCAGTTTTTCATTCCGTAAAAATAAAATAGTAACTTAAGCGAGGTTAGGCCAACTTCTTGGCCTCATAGTTTTCTTATGTTGGTCCATCCCCCCATCCGGATAGGATGTATTGAGATTTACTTGATTAATTGTCTGACAGTGGTTTCAAAAGCAGGCTGAAAATGATTGGCGCATTTGAGACCTGGCTTAGCCCTCTTTCAATTTAAACCGGATTCAAGATATGTTTGGCTTATGGCGGAGAGGGTGGGATTTGAACCCACGGTCCCTTTTGAGGACAACGGTTTTCGAGACCGTCCGAATCGGCCACTCTCGCACCTCTCCGACTTATGATGAGCTGAGACTTGGTTGGGGCTGGCGCAGTTGTTGAAAGAAGGTTTGTAAGAGCTGACGGCATGGATCGGCTTGGTAGCCTGCCTCGACCTGGACGCGATGGTTCCATCGTGTCTCTCCGGTTATATCACAAATTGAGCCGCATGCGCCGGCCTTCGGGTCCCATGCGCCAAATACCAGTCTGCTGATGCGAGCTTGGATGATGGCGCCGGCGCACATCGCACAGGGTTCCAGGGTGACATACAATGTGGTGCCAATGAGCCGCCACGATCCGAGTACGTCCGCAGCCGCTTGAATGGCCAACATTTCCGCATGGGCAGTGGGATCCTGCCGTTCTTCCCGTTGGTTATAGCCCGTGGCCAATATTGTTCCGTTATGAATGAGCACGGCCCCTACGGGGACTTCCCCCCGTTGAAACGCCGCTTGGGCTTGTTCGATGGCGGCCCGCATGAAATATTCATCATCCCCGCC
>JAGQKG010000331.1 GCA_020430245.1 Nitrospira sp.
GATCGGATGCTTGATATGGGGTTTGCGCCTCAGCTCAATCAAATCATTGAGGCGTTACCGGAAACCCGACAAACCTTACTCTTCTCGGCAACGATGCCGAATAATTTGGCTGATTTGGCTCGGATGTCTCTCAACGATCCGTTTAAAGCCCTAGTAGCGAAATCGGCCACACCGGCTGAAGGTGTTACCCATACGGTGCATCACACCGCTAATTCCGATAAAACTTCTCTCTTGCTGTCAATTTTAAAGGAGACAGAGGGGTCGGTCCTCGTGTTTACCAGAACCAAACATCGTGCTGACCGGATCGGGGAAACCCTGGAAAAGGTCGGTTGTCGCGTGGCGGTGTTGCATGCCGGACGACGGCTGCCTCAACGTCGTGCGGCGTTGGAAGGGTTTCGCCGGGGCCGGTTTGAAATTTTAGTTGCGACCGATATTGCCGCCCGCGGCTTGGACGTGGACAATATTCAACATGTGATTAATTATGATTTGCCTCATGTGCCGGAAGATTATATCCATCGTATTGGTCGGACGGCGCGTAAGAATACCAAAGGTTGGGCCACGAGTTTTGTGACCGGTGAGGATAATCGTTCGTTACGAATGATTGAAAAATTGCTGGGGAAAGCGGTTCCCTGCGCTCCTGGAAGCCGTCCGCCAATGCCGGCCATTGCACCGGAGAGACGTGGGCCTCGGCCTAATTCCGCGGGTAGAGGATTTGGTGCTCCTCGATCGGGGAGCCCTGCCAGACATGACCGACCGGCTATTCGTCGACTGCGTCCGTCTACCTTAGCTTCCTAACTCCTCGCACGCATGCTCTTTGTTTATTTGTAAAAGGTTCCTTACGAGTTTTCCTGAAGCCCGGATCATTCTGGTCCGGGCTTCAGGGTTTTTGAAATGTCTCCGTCTCTCCTCATTTCTTGCCTTCTTTTTTTCTTCCAAGTCGTGACTCCACGTCGTTCGTGGTCATTTGCCTGATCTGTAAAAAGCTTGTGTTCCATCTTTCTTGTATGAAAAAGTACAGCGCTTATGCTTGGTACTGTGCCGGTGTGGTTGGGGGCCGAAACGGGAAAATTGATGTGGCCTATGTCTGTCCTAGCTTAGGTGCTGAAGGGACTGATGGATTGGAGTAGATTACCGACCCTCATCAAGGAAGGGAAGATTTTACTATGAGGTTTGCACTAGAATTCGGTGAAGGGACGTCTTTTTTTACTTTTTCAAGGAGGTGTTGACGATGCGTGTCCTAACTAGGATCACTCGACTGAGTGTCGGTCTGTTGTGCCTCGGACTCGTTGTGGCTTGCGCTCATTCAACTGGAAATACCAATCCACATGTGGCGGAAGCCGTCACGCATGCACAGGAAGCCGTCGATCATGGCGGCATGGGGCATGCCGATGCGGTCGTGACCCATTCTAAAGCTTCCCTTCAACATGCGCAGGCTGCGAAAAAGGACATGACGAATCCTCACCTTGATGCGGCCATTGCCGAATTAGGGGAGGCTATTACGCATGGCCAAGCCGGGCATGCTGATGTGGCAACCGATCATGCCAAGTCTGCGGTGATGCATTTAAAAGAAATTAATGGAATGACACCCACCAGGGGAGGGTATTATTGAAGGGGCTCTCTGTTTCATGTTTCTGCGAGAAGTGATGATAGGCCGGGGATCCAAGAACCCCGCCAATTCCGGCGGGGTTCTTGTTTGCGAAATTTGCCCAATTTTAGGGAGCAGGGGCAGTTTTGACGTCCAAAATTTTTACGTCAAAGTAGAGCGTTTTCCCCGCTAAGGGGTGATTGAAGTCTAAGACCACTACTTGTTCTTTTATTTCCGTTACTGTCGGGTGTACGACACGGCCTTGCCCGTCTTTTCCTTGTAATTGCACTCCGACTTTTCGTGCATCAGGTGGAATTTGGTCAATGGGAACTTCTTGAATGGCCTGAGGGTCGACCTTACCATACCCCTCTTCCGGGGCAACGGTGACTTGTTTGCTTTCTCCCGCCTTCATTCCATCCAGAGCCGTTTCCAGTCCAGGAATAATTTGGTGGGATCCCTGAGTAAATGTCAGGGGTTCTCCTCCAACGTTGGTGTCTAGCACTTCTTTGTTTTCCAAGGTCAAGGTATACTCCATTGAAATGGACTTTCCTTCAGAAACCGTCATAGGTGAACCTCCATCCTGAGATTCTGCGTGCGCAAACGTGGTCATTGCTAAGGCGACCAGCAAGGAGCAACAGACAACCCGGGCTAATACGTGCAGTGCCATGAGACTGATCCTCCGCAAAAATTATTACTGATATAACAGTTGGCTGGAAAAGAGGGCGGTTTAATAAGATAAAGGGGGGTAAATAACCGGACGCTTCCAGACTGTTGGTGAACTAATATTGTAGATTATCAGAAAAATAAATGACTTGGCTATGAGATCAGAAAATATTCTGCTGCTCTATTCCACGTGACGCTGGCTCATCACCAACAATCATTGAGGATAAAAACCATGAAGATTAAGAAGATAAAGAGACCAAGAGGGTGCAGGGGAAGTATGTTTTGGTTTCTCGGCTATTCCTGGATCGGCAACCCCGATATAATGCGTTAGTTGATTGGTGTTCGGCCGTGAGTGTTAATTATGAGTGGCCTATTGAGT
>JAGQKG010000332.1 GCA_020430245.1 Nitrospira sp.
CAAGAAAACCCATATGTTTATTGTGTCCCATGCGGAATATTTGTCTCACTGTTTCTTCCAATGAAAGGTAGGGTTCTGCAGGAGCCGTCACCAATTGTTGTGGCTGCCGCCATTATCTGGCAAAAAGATACAATTCTCTTGGCAAGGAGAAAACCGGATTCTCATCTCGGGGGGCTTTGGGAATTCCCTGGAGGAAAAAAAGAATTTGGGGAGACTCTGGAAGATTGCTTGCGTAGGGAGGTGAGGGAGGAGTTAGGTGTGGATATTAGCGAGCCCCTTCCGTTCCATTCTCTCCATTATCAGTATCCGGAAAAATTGGTGGAATTGTATTTCTATACCTGTTCAATCATTCAGGGGATTCCCCAGGCGTTAGAGTGCGCTGAGATCGCCTGGGTTTACAGGCATGAATTGATTTCCTATGCTTTTCCTCCTGCAGATATCCCAGTATTACACAAAATCCTTCAATCTGGGTATTTGGACGAATGAGTTTTTCTAGTTTTAAGGCTTCATGGGAAATGAAAATTGTCCTTGATACCAAAACGTTTCAGGCTAATAGGTCAGAATGGGAAAAATTGTTAGTGATTGAATTTTAGCTGCCATCCGACGCCGCTCATTAGCTCCTTTAATCCCTTCAACTTGTGCTCTGTGTTTTTGCCTCGCTCAGGCCTGCTATTCTTCTCCTGCAAAGCAAGGGGATGAATGGCAGTTGAGGTAATACTGCCGGGTAGAGTCACTCTGGATAAAATTCGGACTGAAAGGGACTGTTGAAGAATGATTCGTGGACTATTTGATGGGACGATTTTCTGGAATATGCGTGCTTGAAGGCCGGGAGGATAAGTTGGCCCTTGGGCGCCAGAGGTAGCCTTAAGAATCTGCACAACGGGCTAAGTGGATACGCTCCGCAAAAGGTGGCATGATACGGTCACCGATGAAAGGAGTGTACGATGAGCAGACGACCTCGGCGGAACCATTCCCCAGCCTTTACGGCCAAAGTGGCCCTTGCCGCGATCAAGGGAGAGCAGACCGTGGTGGAACTCGCCCAACGGTTTGATGTCCACCCGAAGCAAATCACCCAATGGAAGACCTTACTTCTAGAACGTGCCTTTGGGGTGTTTGAAGGAAGCGAGCCAACTCAGGCCCCCGTTGAGGTGAAAAGTCTTCATGCGAAGATTGGTGAGCTGACCTTGGAAAATGATTTTTTAGAAACTGTGCTCACCAAAGCGGGCGTGCTGCGCGCAAAACGATGCTGGACCGCACGCATAGGCTTCCAGTGGCCAAACAGGCGAAGATCTTGGGGATCCGTCGCAGCTGTCTCTATTATCGGCCTACGCCGCTCTCCGCAGAGGACCAGCTCCTCATGCCTCGGATTGATCAGGGGCACCTGGAGTTCCTCTTTGCTGGAGCCAGGATGCGCTGGGCGCTCTTACGACAGGAAGGCCTAACCGTTGGGCGTAAGCATGTGGGCACGCTCATGAAGCCCATGGGGCTCGAAGCCCTGTATCGCAAGCCCAGAACCACACGGCGCTATCCATCCCATCAGGTGTATCTGTACTTATTGCGGGATCTGGCGATTATCCGGGTGAATCAGGTCTAGGCCATGGATATCACCTATATCCCGCTGGCCAAGGGCTTTGTCTACCGGGTGGCCGTCGTCGATTGGTATACGCGCCGCGTTCTTGCTTGGCGCCTGGCCATCACCATGGACGTCCAGTTCTGTCTTGAGGCGATTGAAGAAGCCGTTGTGCAATATGGGACACCGGACATCTTGAATACCGATCAAGGAAGTCCGTTCACCCGTCACGTCTTTGTCGGGTTCCTCAAGGCCTAAGGCATTCGATTCAGTATGGATGGTCGTGGAGCCTGGCGGGATACTATCTTCGTTGAACGCCTCTGGCGATCAGTGAAAGACGAAGAGGTGTATTTACGGGCCTATGAGTCAGTCTCTGCAGCAAGAGCAGGACTCGCCCGCTATTTCCAATTTTACAATGGTCGGCGGCCTCATTCCGCGCTGGCCGGCCAACCACCGGATCAGCTGTATTTGAATAACCAGCCGCACACCCAAGCAGCGTAATTCACCTAGGAGCGATCCACTTAGGGAAGTGGCTTGCAGTTGTTCAAAAAAATGGGGCCACTTCTGCACCCGTGAAGCAGGTCGCATAATGGCACGCAGAAATTTTACTTATCCAGCTGTCCAAAAATCAGGGACCATTTCTGCTGTCAACGTATCGCGCCCTCTTCGATCTTCCAGTTCGGTTTTGCTACGCTGCCTCATCGTGGTGTCTTTCCTGGGTGGTTGAAGGTGGCTGTCTGGCAACACTCACTGCAACCCGAGACGCCGCGTCTTTTCAACTCACGTCAAACACTACTTTCTAATATAGCTCGATCACAGTGCGTGAGCCATGGACATCTATTCAAGAAGCTATTTCGCCGAACTCTTCCTCAAAAATCTTAGAAAATTTTTTAGAGAAAATGGGACGATATAAAGGGATAGAAATGGTTTTGAAATTCTGTTTTAGTTACCTAATGGGTACAGCCAAGTCACGACGACAGTCCGAACACTTGGCCCCTTCTTTTGAGATTGAAACCAATCGAATGTAATGCGCACACCACAT
>JAGQKG010000333.1 GCA_020430245.1 Nitrospira sp.
ATAGCGGGATCTTGTTGTGCCTTGCTCACAAATTGTTGCGTTACCTCGGCAAATTTTTTGAAATCTCCACCGCTCGGATCCTGTAATTGGAGTGAGAATCCCCCGGTCGCCCCTAAGCCCCGAATGGAAGGCGCGTTAAAAGCCAGAATCAGCGCCTCGGGAATTTCGGCAAACTTTTTGAAGGCGTTGCCAATCAACGCTTTAACATGTTGGTCAGGTCGAGTCCTGTCATCCCAGTGATGCAACGGCACAAACATCGTCGCTTGATTCGCTCCTCGAGTGTTAAAGACAAAATTTTGCCCGACAAGTGCATCAGTCGAATGCACCTCTGGAACTGAGAGGAAATACTCTTCCACTTTATGAAGCACCTCAATCGTTCGTTGCTTTGAGGCGCCATCCGGCAATTGAAGGATTGAGATAAAGTATCCCTGATCCTCTTCGGGCAAAAAACTGGATGACAAGGATTGAAACAGTCCCCAGCTGACAAAAAGCAGGACCCCAAAGATCGCAAGGGACAGCACAGCGTGCTTGAGAATAGTCCCAACCGTCCCCACATATCGGTTCTGTGTCCAATCAAATCCCTGATTAAATCTCTTCCAAAACCGGTTCTCCCCTTCCTGATCAGGTTTGAGAATCAAGGCACAGAGCGCCGGACTTAAGGTCAGTGCCACGATCCCGGAAAGGACTACGGACAGCGTAATAGTGATCGCAAATTGCTGATAAAGTTCTCCGGTAATACCTCCCAGAAATGCCACAGGCAGAAAGACCGCCGCCAGGACCACGACCAGCGCAATGACCGGTCCGGTCACTTCCGTCATGGCCAGCTTCGCGGCTTCCTTTGGCGGGTGTCCATTCTGAATGTGCCGGGCCACGTTTTCCACGACCACAATCGCATCATCCACCACAATCCCGATGGCCAACACCATGCCGAACAGGGTCAAGGTATTAATCGAAAATCCGAGGGCGACCATCCCCGCAAAGGTGCCGATCAGTGACACAGGAACCGCCACCGCAGGAATGACCGTGGCACGCCAGCTTTGAAGAAAGAGATAGACCACCAGAATAACCAGGATCAAGGCTTCGCCCAGGGTCTTCACCACTTGTTGAATGGACACCTCAATGAATCGGGTCGTATCGTACGGGATGTCATATGAGACTCCAGCCGGAAAAATATTTGCGAGGCTCTCCATTTCGTCCTTGATGCGTTTCATTGTTTCAAGTGCATTGGCTCCCGGGGAAAGAAAGGTCAACAGAAAAACATTCGGCTTTCCATTCCACCGGCCTTCAAGATCATAGGATTGTGCCCCCAACTCAACCTTGGCCACTTCGCCAAGCCGAACCATGGAGCCATCCGCATAGGCCCGGACAATCATCTCCTCGAATTCTTTGGCCTCGCTCATTCGTCCTTGTGTGATTACGGGAATGGTCATCTCAGTTCCAACGGGGGCAGGCTCACGTCCGATACGACCGGCCGGGAAATCCCGGTTTTGCTCACGAACCACATTCGCAATGTCGGTGGGCGTCACATCAAGTTGCGCCATCCGGATCGGGTCCAGAATCAACCGCATGGAATAATTCTGTCCCCCAAAAATCACCGCATCTCCTACGCCGGGAAGCCGTTTAATATTATCCACAATCCGGAGAATCGCGAAATTGGAGAGAAAGACCGTATCCTGACGGGGATCACTGGAACTCAGCGCCACCACCCCGAGTAGATCCGGAGAAACCTTCTTAACGGTGATGCCTTGCCGGACCACTTCGGGGGGAAGCTGTGGTTCGGCCAGCCGTTGGCGGTTTTGAGTTTGGACCTGTGCGATATCGACATCCGTGCCGATTTCAAAGGTCAATCGGATCGTCATATGACCATCGTTAGTACTTGAGGAATCGTAATACAAGAGATTGTCAATTCCTGGGAGCTGTACCTCAATCGGCCGTGCCACGGCTTCGGCCACGACTTCTGCACTGGCGCCAGGATAGTCGGCTTCAATTTGGACCACGGGCGGGGTGATCTCCGGAAATTGGGCGATCGGAAGAATCTGGAGCGAAACCAGTCCCACGACCACAATCACAATGGAAATGACCGAAGCAAAAATAGGCCGGTCGATAAAAAAATGAGAACTCATGAGTTCCCCTGTGATGTTTCAGAAGGTGTCGGATTCTCATGGCTCGGGCTTTCCGATGTGGACTCTCCATTCCCGAACGGAACCGGAATAACCTCCACTCCCGGTTGAATCCGATGAAACCCTTCGACGACGACTCGCTCTCCCGGTTGAAGCCCTTCTTGGATGAGCCAATCGCCCCCACGCCAACCTGTGGCGTCCACTTCACGCACTTCGACTTTATCGTCAGGTCCGATCACATTCACAAACGTCCCTCTAGGACCCTGTTGAACTGCGCGCTGAGGAATCAAAATCGCATCGGTTCGGATATACCCCTTCAGCCGGATGCGAACGAATTGTCCGGGATACAAATAGGATTTGCCGGGGGAAAGATCGGCCTCAGGATTAGGAAAGGCAAAACGTCCCTGCAAGGTCCCCGTCTCCGACCGGATGGCCACATCGGCAAAATC
>JAGQKG010000334.1 GCA_020430245.1 Nitrospira sp.
AAGTCGATGGGCATCATTTGGTGTTGTTGGCGTTGGGCAGTAGTTTTCTGTTGATCCCCCCCTTTGGCGCCCATTTGAGCGTCCCCCTACTGAGCGATGTGACCGAAGTGATTCAACGCACCTATGACACGGGAATGAAACTGGCCTTCCCCGTAATGGGGGCCACATTTTTGGTTCATTTCATCATGGGGATTCTTGGCCGCCTGGTTCCCCAGATGAACGTGATGCTCACCAGTTTTCCCATTACGATTGCAGTCGGGTTGTTGGTGTTAGGCCTGGGTTTGCCCTTCATCGCCTTGGTCTTTCAAGACTCCATTGTCGGGATGGAAACGGTCTTGTGGGACTTATTGCAGGAATTAGGGCATGGCTGAGAATAAAGACGGGGCGGATAAATCAGAGCAACCGAGTCCGAAACGTTTAGCGGAGGCTCGTCGCAAAGGCCAAGTGCCGATGACCCGGGAATTGCCCTCGTTGTTTGTTTTGTTGGGTGGGGTTGGGTTGCTTTCTCTGTGGGCGCCTCAGGCGTTTGTCCAATTTTTTGATCATTACCGACAGTGGTTGGCCCAAGCCGGAACCCTTCAGTTAGATGCGCAGTCCACACATGTCCTGTTGTTAAATATTGCCTATCAGGCTTTTGTTCCCCTGATTCCGTTCGGGCTCCTGGTCGGAGTATTCGCCTTTCTCGCCATTATCCTGCAAACGGGACCACTTTGGATTGAAGAAGCCTTGCAACCCAAGCCGTCCAAATTGAATCCCTCCAATGGGTTGAAGCGCATTTTTTCCTGGAAAGGGGTCGTCGATCTTTTAAAGTCCTTGCTCAAATTAGCAGGGGTGAGTGGCATTGCCTATCTGATTCTGTCTCATAACCTGCTCGCAATTGTTCAACTTCCCCTCCTTGAGTTAACGGAGGCGGTTGGGGGTGTGTGGGGTCTCCTGGAGAACATAATGTGGTCGGTCGGAGGGTCCCTGCTCCTGTTGGCGATTATCGATTTCGTCTATCAGCGGTGGCAGCATACCGAAGATCACAAGATGACCAAACAGGAAGTCAAAGACGAGTCGAAGGATGTGGAAGGTGATCCGCAGATCCGATCGCGTCGGCTCAGTTTACAACGGGAACGTGCCAGGCAACGAATGTTGCAGGCGGTCCCTAAGGCCGATGTGGTAATTACCAACCCTACTCATGTGGCTGTGGCGCTCAGATATGAAACAGGAAAAATGGATGCTCCGGTGGTGGTGGCGAAGGGCGCAGGATTTATGGCGGACAAGATTAAACAAATCGCGCGTCATGCAGGAGTGCCGATTATTGAAAACCGCAGTTTGGCTCGAGGACTGTATAAGGCCGTGAAAATCGGTCAAGAAGTGCCCAGTGCGTTGTATCAGGCGGCCGCTGAGGTGTTGGCTTACGTGTATCGCCTGAAGAAAATGCATGAGGGAAATTGAAGACGTGAAGCCTCACAAGATTGAGGAGAGTCATGTGGAAATAAATTACAACCATATGCAACAGCGGTAACCCATCACGGCACGCATGGCATTTGATTCTCAAAAATTACGAGACGAACTGACTCCCGCACATTATGGGGATGTCCTCTTGCCGATCGGGGTGGTGGGGATGCTCCTCCTCATGCTTTTACCCCTTCCCTCATTTCTGTTGGACCTCTTTTTATCCTTTAGCATTACGCTGGCTGTCCTGATTTTACTTGTGACCATGCATGCCGGGCGTCCCGCAGAATTTTCCGTCTTCCCCTCGGTGGTGTTACTCATCACGCTGTTCCGGCTTGCTCTGAACATTGCTTCGACGAGGGCCATTCTCATGCATGGGAACGAAGGCCCCGCTGCAGCCGGGCAAGTCATTGCCGTGTTTGGGGAGTTTGTAGTCGGGGGAAATTATGCGGTGGGCATTGTGGTCTTCTCCATTCTGGTCATTATCAATTTTGTCGTGATCACCAAGGGCGCCACCCGTATTGCGGAAGTCGCGGCGCGATTTACCCTGGATGCGATGCCCGGTCGGCAAATGAGTATCGATGCGGATCTGAATGCGGGGATCATTGACGAAGGCGAGGCCCGGAAACGCCGGGAGGCCATTTCACAGGAAGCCGATTTTTACGGATCGATGGACGGTGCCAGTAAGTTTGTGCGTGGCGATGCGATTGCCGCGCTGCTCATTATCTTTATCAACGTCATTGGTGGGTTGGGCATCGGCGTGCTGGAGCATGGGATGTCCATCATTGAAGCCGCTAAACGCTTCACTCTGCTGACGGTCGGGGATGCCATTGTGGCTCAAATCCCTGCCCTGATTATGTCGACCGCCGCCGGAATCATTGTGACGCGGGTGTCGACCAAAACCAGCCTTGGACGTGATGTAACCGATCAAATCTTCTTTAATCCCCATCTTGTGGCGGCTGTGGCCGGCATGTTGTTCTTTTTAGGATTTCTTCCCGGGCTGCCGCATGTCGCGTTTTTGTTGTTGGGATCGATGACCGCCGGTCTTGCCTACGTGTTGTGGAATCAGAAGCAAGAAGCTGCTCACCTGAAAAATCTCCCCAAGAAAAAGGATCCGGCGATCT
>JAGQKG010000335.1 GCA_020430245.1 Nitrospira sp.
TGCCTGCGGCGGTCTTTGAGGGAGCTATCACTCGGAAAACTTAACATCCCAAGTGGTCAAAGAATGGGGGCAGGTCAACAGGCTCTTGAAAAATTAATGAGAAAATTATCGGTGTTAGAGGGGAGATTGAGCACAGCGGAAGCCGATGTTCGCGGAACGTTCTTCTGGAAAGGCCCCTCCTCGAGTTGCTGAACGCAACATGACCGGCCGACTTTTCCATGATCCGCCTCGGACAACCTTATAGCGCCCTGTTTTGGGACCAGGGGGATTCTTTTCTGGCATGATGGGATAATAATCTGGTCCCAGCCAATCATTAACCCATTCCGCGATATTGCCAGCCAAATGCAATACTTTATAAATACTTTGGCCATCCTCGAAACTATCTACTGTTGCAACCAGAGGAATTTCATGGACGTGGTATTGCCCGAAGACGGCTAAGTCCGCTGTCGGGTCCATTTCACCCCAGGGAAAGATGCGGGCAGATTCCCCTCTTGCTGCTTTCTCCCATTCAGCTTCCGACGGCAGTCTCTTGTTATGATGTTCGCAAAATGCTTTGGCTTCTTCCCATGTGATGTAGAGAGCCGGCCATGAAGCGAGTGCCTGATCAGGGATGAAATGCACATTAATGAGATGCCAAATGAGTCCCCGTAATTCCTGAGAGACCGGCCTGTTGGTTGTGAGCAGAAATGCCAAATATTCGCTTAAGTTGCCTTCATAGCGATCCATGAAAAATCTATCTATCCAAATGCGACGTTGAGGAAATTCCGTATCGTCATAATGCATTTCAAGGCTATGCCGAAGATCGTCTCGTCGATTGGTGCCCATCAAAAATATTCCTTCTGGAATGGCAACTTGTGGTGAGGGTTTGGCTAAGCTGGCGATATGAGCGATATGCTCATCAACTTCGTCGGGAGTTTGGCGGGTTTCTCCGATTGCCAAACAGGAAAGTCCCAAGAGAAGCCCTATGGCAAGGAAGGCAGTCAATAAACGATAATGGGAGAGTCGAACTCCTGTAAGCGGCAGGAAGAATATGTGAAGCATGTTTCTTGTCGTGTATAGGAACTCAAACGAGGGCAGTCTACGTGAAGGGCACTTTAGGAGCAAGCTGAAAATAACTGGAGACTCAACATGATGGTAAAGTTGGGTCGATGAATAAGATTCGAAAATCACCGGATAAGGGGATTAGAGTAATCTGAAATTCGGGCTGTGGCCACAGCATGTACCTCTGCGAAGTGAATCAGCTTGGCGCAGGGCATGTTTATACGGGTGGGCCAGATATTGTAATGCGAGGGGCGAAGACACCCACAGACGCCGGAATCAATACCCATACGCATTTTTTTTGCTTGGTAATCTTGCGGGAGGTGCTGGCCTCAAGGCTCGTGACAAACAATTATATCAAGACTGATACAAATATGTGCCTGCCGGATTCTTATTAGATCTTGACGATGAGGTCCTTGTATTTGAGCTGTAGTACGGCGATCTCCTGAATACACTTCAGTCGTTAGAGATTGTGCCGCCTCTGGTTTCTCTTCAAGGGCAGAAGCGGGAGTTGCACCTTTCATGCGGTTGTCCAAGAAGCATTGACCGATCGGACCAAGGCGCTAGTCGTCAATAATCTTGGCAATGCATCAAGCAAAGTTTGTACCCTGTAAGACTTGGGATGTATTGTGGACTTGGATCAATAGGAAGACTTGCTGATTTTCACGGACGAGGTTTTGGCGAGGATGTCTATGGAGCGGTTAAAAAATAGACTGACCATTATGGTATTTGCGAGGAGAACATGAACAACGATATTTTCTATTCGGCTTTTCGCATGGAGGGGCGTGTCTGCTTGAGAATGTTCTGTGGCCTACTCCTCCTGGTAGGCACCCTTTCCGCGTGCACAGGAGACAGGTATCAGCAACAGTCGGATGTCATTAAAGGCCATGTGGAAATGTTCTATGGTCATTTACAATCACATCAGGTTGAACAAGCCATGTTTGAAAATGAACAAATCGAGGTACTCGCGCTAAGAAGTGAAGAGCGCTTGCTCCATCGTGTAGGCCAGATGAGGCAGGGTGAGAGAACGCAGGAATGGAAAATTATCAAAACAGCCAAAGAAACAGCCGCGGAGAATTGGTTAGCTTTGGCTCGTTATTTTTCGGAAACCCAACAGTACAACAAAGCCTTGAGCACCTACCGGCGGATTATTGAAACCTACCAAGGTTCGGCTTACCTATTATATGTCGATCGTGCGAAAAGGGGATTGCGGGATGTGGAAGCCATCCTGGATCCCGGAACTCTGCTTGTAGCCCCTGCAAGATAGGCTTACCTAGTACTGAAGTTTCTGTATTATTTTCTTTTCAATGGATGGAGGTGTCTATTTATCCAGCTACAGCGGGGGAATAGAAAATTTTCCTAATTATATACCGATGGAAAGGTTTTATGTAGCAGAAGCATTAGGTGGGTGATTCTGAGAAGGTGCAAGAGAGGGAGGATCTATCAAAGCCCGCGCGGAGGACCACGTGGCGTAAGCCCGTGGGTGAACGCGCTCCCCGCTGGAAGCGGGGGACTCC
>JAGQKG010000336.1 GCA_020430245.1 Nitrospira sp.
TGCCGCTGATGAATCGGTTCGATCCGTAGAGGATGCCCGACAGTTGATTAAACGCCAGGCTGTGGACGTGTTGAATCTCAAAATTACAAAGTGCGGGGTGGTGGAGTCCATGGATATTGCCGGCTTGGCCCGCTCCTCAAAACTGCGGCTTATGATTGGGGGCATGGTAGAAAGTCGTGTGGCGATGGGCTGTTCCTGGAGTCTGGTGTTGGGGTTGGGAGGGTTTGAATTTTTAGATCTTGATATGCCACTCCTGTTGTCAGATGACCCGGTTCACGGTGGGTATGCCTATGAGGGCCCCGTTTTGCAGCTCTGGGAGGGTTCAGGCCTTGGCATGGAGGTGAGGGAAGAGGCCTCATCGGCGATCGTCGTTGAGTAAGGGGAAGTGTTGCCAAAACATGTCTTGATTTTTGTTGAAGTGGCTGCGAGCGGCCTTCCCTGCCCTCTCCGGAGGGGCTTCGCGCAAACAGATCGTCCCTTGGCCGTGCCCACGTATTCTTTCGTACGTTCCGCTCAAGTGGTTGCAGGTTTTTTTCCACAGAACTCATGGCGAACCGGTTTTTCCCCGGCATGGCTCAGGAAAATTTTTGGAAGACCCATTCGCATGGGAAGGTGTTGTTTCAAAACCATGGGGTGTCAGTCATGACTGATGTTGATTGCCAATTCGACCATGCCTTGCTTGCCAGAATTCTCATTCCCTGGGTAGGATCATTGAGTGGTTGGATTGAAGATGTTGGATTAACCAGGATGGTGATTAATGGGAATTGGTAACCGAATGATGGAATGGAGTAGGACCCTCGGACTTGTGGGGATGGTGTGGTGTATTTGCGGAGGGACGGTGTTTGGTCAGGACCTGGCCTCCTTTGAGCCACGTGTGACCCAGCATACGTTAAAGAACGGGTGGACCTTCATTATTGTAGAACGTCCAGTAGCCCCTGTCTTTGCCTTCATGACGCGGGTCAATGTGGGTTCGGCTCAGGAAACCATGGGGCAAACGGGACTGGCTCATATGTTTGAACATATGGCGTTCAAAGGGACTCCTCACATTGGAACGAGTGATTACGATGCAGAAAAAATCGCCCTAGAGGCATTGGAAGAGGCTTACCAGGCTTATCAAACCGAGAAATTTGCTTCCGATCCTGATCCGGAGACTGTGGATCGTCTGTATGCGGTTTTTAAGAAGCGACAACAAGAGGCTTCTGCGTATGTGGTAAAAAATGAGTTCGGGGATATCATTGAACGAGAGGGTGGGGTGGCGTTAAACGCGTTCACTGGGGCTGATGTGACAGGGTATTTTTATGCTCTTCCCGCCAATAAAGTCGAACTGTTTGCTTACTTGGAGTCCGAGCGTTTTTTGCACCCGGTATTTCGGGAGTTTTATGAAGAACGGGATGTGGTCATGGAAGAGCGTCGAATGCGTACTGAAAGCCAACCCTTTGGCCGGCTGCTCGAACAATTTGTTGCGACAGCCTATATGGCTCACCCGTATCATCATCCGGTGATTGGCTTTGCCAGCGATATTCAATCCTACACGATGACCGATGCGAAAAAGTTTTATGAAGCGCAGTATGTGCCCACTAATCTGGTGACGGCGATTGTCGGGGATGTGAAAGCTGAGGCGGTGATTCCGATTCTTGAGAAATATTTTAATCGAATTCCTTCTGCTCCTTCACCTCCTCCGCTTCGAATCGTGGAGCCTCCGTCCATCGCAGAAAAAATTGTGAAGTTGCAGGATCCTTCCCAACCGTTGTATGTCGAGGGTTATCATAAGCCACCCGTGACCCATGCTGATCAACCCGTGTACGATGCGATCGACGATATTTTAACGAATGGGCGGACGTCTCGTTTGTATCGATCGCTGATACGGGACAAACGTATCGCGGTGTCGGTGGGAGCCTATGGGGAATATCCGGGGGACAAGTATCCGCATGTCTGGATGGCCTATGCGGTTCCCGGCCGGGGTGTGACAAATCAGGCGGTGCAACAGGCATTACGTGAAGAATTTGATCGGCTTAAAACTCAGGACGTCTCCGATGAGGAACTGGACCGATTTCGTACCCGTGCGAAAGCGGGGTTAGTCCGGGCCTTGAATAATAACCTTGGTCTGGCCATGCACTTAACTGATTATCAGATGTTGTTTGGTGATTGGCGGGAGTTATTCCGGTCCATAGATCGGTTGGATCAGGTGACCAAGGCCGATATTCGTCGGGTCGCCAACACGATGTTTCAATCAACAAACCGGATTGTGGGCATGATTGAGACGGTTTCTCCTGACGGTGGTCCTCAACCAGTTACTTTAGGGGAGGGTCAATCATGATTCACAGCATATCTCACCAGCCTATATTGTGTGGTATCGATCGATGGCCAATCCTGAGTATGGGATTGGTTGCCCTCGTTTTATTCTGTGCACCCGTTTTGGCGCAAGCGCAAGTGACCAAGGTTGAAGAGTTGCATTTTCCACCTTTGCCGGAACTCGTCATTCCTGAACCCGAGCGTGTGGTTTTGGAAAATGGACTGGTGGTTTTGTTGATGGAAGACC
>JAGQKG010000337.1 GCA_020430245.1 Nitrospira sp.
CTTGACTCGACCACTCGCCCAAGCCATGCTTGAGGCCTTGCCCGCATTACCAACCCTAGATGCCATCATCGCCGTCCCCCTTCATCCGCAACGCTTACGAGACCGTGAATACAATCAATCCTTGTTGCTCGCAAACCGGCTCAGTCACCACACGAAGATTCCTCTGTTACTGGGCTGTCTGCTACGGATTCGTCCCACAGTGCCCCAAACCTCGGTAACAAGGAAGGAGCGACTCACGAACCTTCACCGGGCCTTTTCCATCGCCAACCCTGTCCACCTTCAAGGCAAACGGATCTTATTAGTGGATGATGTCTTAACGACTGGCACAACCCTGCATGAATGCGCAAAGACGCTTCGACGTGCCGGCTCAGGACCGGTGTATGGTCTGACGCTCGCCAGAATGGTGTAAAGGGGTATGGGAAAAGCCCTGCCAGAATCCTCAACCAAGAGTCAGCAAGCTCTATCGTGCTAGGAGAACTTTATCAATGACCCTGTATGTCTAGTCTTTCTTGGTTCTTATCGTCTTTCTTAACCAGCCAGGTTGACCATCCCCTTAGAGTTGAAGCCCACCAGAATTATTCGGATAGGTTTGTCATTCAAGCCATTGAGATCTTTCGTTTCGCATAAACCAAGGTTCGACTCTTCCCAAAAAGTCCATTTTGCGCTATATACAGCCCGTACACTGCGATCAGGAGGACCGACTCTATGCCCATTTATGAATACCGTTGTCAGGATTGCCGAAAACGCAATTCCTTTTTAATCCTTACCTCAACCGCCTCAGTCCCATTCTGCAAGCATTGTCAGAGTGCCAACCTGGAACGCATCATGTCCCGCTTCGCCGCACCTAAGTCGGAAGAGGCGCGGATGGAAGCCTTGGCCGATCCCAGTAACTTTGGGGACCTCGACGAAAACGATCCACAAAGCATGGCCCGCTTCATGAAAAAAATGGGAAAGGAAATGGGAGAGGACTTAGGAGAAGACATGGACGAAGCCATGGACGCGATGGACACCGACGATATGAATATGGGGATGCCTGCCACTGAAAGCGATTAGCTCGACTACTCAAGCAAAACTACTTGACTTTTCTCAAACTTTCGGTAAGCTACACTCACAGAGAGGACGTTCAGAAGATCCAAGGGGCATTCTTGCATGTTCGCCGGACAATATTACTGTAAAATCGACGAAAAAGGACGATTTGTTGTCCCAAGTCCTATTCGTGAAGAAATCGAAAATTACGGCAATAGCCTCATGTTCCTCAAAGGGCAGGATATGCCCGTCTCCGCCTATACCAACCCAGAATGGGCCAAGGTCTTAGAAAACGCCAAACAATCCCTTGATGAAGACCAACGACGTCTTTTCATGTATCACATGGTCTCGGAAGCCTCCGCATCAGAAATGGATAAGGCCGGTCGCATCTTAATTCCAGGCCGGTTTCGCAAACTCGTGCCCGTCGATGAGGATCAAGAAGTGGTATTAGTCGGCATGTTTCATCGCCTTGAGGTGTGGAATCCATCAGAGTGGCGACGCTTTGTCCATGTAAACGAAGACACATTTGAACACAGTATGAGCAAAATTCAGAGTCTCCTCTAAGAATCAACTTTCTCTCGTTCACGACCGATACCATACCCCTTTCGTAGATGCCTTCTTGAGAACTATTCGTATCCACTCCCTTCCCAATCTTTTGCCCTCAAAAGCAAGGGGCGGCCTCGTTCTCCTCTCCGGCAATAAAAAGCGCAAAGCCAAGACCGTGAGCTCCCTCCAATGGGAACATCTTGGGGGCGATGCCCTGTCACCTCGCGAACTCTTTGTTGTTTTACCCCTCCCGCCGAGCATTAATCATCAATACGCCACTGTCAACGGGCGAAGAGTTCTGGCCTCCACCGGTCGGCAATACAAAACGGCAGTGGCGAGCCACTTACTCACCGTGTTGAGGCAATCCTCTCATCGAACCGAATTTTTATCGAAACTGGAAACGCATGCCCTCAGCCTCTCCCTCCGCTTCCATTTCAAAACAGCCCTGCGACGGGATCTCGATGGCGGGCTCAAAATTGCGCAGGATGCCATTTGCCAAGCCATCGATTTAAATGACAATCGCATCAATGAAATCCATCTGCACAAAAATCTTGATTCGGTCCGCCCACGATTGGAATGTATCCTAGCCATTCAGGAACCCATCACCCATCCCCTACGTTCTTCAAGATCTCTCTCAAGGATAACCAAGATAAGTCACCGCAATTCCCCTCCAATTTAACCCGGATTCCGCAGTAGGGTTTTGATCAGGTAGCATGGGAGCCATCTTTCTTCCTCTGTTTTAAGGAGTTCCGATGGCACACTGCTCCTCGACGGCTTCACCGTTCTACCCTAAGATTCGCTTTGCCTTTACCGACCATCCCATCACCGTGTGGGCCGGAGCGATCTTGCTCCGGCTCTACTTCGAACTCATTGGCCTGCGGGCGGTGCTTCAGAGCACGCTGGTGCCCCTGACGAAACGGTCGAACAATCAGATTCCGGTCACGGATGTGCTCCTGGC
>JAGQKG010000338.1 GCA_020430245.1 Nitrospira sp.
CGCCGTGACCGCATCGCCCACTGTCCGAACAAAATACCCCTCTTCCAAAAACGCGTGCTTCCTCAAATGCTTCTTCAACTCTGGATATTCCCTGAACACCTGCCTGGCTGAAATGCTCTTAAAGATCCTCACCACTTTGGCAATCGAACACCGGGGTGGGACATTCAGAAAGACATGCACCTGGTCCTTCGCTACTTCCAATTCGACCAGCTCAAAGCCCAAATCCTCCGCAATGTCGCGAAACACCTGCTCAAGAGGTCGTCGGATATCCTCCCGAACGATCCACCTCCGATATTTCGGTGCCCAGGCCAGCTGATATTTCGTGTCGTAAAGCGCATGGCTCGTTCGTTTCAGTGGCAGGCGCCCATGGTATCACACCCTGGACCGGCCTCCGGCCGGCTGAACGTTTCCTCCCCGCTCAACAAGCGGGGCTTCCACGTTCGTTTTAGTGATCCAACTGATGCGGTCTTGTAGTTAGAGGGTGAGGAGAAGTGAGAAAGCCCTCCGCCTTCCTTATCCTGAATCAAAAAGAGGGAGGGCTCTCTTATTTCAAAGGTCAGAATGCTAATAACAGGACGGATATCCCAGAGAAAAACCGGAGCCCAATTCTCCAGATATCAGTTTCTCTTTATGGCGTTATTCAGTGCGTCAATGACATCATCCAGGCGTTTGATGACGGAAGGCTCCTGATCAAATACTTGTTGGGCGGTCGGGTTTATGGTCTCCAACCCCTCCTTGCTGAGATCCTCCGTCAAATACTGCCTGATATCCCTGAGATCCGTCAGGAAGGGGGTCGATTCCTTCCTGAGTTCGGCGATCTTTTGTTGGATATCGGAATAGGTGTCCTCCGTGGTAGAGCGTCGGATGGCTGCTAGTTGGCGTGACTCCTCATTTTTCAATTGTTTGAGGCTCTTATCCCATGCCATGAATTGATCCCTCACCACGGATTCGGTCACCGTTCGCTGTTGCTGAGCTTGTCCAACCCTGTCCTCCAACACACCCAGCTCATGAGAAAAACTTTGAAATTGTGGGTTCAAGTCTGTTTGGGGGTTTGCCATGAGTTCCTTGAGTGTCCCCGTTGTTTTTTGAATCTGCCCTCTGACAGTCACGCCTTCGGTCCGTAAACCGTCCAGCCCGGTTGCAATTTTTGGAGGGAGAGAGGCAGGAGTACTGCATCCAACAAAAAGCATTGCACCGACCACCCATGCGGCCAGGCCGGTCGTGCCATTCTGGAAAGCCTTTTCCCCACTCTCAAACATGTTGCACTCCTTATGTGAAATTGTCACGTTATTCCCAAAATGGGGACAAGCTGGCCGATTGTATTAAAATGACAAACACAGATTCAATAGGCCAACGGGCATGAACGTCACCAGCTTGTGATCTGGTCAATTTGTGAGTCTCGAATGTCTAGTTTATTATGCTGTCCATTCAGAAAATTCATGATACGGGCTTAAATCCTCCATTGGGATTCGGATTGACGGAAAAGATCGTCAGGCAACTCGTCTGGTGTAGTGGTGTGATTTGGTGAATACTCTCCCAATGAATTAATGTGCTGTGGTCTATCACTTTTTGTATCCCGTTTCATCCTCTAAATCCGGGAAACTTTTTAGCAGTGGTGTCCAGGAGCGTTAAGTGGTTTAATTTGTGTTTAAGGGCTTCGGGGTCTTCCGCCATTCACGGAGCCGTTGGGCTAATGTATCCGCCCAATAGTCAAATGCCTGGTGAGCGTCGTCCCAGGAATCCATAGAGCCATCCAGAGATCTTCCCCCTACGCGGCGATCGGCAGCGGCCATCAATAAGGTTCCCGTGTTCCCATCGGTCAATTTCGCCTCGATGCTGGCGCGACCCACAAACGCCTGTGTTCCTGTTGCCAGTTTTTTCGCTCCGGATACCATGCCGACAGGAGGAATAATTGTAGACACGATATCCATCCCGACGTCAGACGGCTCGGCTTCCGTCAGGGCCAGTTCAATCTGCAAGGCTCCCGGAACAGGTTTGGGCACCACAAGAAAATCTTCTTTCAGTTTCCAAATGACTTTTGAACGGAGATCATCGGCCAACCGATGTAATTCTTCCTGGGGTACCGTGGATTGTTTGGATATCAATACGATGGCTGGTTCCACATACACGGCCCGGTAGTTTGAAAAATCAGCTTGAGGATTTTTGTATACAAGGAGCGCTTCACCCTCCTTCCCCGGTTGGAGAATTGAATAGTCTCCGAGAAAACCAGAGGGTTCCACCTCCCTGGCTTGTTCGGTTTGAGCACATGCTGCTACCCCGGCCATCATGATCATGATCAGAAACGACACCATCAACCGCCATTGTGCAAACCTAAGGTTTCTTTGAATTGATAACTCCCGTTCCTCTCCATCCATGTGAGATGTTCGATGGAGAGTGGATTTTGGCACATATTTCCTCATCGGCAATCCCTTCTGGTTGATCTTTTAAGCATATATGTGAAAAGGCGCTGTAATAAAATGCTTCTTTTAATTTTGCTCTGATTCTAATTTGTT
>JAGQKG010000339.1 GCA_020430245.1 Nitrospira sp.
TCATTCCAGAATGCTATGATGGCATTGGAAAATGTGGCTAGGTCCTCATCAACGACCTTGAGATGCGTGTAATCTAAAAACGGATCCAGTTCATCTGCGGGCAATCCGCCGCCCAAAATATCCTTTAGAAATTGAGGGTATTTTCTTTTCAACTTGATCAATGAATCCCCCAGCCCATGCTTATAAGCATTGACCACTAGGCGGCAGGCATCAATTTGAGCAAAGTAGGGCTGTTCACGAACTTGCCAGTCAAAGCATTTCAGAAGGTCTAAAATTTGGTCAAAGGTTGCTTTCCAAATCGCAGTTTTCGTTTCCCTCCCTCCCATGCAATGATTTATTAATATTCCTGAAATCCAATCCCGCAGTTGCTTATCCCATTCATGGTACATACCTGCTATCACGCTTAATCGCGTTTGGTTATGCATATCGGTCAACAAACCATAGAAATCGATGCTTTCATCATAGGCCTGCACTTGAAAATCATCCGGATCGTGACGATCTGGATCAAACCACTGGCTTGCCCTAGAAAGCCATTCTTCTGCATACTTGTCTGCTTCACCAGAAATATCCTCGAATTGTGATAGCAAGCGCTTCTGAGCTTGTTCCACATAAAATTTGTGGTTCGAGATTAACTGTTGGCGAAATGGCTCCCACATATGTAAGAAGATGCATGGATATTCCATAACATTTTCTCCCTTGAAGTTATCTCCCCATAAAAGCTTGAAAGCTGTTCTAGTTGCGACCGTTCAAATTAAGAAGGAGAGCCTTCTGGCAGGTCCCATCCCACATCTTTTTTGAAATAAAAGCAACTTAATGAAATTCTGAGGCTCTTGACGAACAGAGCCTATCTCATGGTCTCTTTCTGAAAGAATTGGAAGGGGAGATGGTGGGGAGTGTGACAAGGACAATTGGAACGGCGGTGGAGATGGCGTCGGTTTTCAAGTCCTTGAGTCTGCCGACCTTCAAAGGGTTCGCGGCAGACAAGGATTGAAAGACGATCCTAGTGAGTGTGACTTGTCCACATTAGTATCCTGGGGGAGTCTGGCCTGTGCATACTTCAATAAGGGCACCTCTAAAAACTGCTGACATATTTGTTCGATTCTGGCATAAGTCTCCGCCAAGGAGGATTGCTCATGGACACATCTGGCCAACTTGGGTTCTTTGACCTGACTCATCGCTATGACGCTCTCACCCAGAAAGGTGACCCGTTAGTACAACTCGCTCAGCACATCCCCTGGGTCCGCTTTCGGAAGACGCTGGAGAAAAGCCTGCAGCGCTCGACACGTTCGAAGGGAGGCCGACCGCCGTTTGATGCCCTGCTCATGTTCAAAGTCCTCGTGCTGCAAGCTCTCTATAACTTATCCGATGACCAAACGGAATATCAGATTCGGGATCGGCTTTCGTTCATGCGCTTCTTAGGCCTCGATCTGCATCAGCGGATCCCCGATGCCAAGACCATCTGGTTGTTCCGCGAGACGTTGGCTCAAGCCGGCGTCGTGAAGCCCCTCTTCGCCCAATTTGACACCTATCTGGCCAAGCAGGGCTTGCAAGCTCGTGGTGGGCAACTCATTGATGCCTCGCTGGTCCCCGTGCCCAAGCAGCGCAATACCCGGGAGGAAAATGCGACGGTGCAGGCCGGCGAGTGCCCAGCAGACTGGGAGTCCCAGCCAGCGAAACGGCGGCAGAAGGATACCGACGCCCGCTGGACCAAAAAGCATGGGGTCAGTCACTTTGGATATAAAAATCATGTCAATGTGGATAAACAGCACAAACTCATTCGGCAGTATACCGTCACGGATGCGGCGGTGCATGACAGTCAAGTCCTGGAAGACGTGTTGCAGCCCAAGACCGCCGGGCGGGACGTCTGGGCGGATGCCGCCTATCGGTCGGACGAGATTGAAGGCACACTCAAGACGCGGAAGCTGCGTTCCCAGATTCAGTACAGGGGCTATCGCGACAAGCCGTTGACGCCCAAACAACAGCAAACGAATCAGCATCGGAGCCGGATCCGCGCTCGCGTGGAACATGTCTTTGGCCATCACGTCACGGCCATGGGAGGGAAATTCCTTCGAACCATTGGGCGGGTCCGAGCGCGGGCGAAGATCGGGCTGAAGAATCTGACCTACAACTTCCAGCGATTCTTGGTCCTGACGGCCGCTGGCAGAGAGCAAACGGCGTAACGAAGGGGATGGGGAACGATGATGAAAAGACAAGCGCACGGACGCAGATCCGTCTCCCTTCTCTTTTCCCTCCCGGATTTCGTGCCTGGCCTCTCCACCACGGAGCAAACAAGCTTACTCGAACGTTTTTAGAGGTGCCCATAAGTCGATAACGCCCTCAATGCATTTTGGTTCATGATGGTCATTTACCATCTAAGAAATGGGATGTCCTTCGAGGGCATCTCGACCTATCTTGCTTTGGCTATCCTTTCTCTACATCAATAAATATTTTGGCGCCAGTTATGGTGTTGCCTGAATAGCGGTTTGTCATGATT
>JAGQKG010000033.1 GCA_020430245.1 Nitrospira sp.
GATGGCGGAATGAGAGTTTCCGGGGTTACGCGGATTACATGCAAAGCCAAGAGTTTTGGGATGGGCTGGAAGAGCTTATGGCTACGAGGCGGTGTTTTGCGGTGGCTATTATGTGCGTGGAAGGGGTCCTTTTGTATGCCCAACCGTCAAGCGGACAGTTGTGGATCGACCAAAACCAGAGACTCAATTCGACGTGAGAGAAGGATCATTGGTTGGCGGCGAAAAGGCAGAATTGACCAACCGGGCAGACTACAAGTGTAGACTCCAAGAAGACCTATAATTGCGGGTACGGCTCTGGTTCAAGATGAAATACAAGTACATCGGCCGGTGGTTGTGATTCGGGAAGCCTAGATGAAGGAATGTCCCCTCACTTCGACAAATCTGTCCATGGGACAACGGGAAGCGTGCATTTTAGTCACTTTAAAGTAGCAAGTGGACGATCGATATGGCTCATTACAACATCTGGAGCAGCGACAAGTTGTGGCGTTTGATCTCGATTGTCCCTTCTGGCTTCAGTCTCTACCTTGTCTCGAACGTATGAGTGTTCTTCTTTGAAACTTACAACCCCATCTCCGTTCAAATCAGCATGACCTTGCAACCCTTTGAGGAAAAAATAGGTAAATAGTCCATGCCGCTTCCCTGCGTAGGCAGAGCTAACTTCGTTGGCGGCCGAAGCCGTGAATACAATTAAATTAGGACTTGTTACGTTCGGTGTATTCATGGCAGTCAAATTGGCTCTTGTCCCAGGTTTAATAATCGATCTCCCTCCTACTCCCGAAAAACATGAATCGATCACAACGGTAACCTGTTTGGCGGACAATTTGCCCAGTTTTTCATATAACCGTTCAAGAGAATATGTCGTATCTTCGGGGTAGGTGAGGTCGCCATCGTAAGGGACCAAATAGGCCCTATTGGTAGCAATATCGTAAGTCCCATGTCCACCGTAATACACAAAGACCCTCGCGTCTGGCGTATCATCCACTTTAGAAGGAAGCCACCTTTCAATTCTGGCTACCATTTGACTTCTTGAAGCGTCCTCATTCCTTAGTATGACAATATTTTTTTCGGGATATCCTAAAGATTGCATAAGGTATTGTTTGATTTGTTCCGAGTCGCGAATGGCATATTCCACTCTTGGGAATCGTTGGTAGGCTTCAATCCCAATGACCACTGCAAATGAGGATCCCTGGGGAGGCATCGAGACAAAAACAGGAGCCAATTCTTCATCAATCCGAGCATCACTGGCCGTTCCGAAGGGGTCGTGAGCCACATCCGGATCAAACTCCTGGTACTTATTTTGAAGATAAACCAGTAAGGGGGCCATTAACCCGGCAGTGGCCGATCGAACGACTACAGAGCGTAACATTTCCTGAACTGTATCAACCACCACTTGATCGGTACCAGGCAGGCCGTCTCTCGAAGTATTAACGATATCCGATTTTCGCCAGATATGATTTTGCGTCAGAACATGATAGAGATCTACTCGTAGCTTAATGGATACATCATACTCCAGGCCTTTTATAAACCCTGGGGTATCCACCCTAATATCCTCAACTTCCCCTAACAAAATGAGATCTGCACCTTGTTTTTTCGCTTCTAGGCGGAAAAACTCCGAATCTTGTGAGAGGTCGTCAATATTCAACAGGATAACTTCTTTAAACATGTTTGTTCGACTCAACGCATCGTACATGGCCTTCTGCAAAACTACTCCATAATCTTTGTCAATAGGTCTGTCTTCGTAGGTCAACTTTTCCGTGTTAAATGGAGCTACGGATATTGAGACTGGAACTTGATGAGCATCGCGAGGCGCTAGATCAATGGGTTTCCGTTCAGTAGAACTACAACTACTCAGGATGGGGAAACTTATCAGACACAAAATGGCGAGAAGGTTATTCCTCATTGGAACTTGCCCACTTATTTTCCAGAACGTCCACTCTCTACCTACCTACGGTATTTCATTATTCAAATCGGACAACCGTCCCACGAATATTCACACAATTCGCAAAACCCAAAAGGAAAAAAGTTGAGGAAGACTCTGAAGAAACGTTAACTAGGGCATCTCCGCCTTTAGTTTTTATCATTTCATCAATGATGTCAGGGACTGAATTCGGACTCGTCAAAGGGAGTATCAGAATCCCATAGCCACAAGAAGAACCTTCTTCTTCTGGACCCAAAGCCACATAACGCTCAGGAACAGGAATGGTAGAAGGTGCGAACGCTCCAGGATAGGTACAACCTAGGGAGCTCACTACAGCAATGGTTACGATAAACCACGACATGAATGTCCAACCCATCCATTCCAAACTCTGAGGCTGATTCATTGGTTGATTCAAGGCAAAGCCCTCACAGCCTGACCTTTTACAATGGTACAGTCATTCCCCATGATTGGAATGACAAACAAGGATTTTTTATTTTCTACTGTCACTCCGACCAGGGCGTCTGCCCCATTTTCCTTTATGAGATCCGTAATGATCTCTTCAGTGGAAGTTTTACTCCCAAATGGAATTAATAAAAACCACGGACTGCAGGTGGAGCGTTCAACCTCATCCAAAACCACATAGTGTGGTGATAGGGGTTCAGTAGAATTAATGATTCCAAAAGGATGACGGGTCACAATACAAGAGGCGAGCAGACATACCCCTATTATTCCGAGCAATCCAGTTTTGAAAACAAAGGTAAAATTTTTCATTAGTCTTCATCAGTTGGCTGTGGGCTTTACTCTCACTATGGCCTATCTCATCAACGTAATGATGTTGTTATCTACCTTTTGCGATGGTAACTATATTTCTTTTAATAAGCACAATATATGCCAATAAGTCCGATGCTCTCGTGTCGGAACAATTCCCAAATCATGGTCTTATAGTGTGATAAACGGCCTTTAAGTCCAAAGTTGCCCATGTTTCCAGCGAAAAGTTCAATCCACAAGAAAATTTACTTTAACCCTATTCCAAAAAGTTATCGAAATGGATACATGAGTGTATCCTTTTGGATGTTCTTAAGGTATCCCTGCATCTCTCAAATTGCTTACCCGGGGGCCTTTAAATGGTAAGACTGCATTAAGGAAAGAACGCAAGACATTGCATTATGTCTTTGCCTTAGGGTTGTTCCATTTTGGGGGTCGCCGAAATAAAAAATGTTTGAGCATTCGTTACGGCTACCTTCATGTTCGGGAGTTTTTTTTCTTCAAACCCCTCAAATAACGGAAGCAGAAGATCTCGTGAAGAGTTAAAACGTATATTCTGAAGAATGAAGTGTTTGGTTCCGGCAAATTCCCACTCTAGCGCAAATGCTTCAGGTTGCTGCCTCAGAATGGCCCCCACGGTTCCCAGCTCGGAGGGAACTTCATGGATTTTCTCTTGAGCCGACAGAGCCGCAATCTTTAGTAACCGAAGGGCAATTTGAGTTGAAGAATCAACTTTTGATTTTTCCAAAAGATTGACTATATGTTGGTTTGCCTTGGCGAATTGACCCGCTGTGAATTCGGCTTCTGCGAAGTTGGTCTGAGCAACCAGATCAGTGGGATGGGAGGTCAACCATTGAGACGTCAAGGCCAAGGCTTCATTATATGCAAAGATTTTATCGTGAAAAATAACATAAAGATTATTGTAAGCTTCAGCAAAGTCAGGATAAAGCAACATGATCTTTTTGTAACTCTCAACTGCCTGTTCCCAATTCCCAATATCCTTCGCGGTTCTCGCCAGAGCCACTTGAGTTTGTACCCAAGCTTGAGGGTTATTTTCCACGGTCCTTACTTTTAATGCTTGTTCAAAAGCTGTGATTGCCTTTACCATGAGGTTCCCACCTTCTTTCCCCTGGTGCCGACTACCTTGAGCCCGGTACACATTCCCTAAATTGTTTTGTGTGGCCGCCCAATTCTGGGAGAACTCTTCGCGAGTGTAGATCATCAACGCCTGCCGAAACGCTTCCTCCGCCTTGGCTAAATGGTGGTGTCCTTCTGTTCCGCTCAGCCGAATGCCCTGTTCGGTGAGGGCATTCCCTAAGTTGTTTTGTGTGGCCGCCCAGTCCTGCGGGAACTCTTCGCGAGTGTAGATCGTCAACGCCTGTCGAAACGCTTTCATCGATTCAGCTAAGCACTGTTGGCCCTCTTTTCCTCCTAATCGAATGCCCTGCTGACTCAGCGTACTTCCAAGGCCAACTTGAGCTCTAGCTCGTCCCTCTTGTTGACCTAGCTCTCCATACTTTTCCTCTGCCTCTTGATACACCTGCTTGGCTTTATTGAGATGTGCATGCACCTTTTGGCCTTCAGTACGAATGCCAATAGCCCAATTGGCTCCTGCAATGTCCATTTGAACGTCCGCCCGAAGAAGGTCCAGCTGTTCGTTTGGCAAGATGGCCAAAGCTTGTTCATAGGCCTCTAACGCTTCCTCAAATTGATACGCGCTGTAGGCTGAATCCCCTTTTCCCTTCAGCCGCCCCACCGCTTCTTCGATCACCTGAAGCTTTCTTTTTTGGAGGGCTTCTTCTTTCTGCTGAATGAGGGCCAGTTCCTGTAATTTCAGGTCGGCTGATTGTTGAAACAGTTTTTTGGCTTGGATGAAATTTTTATTGTAATACTCCGCCAAGGCTTTGTCGTATGGGTCCTCGGCTGTTTCCGACTCCTTGGCCCACTGATCCATCCGTGCTTTCACCTCTTTCGGACTAAAGCCCAACTTGTCGGCAATGTGGGCAATATGTTGGTCGAAAGTAATGTCCTGTGGTGTGTCGGTTTGTGGGAGAATTTGTTTTTTCGTTTTTTCCTGCAGGGCACGCATCTCTTTTTGGAACCGCTCATGCGACCAGAGTTTATGTGACCCGACGGGCAGTAACCGAATTTCTACGCTGTCCTTTAGGAGGTCTGAAGGAAGTCGGGTTTCACCATCGACGGGTGAATTGATGATCCAAGCAGGCTTTTCCACAATCAATTTGATGGTTTCCCCCGGCCCATAAAGGGGGCGTTCTTGACCGTCCCTGGTTATGGTCGGGAGCGAAAGTTCAAATTCTCCCTGTGACAGCGTGACCGTAGGATCGCCTCTCCCTTTCAGTTTGACGACCACATTGTCCGCAGGGGTTTCTTCATCATGCTCCCCGATTAAATAGACTTGCCCCATCAGAATCGGTTTGGCTGCCCAGGCTTGGGTTGACATTAGTAGTCCCCATACGAGCCACATTACGATGGAGTGTTGTCTTCTCATGACTTTTTCCTCAAGACAAAGCCCAGATTTGTATTTCCGGGGGTCGCTTTGGTCCGGTAGGTTTCATACGGGTCTTTTTGGACCACCACCAAAACTTTTTCGTTATTCTGGTGGATTAGGTCCAGGGTAAAAAACCCTTGGGCATTGGTGATGACCTGTTTATTGAGCGACGGGATCGAGACGGTCGCCCCCTTAACCGGATCGCCGGTCACCTGGTCCGTGACGATTCCACTGAGCTTTTGCGGGGATGACGTAGATGTTTCTTGGGCTTTCTTCGATGGATTGGGTTTCGCTTCTTCTGATGGGCCTTCCCCTGGAGACCGCCCAGACTCTGATGGCTGGAGGCTCGGAATCACAGATGGGTCATTGTTCTTGAAGACATTCAACGTTTTGGTTGGCAGATCCAATAGGAGGCTCACCAATATAAGGCTGGCAACTCCTAATCCCACCCATTTGATCCAGGCATCCAGCTGGTTCGTTCCCTGTTTCTTGGCGTTGGATTGTTCGCCAATGATGTGGATATCCCCCTGGGCTTGATAGACATTCCCCCCGATCGACCAATTGGGTTGATTGATAATGGTTTTGATTTGATCAAGAATTTGCTTGGGCTCTGCAGCCTGGACAGTGGTGAGTGAGTTGAGGAGTTTATGTTGCCGTTCTGAGGCTGAAGAGGCGGGCAACTCCTGAAGAGCCGTAAGAATTTGATTTGTTACTTTCGCTAAATCGCGTCCGAGGATCCGATGCGATGGTGTTAAGGTGGGTGGTAAGGTTGTATCCTCGATGAGGCAGGGGATGATCGGTTTCTTCATGGCCACGGCGATGTTCCATTCCAGCTCCACGAAGTCTGATTGGTTGGCCTCGGACGACCATAGCAGGACCAGCGCATCCGACTCGGCGATGGCGTCTCCTAGCTTTTTGGGCCACCGATCTCCGGCATGCAAGTGGGTTTTGTCACGCCAGACTTGGACGCCTTTCACACTGAGTGCGGCCTCAAGTTGTTGAGCTAAGCCTTGTTGTTTGCTGGCGTAACTGATGAATAGGCTTGGCATGAGGTTTACCTCTTCCTTAAACGCTAGCCAAGGACTTTCCTGGGAATTTAGGATTCTCAGCCTAAAACACTAGTTAAAATATTCAAATAACTCAAGGAATTCCTATCAGTGTGGTCACCTTTGATCTTCCTCTGATTTTAGGGGCACATCTAAAATACGCCCTCACAGATTTGGAGGTGTCTCAGGGAAAATGCCGAAAGACCATGCTGGCATTAAAGAATTTAGACTTCTCGAAGAGGGATGAGGCGCGAAGAGGGGACTCCCGAAAAATACTCCGTCCGGCATACACCGTGACAGCAACACGTGTCGCGCGAGCACGTGAGAAAGAAATCCTGAACAGGAGGGAAACGACATCCGCATATGGTCCTCTGGGCAGGATGGGAAGGGAGTCGAAGATTCCTTCCCGACCTTTAAAGTGGCAACATCATACTGTTGTAAAGTAGGGACAATAGGAAAGCCTGTCGTATTCAGAAATAAGCCAGGTAGACAAGAATTTTTTAAGAGCTAGCTCTTCTTCTTTTATGGCGGATAAGATGATTTGGTGCCTCATCATATCTTCTCTGATTTTGATTAGCCGAAGCACAAGGCCTATATCGAGTGGTGGTGGAAATTCTGAAAGATGGAGATTAACCCGCCTCCTGGACTCAGCGAGTCAGGCGACACTCATTCGCCTGAAACACCCATGGCTCCTGAGTTGTGGACCATTGGCCATTCGACTCGGCCTATCGAGGAATTCCTCAGCCTTCTTCTGACGCACGGCATTCAAGTTCTGGTCGATGTCCGGACTATTCCCTTTTCCCGGCGGAATCCTCAGTTCCATCAAGAGTCACTTGAGCACAGTCTCCGTGAAACCGGGCTGCAGTATCGGCACATGCCGGAGTTGGGAGGTCGGAGGAAAACCCGGCCGGATTCAGTGAATGTGGGATGGCGGAATGAGGGTTTCCGAGGTTACGCGGATTACATGCAAACCCAAGAGTTTTGGGATGGGCTGGAGGAACTGGTGAATATCGGACAGCAGTCACCGTCAGCCGTTATGTGCGCCGAAGCCGTCCCCTGGCGCTGTCACCGGACGCTCATAGCGGATGCATTGGTCATCCGTGGGTGGACGGTTCACCACATCATCTCGACAAGTTCTCTCAAAACTCACACCCTCACGCCCTTTGCCAAATCTGACGCAGGTCGCCTCACCTATCCGGCTGAGAGTTCATCGGATCTCAATCTCCGGCTCTTTTAACAAAAGAGTGGAAAAGTGCGTTTGAATTTGTTGGTTGGAAGACTCCCCGAAATGCGTATTTCATGATTCCAATAAGATTGGCGGCCGACACCCGCATAGACAAAGTTTGCTGGTACTGTTCCCCCTGGCGTTATGCCAGGGGGAGGAATTGTCTTGGGTAGAAGATTATGAAAATTGGATATCCCTGGTTAATCTTTTTGGGACAGCGCTTTTGGTTTTATCGCTAATTTATTGACCACCTTCTGGACTCCATCTGTCTTTTTGGCAATTTCCACGGCCCTATCGATCTGATTTTGTGTTTCAACAAATCCACTTAACATAACAGTGCTTTGGTGCGTATCAACCTCAATTTCAAACGCATCCACCAGATCATCGGCAATCAATGATGACTTGACCGACGACGTGATCACGGCATCGTCAGCCGTGGTTCCCACAGTCCGCCCATGTGGATCGCTGGCACATGCTGAAAATGCCAATGCACATGCCACGCTTGTCACGATTAACATGGCTTTGACTCTCAGTCGGTTTGTGAAGGTGGTGGTCATAACAATTCTTCCTTTTTGAAATGAAAGTTTTTAGACACAGCCTCTAGACCATTCAACAATAGACTGAATCAGTATGCTTCAAAGAAGGGCGAAGCAGAATTGATAAAAACCCTTGATTGTTGACTTGAAGTGCCTGGGTTCTTGGGGGAGTCGTCAGGGCGGAAAAAATTTTTGTTAGGAGGCTCGAGAAAAGGTTTGGAATGCAAATAGGAGGTGTGTATTAACAGGTCGAGGGGATTTCAAAAGGACGAAATTTTAAAAATCGGGTGATTAATCTCCTTCTGCTTTTATCTGATCGAGGAGAGTTTCAACGGGGGTGGTGAGGTTTTTGCTGCGATTGCAGGCCTGACAGGCTGGTACGACATTGCCTCTGGTACTTTTCCCCTTCCTGGCCAATGGCACCACATGATCCATGGTCAGGTTTTCCGCTCCCACCAATTCATGACAAAAATGACACTCCCCTTTTTGGATCTGGGCCTTCCACCATGGTGTCTTCCGTAATTTTTTCCCGTTTTCGCGTTCAATCCGTATATGCCGTCGGATCGCGTGCGCTGTTTGGAATGAAGCTGGGTATCGAAAATTTGGTAAAAGGTCCTGCTGAAGCTGGCAACAAAAGCGGTGTTAATCAATTGGAGGATTTGGAATCCGGGGTGTTTTTCTAAATTCTTCCTTCAAGACAATTGAGATAAGTTGGTGCATTGGCGGGATATCCTCTTGGGCTGTTTTCCACAACACTTCGTAATTTACCCCGAAATATTCATGGATGAGCTTGTCTCGCATTCCAGCCATTTGTTTCCAGGGAACTTTCGGATGTCGCTTCCGCACGGTAAGAGGGACCTTCTTGGCGGCTTCACCGATAATTTCAAAAGCTCTGACCACTGCATAAATGGTTTTTTGGTCTTTGGCAAACTTATCCTTTGTCATTCCGGAAATAAATTTCGAAATATTTTGAGATGCCTCTTGAATATCGGCCAGATAGTCGCGGAATTCTCGTGTTCCTCTCACAGGTTCACAACCTCATTGAGAATATGTTGGCCGATCAAGGGCTTGAGTGTGTTCTTCATGACCAAATCGACTTTGACACCTAAAAGGTCGGACAAAAAACTTTCCAATTGAATGAATTCAAACAGGCTTGGAGCCTCGGAAAAGTCTATAAGTAGGTCAAGATCGCTGGCCTTTCCTGGATTCCCTTGTACATACGAGCCGAACACACCGAGATAGCTGACATGATATTTCGTCCGTAGAATGGGCAACTGGTGACCCAAGATGTCTAAATATCGCTGAAGAATTCGCTGTGGTTTAGGCTGTGAGATCTTTGTCATGCCTCAATGTTCCTTGCTTGATTCGCGAACAATCTTATACGGGTACAGGCTACGTTCAAGGCCTATTTCTGTCAACTTTACTTAGAAAAAATAGTCCGCCTAAACTTCTTTAGCCCGTATCTGATCCAGAATGGATTCAACCGGTGTGGTGAGACTTTTGCTGCGGTTGCAGGCCTGGCAGGCCGGCACGACATTGCCTCTAGTACTTTTTCCTTTCCTGGCTAACGGCACCACATGATCCATTGTCAGGTTTTCCGCTCCCACCTGCTGATGACAAAAGTGGCACTCCCCTTTTTGGATTTGGGCTTTCCACCATGAGGTTTTCCGTAATTTTTTTCCGTTTTCCCGCTCAATCCGTATATGCCGTCGGATCGCGTCATCGTCACCGAGTGAGTAGAACTGTTCTGGTTGGGTCATAAAAAAAGGTGGCTTCTGTTTACAATACTTTATGCGGACTGGTGACCTTTGAAGTCATGAGCCGGGTTAACCTGCTTTGAAAGATTGTAGCGCTTGGGTCGGACCTTTTTAAACCCACAGTAATTCTGACAATCTCCAATCCGCCTTTTCCCAAAACGTGAGCGTTCAGTGAATGGAGGCGGTCTTGCGAGGGTTTGTCATTCTGAGTGAAACGAAGAATCTCGCGGGGCCTCAGCATGATAAAGCGGGTGATGGTTCCGGCGTCTTGAAATACTCGTGCAGGTTTGATCTGGAAAAAGGGATTGTTAGATTTAATCCAAGGCCAGAGTCAGGCATTTGGCGGAGCCCCCGGCTTTGAGGAATTCATCCAGTTCCACGGGGTGAGTGGTGTAGCTCCGTTTGTGTAACCATGTCATGGTTTCCGGACACCCTGTCGGCAGCACGACATGGCGGTCGATACACACCGCATTGCAGGCAAACCGCTCGCCTTCCTGGGCTGGGACTGCAAATCGGTTGCCCCGTTCTATACGAGAAGCCAGCACGGTTTGGGCGTACGAATCGAAACAGGGAGGAAAGTAGAGGAGTTCTCCTCCACTGAGGGGACAAAAGCAGGTATCCAGATGATAAAACCGTTGATCCACCAGTTCCACAGGTATGATTTCTTTCTGGAAAATTTCCGACAATTGGACATAGGCGCGGATATCACTTCGCTGGCGGTAGCCGCCGATCCAGAAATCGGGAAATCCCAATAAGTCCCCAGCGCCTTCAAAATCTATTTCGGGGTCAAGGTTGACGACTTCGTAGCCCTTCCTGGTGAACCAATCAATGAAATGCCGTTCCTCACCCTGCCGTTCCGGATGGCGGAATTGACTGGGAACGGCTTTGCCCTCGTGGATGATACCCGCATTGGCGGTAAACACCAGATCGGGTAGGCCTGGAACCGGTTCCATAAATTCGAGTTTGGCTCCAACCTCGTTTTCCAGTACCTGGGTGAGGGTTTTCCATTGGGTTCTGGAACGATCTCCATTAGATTGATTGGACACTCTCATCCATGGATTAATTTCATATTCGATACCAAAATAATCCGGGGGGCACATTAATAAATGGCTCATGTTAGTCGTCTTCTCTTATCCTTCCCAGCCCAATTCTCTGGCCAATTGCCATAGAAAAGAAGAGGAATCCATGACCAGACCGACGGCCTGAAAGCTTCCACGGTCACTCAGTTTTGTGGGAACGGCGGGATTGATATCGACGCAGACGGTGGGTGCCGAGGCCGGCAGCAAATTTCCAGTCGCCACGGCATGCAGGGTAGAGGCCACCAACAAGGCCAATTCTACGCCGGGAATGGCGGCGCGCATAGCTTCTTGGGCTTTGATGGAATCGGTGATAACGTCCGGTAAGGGGCCATCGTCCCGAATCGTCCCGGCCAGCACCATCTGGACCCCCTGTCGTATGCAGGCGGCCATGATTCCTTCCTTGATTAATCCGCTTTCGATGGCCTGTTGAAGGCTTCCCAAGGCTCGGACACGATTGATGGTGCGAAGATGATGCTCATGTCCGTGGGGGACGGAACGGCCAATACCCAAATTGTATCCCAATGACGTTCCGTAAAGGCTGGCTTCCATGTCATGAGCGGCCAAGGCGTTTCCGCAAAACAAGACATGGATGTATCCCGCTTCGATGATCCATGTCAGGGCTTCCCGACCTCCAGCATGGATGATGGCCGGACCACCCGCAAACAGCACCTTACTGGAACCCTTGCCCTCTTTTCGCCGTTGTTGAATGGTCTTCATCCGTTTGGCCACGTCTGCGATGATATGGTGGTGAGGACGTTCGGAAGAAACCTGGGCTTCCATGAAACCGAACACATCCCGTTCTTTTGGCCGCTCTAGCGGAAACACCCGAACCCCTTTTCGCCCCGTGACGACCAGGTCGCCTTTTTTCACCGAGCCCATGGAAACCATCTGTGCGGAGAGTGGAGCGGTCTTGAGTATGATGGCCACATCCATTTCAGGTTGCGGGACATCGATCCAGCTTCCTTGCCACCGTATTTGTGTGGATAGATGAGAGGTCGCGTAAAAATCTTCCGGTAAAATTCCATCAGCCGGGGCTGGCTCAACCGTGCAGTCTTCTTCGGCTTCAACCACTGCCCCATGGGGCTGAATGGTTTTCAGGATTTCCTGTAGTAACTCCATGGTGGGAGTTTCAATAAGGATCGTGGCATGGGAAGTGTCCTCCCGTCGGGTGCCCACGGTGACTTCCGAGAGGGTAAAGGTTCCCCCCAACATGACAATGGCATCCAGGACCTTCGCTAAGATCAGTGAATCAATGATATGTCCCTGGATGGTGACGGTTTGCCTGATCATTTCTGTATTTTACCATGAAATTCTGTAAAGACTTCTTGTGAAAATCGCGTGGGGGATATCGGTCTTACAGAATGGTAAAGAGGGTACTTGCATCGTTTTCGCTCAAGACGCCATGGTCTTTTCCATCAGATGAGACAAAAGAAATCGCAGAAGATTCATTCTCATCTGTTTCCTTGCGGTGCTATACTGGGAAAATCGATTAATTTGGGGAACCAAGTTTGAACCATCTTTGTGCTGTTTTCCTCATTTTTGGAGTTGCAGGCGGTTATTGGGGACAGGCCTTCCAGGCTACTGCATGGTCTTCCCCCGGTACGGATGTCTTTCAAGCCTTCACGCAACACATTGGCGCTCAAATCGGAAAAGATAAACAGGAATTTGCGATCGCCGATTCCTGTACGGTCTATTTTTATCAACATTTGAACAAGAAACCACGGCCTGAGTTTGAGCGCATTCATTTTGTCCCCCTCTCAAGGACAGGGCCCGATCTCGATTGTGGGAAGCTCTTTCCTGAGGGGTTGGAGCAGGCGCGGCAGGCCTTTGGAAATACGCAACAACGTCTCTCCCTCAGCCTCACCTTCTATCAAATGGCCTTAGTGGGAGATGGGGATGATAACCAGGAATATAGTGCACATGAAATTCAGGATGTGCTGGAAGCCTTCGGGTTACCATTCCTTGATGGACTCCCCTTTGGAGGGTATGTCATGGCCCTGACGGGCCTGTTCGATAGTGTTCGCAAAGACGTTCAATTCAAGTTTTTGATGGAGGGGATGCAGCAGTTGATGAACAAGGGGTATCGCTTTACCGAAGCTGATCAAACGGCATTGAATCAGAAGCTCAATTGATGGACTAGAGGGTGAAGCCCTCTATCGTATTCTTTCCAGGGCTTCCCGTGAGCGGCTGCGTACCGTTTGGTCCCAATCTTCTTTCATCGTTTCTTCCAATTTCGCCTTTGCGTCCTGAGCGCGCATGCGACCGAGAGCCAATGCAGCACAGGCTCGCACATGGGCATGGTCATCTTCCAACGCACGAATCAACAAGGGGATCGAGGCTTGATGTTTCAAGATTCCCAGGTAACTGGCTGCCATTCCTCGTATACGATGTTGTTTGTCACCAAGTGCCGTCTTCAATGTCCAAATAAAGAGTTCCGCCATCGGTTCTGCAACGGAGTCCAATCCCTCTGATTCGAATTGATTTACTTCAATGAGGGTAAAGGCCAAATCGCAACGTTTGTGGGCAGAGGGTTCTTTTTGAAAGCGGTGGAGGAGCCGATCTCGGAGTTGAAGGCGTTCTTTGCGGGCGCGCCATTTTTTTGTGCCAATCCATACGCCTATCCCCACCACGAGAACGCCTCCGAGTATGGGGAGGACTTCCTCGGTGATGTAATCCTGAGTGTCGAAGGTTAGATGATGCCATGTCCAAATGCCTGCTACAATCAGGCCCAGAAATAACAGGCCAATAAACGGGTTAATAGAGCGGTGTGTTTCGGGTTGAGTTGCCATAGAGGTGTGGTTACCAGAGAGTTTTTATTTGCTGGCAAGGTATAACAATGAAGCTCACCATACTAGGTTCAGGAACGAATATTCATCCCACTCGTGCGGCGGCCGGGTATGTATTCGAGACGGACCGGCCCATTCTACTGGATTTTGGTCCAAGAACGCTCTCAAATTTATTACAAACCGGCCTAGATCGCCATACGATTCAACACCTACTCTTTACCCATTACCATGCGGACCATTTTTCTGATTTTATTCCATTTTTCTTTGATGCCGTGTGCCAATCAAAGTTCGCGCAGGTTCGACCGGATCTCATAATTTATGGTCCTCCTGGGACCAAACGACTCTTTCGGACGATTTTCCGGACATTCCCTAGTTTTTCTGATAGGCCCTTTCGAGTAATCCTCAAAGAAGTCAAGGATCGGCCGTTTTTGATTGGCCACACGCAAATCACGCCATTGCCCATGACCCATTCTGAGCAACAGGTCTGTCTCGGCTATCGTCTTGAGTATCGGGGCCGGTCAGCGGCTGTTTCGGGAGATGCCATGGCATCTCCGAATCTGGTGAATCTCTGTAATGGTGTTGATCTGGCTATCTTGGATTGTTCTTTTTCATCTCATCAGCCAGGCGTCTCGCATATGAATGCCGAAGAATGCGGAAAAGTCGCAGAAAAAGCCAATGTCAAAAAGTTGGTTCTTTCACATTTTTATGAGACAGCAGATCGGTCGAATGTCGTCGCTCAAGCCCGCCGATTTTTTTCGGGACCAGTCATCAAAGGAAAAGATCTCCTAACCTTGAAAATTGGGAGAACATCCCAGGAAGTCTAGGCTTTCAGGTGAATGTAGGATACCCCGCCTGCAAGTCGGGTCACCGGGCTGACGCTCAAATCAAGAGGCGGACCTTGTCTGAGCCGGGCGAGTTAATCCGCTTCTCCCCGGTTTGCCTCAGCACGATTCAAGGTGCAGACTTGCGTGGAAATGGTTTTGGGTCCTTTTGCCGAAACAAAAGGACCTCGGCCTCCGGGCCGAAACCCGGTTCTTCAAAGTGCCAAGGTAAACCCACACCAACTGGAAAAGTAAGAAATGCACGGCAAAGTGAGGCCTTCGCTTGAATCGTAGGGTAACTACGGGTAGGATAATATCATGTTAGATTGGTCCTCGTGTCCAGTAGTCGAACGTGACCCCCAGCTTATGAGTGGAGGGTGGGTGTTTCGTGGCACGCGTGTCCCAGTCGCTGCCCTATTTGAGAATCTAGAAGACGGGGTAGAGATGAAGGAGTTTATTGCCTTGTTCCCTGGCGTTACTCTTGAGCAAGTTCGCCTGGTTCTGGATCATACCGCTAAAAGTCTGGCTTCCCCACAAGTTGTCTGAGTGCGAATCATTTTCGATCAAGGGACTCCTGTCCCTCTGCGCAGATTCTTAAATATCCATCAAGTAGAAACAGTTTTTGAGGGCGGTTGGAGTAGGTTGAAAAACGGAGAATTGTTAGCAAGAGGTGAGGAAGAAGGCTTTGAAGTGTTTGTAACGACCGACAAAAATCTCTCTAAGCAACAAAACCTCGCTAGTCGGAAAATGGCTATTGTTGTATTATCTTCAACCAGTTGGCCTCGAATTCAAGCTGCTGTAGATTCTATTAATCAGGCTATCGAGACAACCCTCCCTGGAAGTTTGCACGAAGTACGCATCCCATAATTAGCGAATACTTCATAGGCCAGATCGGTAGAACGTTGCGGGTCAAGCCCGCCGATGTTTCTCGGGACCCATTATCAAAGGAAAAGGCCTCCTGCCCTCGCAGTGCGGGAAGGCATTCCAGAGGGTCTAGATTTGAAGTTGATCCTATGTGACCCACCGCCTGCAGGTCGGCCAAACGGGCTGACGCACAAATCAAAGAGCGGACCTTGTCTGAGCCTGGCGAGTTGGTCCGCTCCTCCTTAGCCTGCGTCAGAACGATTCTATGAGCCGACTTGGGCGGAAATGGTTTTGGGTCCTTTTGCCGAAACCCGGCCTAACCTAGCGCGAGTGTTAAGCCAACGAAAAGTGATTAGATGAAAAAGTATACAAATTAGTTTTCAAGTCCTAGGGAATTGGAGAGACAGTGTATAGACCATACACGCTGCCTCCCAAGGGTTGGTGGAAATATCAACAACAGACTTGCCCCCACCAACGTATTAGTTCACGTGAGCTGTCCACATTGCCCTGACGACATGCAAGCATTTCAGGGCATGGCTCTCAAAGAAAACCCTTGATGTTTAATAACCTCTGGACTAGGCTTTCGAAAAATTCCGCATTAAGGAATTCTAAGGAGATATCAAAAACCGCATGCCCAGCGTCTTTCTTAGCTATGCACGAGAAGATGAAGACACGGCAAAAGCCCTAGAAGAGGGGTTGAGTTCTCAGGGGGTTTCCGTCTGGCGGGATAAAGCCAAGCTTCATTCCGGTGAGCGCTGGCCGAAGGCTTTAGGGGAGGCCATTGCCTCCCAAGACTTCTGCGTACTGTTGTGGTCCAGACACGCCAATGGGTCTTCATTCGTCGATCTTGAGTGGAACACAGCAATTGCATTAAAAAAGACGGTTTTGCCGTGCTTGTTGGATTATACCGAACTCCCACCAGCCTTATCGGCGATCCACGGAATCTTTGGTACTGAGTTAACCCAAACGGTTTCCCTACTCATGAGATCGCTGACTCAAGCTGTTCCTCCCGCAGAGGAGGTCCAAACGAGTTCACTGATAACCCAACTAGGAAATATTGCATCACAGGATGCGACCGAGGTACTCCAACAGGCGAAGGGAATTTTTCAGCAATCCAATTGGTCAGTAGAAGGGAGCGTGTATCAGGCCGGGAGGGATATTCATATCTCTACCACAGGGAGAAGGCCTGGAAAATCAAGACTGGAAAAAGCGACGGTATGGGTCACGTTAGTCGTGGGATCACTCACCATTGTCGGATTGATTTTAGACCTTCCGCAAAAAATGGGCATCATAACTCCCGACCAACAGTTTAATAAAACTGAAGGAGAACAAGAGGTCATTAAAGTTAAAGGATACCTTTTGGTGAAAGTAGAAAATGAACCTGCCGATGTTCCCTATGCATTGGGGGTTTTCCGAGGTACGGATTTTATGCAAAAAATCACCTCGAAAAAACCCATTGAATTACCAGTAGGACGATACAGCATTCGTATAAAGCACTTTGGTGACATAAAAACAATTGGGGATCCCTTGGAAACAGTCTTTATAACAGAGGGACAAGAAACTGAATCCACAATTTTTATCCCTCCATATGAGGCATCTATTGCTGGCCAGGTTAGGATCGACCGTTTACCGGCTGGTAACGTCACTGTTATGGCTACCAAGCAAAATAAAGAAACTTGCACTGATGACGAGGGCAACTATGTTCTGAAGTTGAAACCAGCACGAGATGTTACCCTTGCCGTAATTTTCAAACCTGAAAATTATGATTTCCGCGTCGATGAAGCTAGGCCACAATGGGAACCAACTCCAAAAACCGTAACAATTCCTAATCATTTCAAAATCACAGAAAGACCAAAGTGCAAGACCTAAGAATCAGCAAGAGGTACCTTATTGCCACCATTTGGTGCGCAATGTTTTTATCGTGTGAGAAAGAACCTGTGTCCTGCCATGAAAGACCATGTGGTGTTATCGCCGGAAAGGTTATGGAAAAAACCTATGCCCCTTTAAAAAGCGCAAAAATCACAATTGCAAAGAAAACCTCTCTGACTGATGATGGAGGTGGGTATTATTTTGAAGATATTCCCGTTGGAACCCACGAACTCAGGGTCGAATATAAGGAAAAAGAGGAAGGCTTTCCCGTCATGATAGAGGAAGACCTTATTACGACTTTTGATCCAATCGTTTCCATAAGTCTATGGCCTACCGAGTGGGAAACCAAAGATGGTCACAAGAGTAAGGTTATCCCTGTCAACGGGGAGGCCAACTATGTCTCCTCCTCACCAGATGGGAAATTTCTAGCAATTGAAGTCTTTGGTGACACGACAACAGGATCTGAAATTTGGATACTTGACCTGAAGACTATGAAGCACCAAATAATTCCGGACCTGCGGAGTTTGCTCACTAGTAAAGAGCTACCTTTTGGATATCAAGGTAATACTAAACAAGGAGTTGATTGGGTATCTGAAGGAAATCCACAATGGGTTGACAACCGCCGCATTGTTTTTCAAACCAATGTAGTTTATCCCGAAAAGAAAAAAGCCGATGGAGAGCAAGATGTAGAGAAAAAAGTGGTTCGGCAACATTTCCATCTATGGATGTTTGATCAAAAAACTCGTGAGGTGAATGACCTGGACTCTGGTTTCACGCCCCATTTATCAAAAGATGGCAAACGACTCCTCTATTCAAAGGTGTTCGACCGTCAAAACCGTGATATCTGTTTACTGCCTTTGGAGGATGGGGCAAAAATGCAACCGATAAGACTGACTAAAGACAAATCAAGCCAACAATACCCCAGTTTCGGCATTAAAGACGGGAAGGAATTTATCTACTTCTCGGCAAAAATTGATAATGTCTTTGAAATATGGCGAATGGAACCAAATGGTATAAATGCCACCCAGCTTAAAACAATTCCGAGGGATGGTTCGGAGGCCCGCACAGGGGCCTGGGGACCATTACTTCACCCATCAGGTGAACACCTTGTATTCTGGTCAGACGACGGAAGGGTTTGGATAGCTGGGGCGAACGGAGAAAATGCTCGGGTATTAATTGAGCGGGGGCATAATCCGGCTTGGTCTCCTGATGGAAAATACTTGTACTATATTGGGGGTCACTCATGGAATTGGCAGGTTTGGCGGATACCGTATTCCGAAATTTCCAGGAAGAGTTTCACATAATATTTCAAGTCCAAAATAGCCTCCTGACTTGGCCACTTTAACTGCTCCTAGGCTCTTAGGTTTCAGGCTTCGGGTAATTAAAAGAGAGCGTCATGCCACACTATTCTACTTAGAATACGGGGCAGAACTTTTGTTGCTTATTGGAGAGCAAGGATAGGTGATAGGGGGTCAAGTCTATTGTTGAAAGTTTCGTTGGCAGGGGGCCTGCTGCTTGGATGGCACGGCCCCTGAGTCTTGAATATTCGGGTGCGGTCTATCATGTTATGAACCGTGGACTGAACTGCCAGGCGACCTTCCAGACTCCCACTGATTACGAGACCTTTTTTCAAGTGCTGCACGAGATGCATACCCGTTGGGGCGCGAAGTCTTCGCCTATTGTCTGATGTCCGATAATTTCCATTTGAGTCTGCGCACACCCGCGGAGAATTTGGTAAGCATCATGGGGCATCTCAATAATGATCACTCATCTGGGAAAGTATTCTAGAGAGAAGGATCCTCATCTGTGGAAGATTCCTGCAGGACTTGAAGCAGACTCTGTATCCGCTCCATCATGGGATTTTCTGGTTCCCGCTCATAAATATTCAGCAGGTTTCGGAGCATGCGTGCAAGAATTAGTCGTGTCGAACTCTTTTCCAAAAACTCAGGAGAATAGTCCAAACCGGATGCCGTAATAAATTGTTCACAGTCTTGTTCCCGTAAGAATGCTCCACCGTTAAAACAATCCACAAATTGCGGAATAGGCTCTCCTTCAAGTTTTACTAGGAAATGCCCCGGCATCCCGACCCCGGAGAGGGGCAAATTTAAACGGTTCCCTACAAACACATAGATGGCCGAGAGAGAGATGGGAATCCCTTGCCGGGATTCGATGACCCGATTCAGGTAGCTATTGTCGGGATCGTGGTAATGGATACGGTTGCCGGAAAATCCCTTGTCCTTAAAGAGGAACGCGCTGAGGAGTCTGGCGACTTTCCCTGGCGGAGAATCTTCGGAATGCCATTTTTTTCGAAATTCTTCGGTGAGGTGATCGAGGCACCCTCGATAATGGGGAATATCGACATCAGGGTAGGCGATCTTGGCAATGAGGAACGCCCCCTGCTCCCAATCCATCTGACGAGAGCAGTGGGCAACGAACGTGCTGAATTCCTTTTTGAGTTGCCCAAAACGAATTTCATCTTTGACAAAGGTGATCCGGGATTCCAATGCGGTATCATCCGCCTTGATTTTTTCCAGAAACGGTAAGGCTGAAGGCCCGATTCGCACGAATTCCTGCTGGATCGTTTTAGCGACCTGTTCGTTTGGGTCGGATAGTAAACGAAGCAGGGCCTGAATTTTTGTCTCCGAAGGTGAATGCAAGAATGTTCGTCCCGGGTCGATGAGACAACGCCTCATTAAAGAAAAAGAGGCGTCTCATCGAAGAGTTTTTAATTTGGTAAAATGCTGTTAGCCCACGGAGCGCTTGAATGCGCGTGCTCCTCCATAGAGACACAGGGCGTCGAAGACGGCGAGGACTCCAAGGGCGATAGCGACCTGAGGAAGTGCTTCGCTCCAACCGGTAAGAATCAACGGCCGGATAGCATCAATTACCCAGGTCATCGGATTGAAAAATGCCAGTGATTTCATCCAACCCGGCATTGCCGCCAATGGTACGAGCGCGGAACTGAGGAAGATCATCGGGAGCGAGAGGAAGCCCAACACTGAGAAAAAATCTCCATGACTTTTCACCGAAAACGCCATGGCCATGGATATGGCGGTGAGCCCGACACCAAACAGCATGCCGATGACTAAAATCAGTGCGATTCCCAAAATCCCGGTTTCCGCACTCACCCCAAATAAAAAGGCCACTCCCAGGATAACCAGAATTTGCATGGCGGTGATGGCCATCACAAAGAGAAACCGACTGAGTATCACAGACGATCGTCTAATGGGAGTCGCCATCAGTCGTTCCAAAAACCCGTTTTCTTTATCAAACAGTAAGTCTACGCCACCTGCCAACCCGTTATTGAGAACGGTCATTACGACGACGCCGGCTGCAAGAAAACTCATGTAGTTCGGGGCTTGGACGACCTGTACATCGGCTGCTCGCTGAAACAGGTTGCCGAAAAAAATGAGCCAAAACAGCATGGGCTGGATCAGCGTAAACAGCATACTGAACTTTTCTCGGCTTAATCGCTTGACCCATCGGTTGGTCAGGGCAAGCACCTCTTGAATTTGCTCATTCATGGAGAAACCTTTCCAGAACAGTGAAAATCTACAGGATAAGATCTTAGCCAGCGGGTTCGGGGGATAGGTCTTTGAGGGACCGGCCTGTGTGAGCCACAAACACGTCGTCTAGCCGCGGCCGATGATATTCGATTCCATCGAGGCGACATCCTACCCGATTGGTGGTCTCGAGAATAGCAGGCAATGCCTTCTCGGGAGCATCAACGCGGATATCAAGCCCTTGTGGAGTGGGACGAATGGCGCGCACGAAGGGCAAGGTTTTTAAGGCAGATGAGAGGGTTTCGACGATTTGAGGCTGAGGATCTCCAAGCGTGAGCCAGACCCCGTCTCCACCCAAACTGGCCTTCAAATCCTTTGGAGAGCCAACGGCGCGAATTTCTCCCCGATCGATGATGGCAATTCGATCACAAAGCTGGTCGGCTTCATCCAGGTAATTGGTAGTCATGACGATGGTCATGCCCTGCTCGCGCAATTGCCGGAGATATTGCCAAATATTGAGGCGGCTTTGAACGTCAAGTCCAAGGGTGGGTTCATCCAAAAAGAGTACCTTGGGATTAGGCAATAGGCCGCAGGCAATATCCAATTTGCGTTTCATCCCACCGGAATATCCTTTGGCCACGCGATCGGCATGTTCCTCCAGATCGACCAGCTTCAGGAGGGAAGCAATCCTGGTGAGGGCTTCATTCTTTGGGAGATGATAGAGATCCGCAAGCAACAGCAGATGCTCTCGACCAGTGAGAAAGCGGTCGATCGCCCGTTCTTGTGGAACGTAGCCGATCAGACGTCGAATCGTATCGGCTTCTTTGTCAACGTCATGTCCGAAGATGGTTGCGGTCCCGGATGTGGGGCTAAGAGTCGTAATTAAAATTCGAAGTGTGGTGCTTTTCCCTGCCCCGTTGGGTCCCAGGAGGCCAAAAATTTCTCCTTGCATGACGGACAGGGAAAGATTCTTCACGGCGGTCACCGTGTCGTAGGTTTTCCCCAGCCCTTTAACCTCAATGGCAACGGCATCAGACATGGTGTGTTATCCTTGTGCCGTTCGAAGATCGGCAAGTTTAAAGCGGATGAGATCAATCAGACGGCGAGCTTGCTGGATAAGATGGCCGGATTCAAGTAAAAATTGTTTTTCCACGGGTGACAAATCAAGACCGGCTGAAAGGTTGTGGACAAGAATGGCATCCGTGAGTTTGCCAGAAGCGATCACCTGACACAACTCATGAGCCTTTTTCCAGGTCAAATATTCTTGGGTGATGTGTTCCAGATTGATGCGGGTTTCGGTGTCCAGGGAGGGTATCCCCTTTTGAGCATGCGGAATAATTCGGGCTTGGCGGTAGGGGGTGGAGACCTCTTGTTCTTCAAAGGTACATCGTTGGAGACCTTGCAGAACAATGTTAAACCGACCGTCAGCCAGTTTGTGTGAGCTGATAATTCGTCCCACGCATCCGATAGAATAAATCGGGGGATCCTTCTCATACTCGTCTTCCCAACCGTCCTTGAGCAAGGCCATGCCAATGCAATCCCCCTGACCGGAGGTATTATGAACCATTTCACGGTATCGGGGTTCAAAGATGTGTAGTGGCAAATAGGTTTCAGGGAAAAACACGACAGTGGGCAGTGGAAAAACCGGTATGATGTCCGGTATCGGAAATGTGTCGGATTCGGCCGATGGGAAATCTGAAGGCATGCGGTACGATAGCGGAGAAATTTCGAGAAAGTCAACGTAAAATAGTGACCAAAAGAGGTTCTGAAAAATGAGAAAATCCTTGTGTGACAAGGGATTTGTACGCTATGTACGGTCGTGGTATAAGGGGAAACATGAAGTGGTCGAAAGGCATCACCCATGCGACGGTTATGTAGGTCCGGAAGTGAGAACAAGAACTTTGTGGCGAGGGTTCTCGCTCATGTTCATGTTTTCACTATTTGGGATTTTGACGGTCTTTGCAGAGACCTATAGCGGTGGTCTTCACGAATTTGCTCCTGCCCGTCCTGGATACGTCTATGCATTTCCCAGGGACCATGGCAGTCATGAGCAATTTCAGACAGAGTGGTGGTATTTTACCGGACACCTGACGAGCACGAATGGCCGACGATTCGGCTACGAATTAACGTTTTTTCGCCGGGGCATTGACTCGCCTGATGTCTGGAGTAATCCTTCTGCATGGGCCATGAGACATCTGTACTTTGCACATTTCGCCTTAACCGATGAGGCGAATGAGCAATTCCAGTTTGCAGAGAAGCTCAGTCGTGCCGGAATTAACAAGGCCGGAGCCGACGTGGATCGATTGAACGTCTGGATCGATCGGTGGTTGTTGAAGACGGTGGCACCCGATCATCGACAATTTCAACTTCAGGCGCTGGCCGAGGGTTTTTCCATTGATTTGATCCTGGAATCGCGTAAGTCGCCCGTTATTCATGGCACAGACGGCGTGAGCCGGAAAGGCCAGAATACAGAGGCCACCTCTCACTATTATTCAATAACCCGTCTTCAAACCACTGGATCGGTGGTGGTACAGGGGATGCCGCTGGCGGTCAACGGCGTCAGTTGGATGGATCACGAGTTTGGATCTGCAGACCTTTCGGAAGGTCTCGTTGGATGGGATTGGTTCAGCCTGCAACTTGAGAATGACTATGACATCATGGCCTATGGGCTTCGCCGTGCGGATGGAACGTTCGATCCTGCCTCCAGTGGGACGTTGGTGAGGCCCAATGGAACATCGACATCCCTTTCACTTGAAGAGATTTCTGTTAGCGCACAGGGCCATTGGACCAGCCCAGTCAGTGGTGCGCGTTATCCCAATCAATGGACGTTGTCTATTCCGTCTGAAAATGTGGAGTTGAATATTTCTCCCAGAATGGCGAATCAAGAACTCGTAACCAGGCGAAGTACCGCCGTGACGTACTGGGAAGGAGCTGTGGATGTCACCGGGTTTTGGAAGGGAGAGAATGTTCATGGCCAGGGCTATGTCGAATTAACCGGATATGCCGAACCGTACCACCCATCACGATAAAGTGTGCCTTCCTCGCATTTGGCAATGAAAAATCCCTTTAAGATGTCCCGAATGCTTTGGATCTTCGTGGTGTTCTTGGTATTTGGATTGACAGCCTGTGGTCAACGAAGTGATACCATTGTGTCCATTGCCTTACATCCCACCAAACCCAACATTCTATATGTGGCCACGGATGAGGCTGTATATAAGTCTTCTGATACGGGGGCCACATGGACCAGATTTGCCGGCGAATTAGCCCGGACGCGAGTAATTAGTCTGGCCATTGACCCCCAGCTGTCCGCTACCGTGTTTGCCGGAACCATGGGCGATGGGACCTATAAAAGTCCGGATGGGGGAAGAACGTGGCATCCCTATAACTCCGGGATTCAGAAAGGCACGATCTCAGCTATTGTGAATCAGATTGTGTTTAATCCGTTAGGACCGGAGATGGTTTATGCGGCGACAACTGTTGGGGTTTTTCGAAGTTTGGATGGCGGTCGACATTGGACCGAACGGATGCAAGGAATGACAGAGGTGAGTTTTGTTGTGACCCTGGCAATCGATCCGCAGCGTCCAAACGTCTTGTATGCGGGGACGACCGGAGGTGTCTATCGCACGCTCAATGCGACGGAGAGTTGGGAAAAATTATCCACAGGCATGGTGGCCTCAGATGCCAAAATGGCCTCAATGGCGTTGGGAGTCAATGGAATCGTCGTTGACCCAACGAATAGTGACGTGGTGTATGCAGGGACTACGGATGGATTATATAAATCAACGGATCAGGCCGAACATTGGACAAAGGCCGGAGGAACCATTCAACATGCCTATATTAGTGCCATTCAACTGGATCCCACTAACCCTTCAATCCTGTATATGGCAACAAGTGATCGGGTTCAAAAAAGCGAGGACGGAGGAGAAACCTGGCAACCGAAAATCCACGGATTGGAAGCAACCAGTATCCGCAGTCTTCAAATGAGCCCTCTGGATCCCCGCATTCTGTATGTCGGCACCAATGGAGGAGGACTGTACCGAAGCTCGGACGCCGGAGAGTCCTGGAGCCGTTTAGCCCTTACTCCAGCATCTGAGGAATAGGTAAATATGTGGAAAGACCCTTTCCATTCAATACCTGTTTCAAGAGTTCATGAATCAATGGTGGCGGCCATTTTGACTTCAAATCATGTGCAAAATGGGCTTTCATCAGCATAGCTGAGGGAATTTTGTGCCACAAACAAACGATTGGCTAAGTCATGGAATGTGACGCGGGAGGAACGTTTGCCCGGCCTCACCATTCCGGAAACTCGGAGATGGCTAAACATTTCTGCGACCCAGCCATCATGAATTCCGCTTGGATATTCGATGGATTTCACCGGTGACCAATGGCGAAATCCACCATGAGCAAAGTGTTCGTCATAGAGGCTTCCCGTCTGTCCCCCGCCGCCAAGAAAGACCACTTGGCGTTGTCCCGGGAGTTCTCCCCATCGGGTGATTGAGCCGGTTGTGGTACAATTGGGTTCCTTTCGTTTCGCTCCAACCGGGATCTGAGGGATTTGTTGCAGGCGGTCATGAATGAAATCGTTTCGGACAGCCTCTGATGGTTGATTTCTCATAGAGCCTACTCCTGAAGGGACGATTTGTGCTTCATTCTTCGAGAGCATTAGACCAGTGGCGAGTCCAACGAGTGGTATTCAGATTTAGTCCGATGTTTTCCCGAATGCCATTGCACCGCTCCATGCTCCGTTCAATTCAGTGAAGCGAAAAATGGAAAATCCGGCGGTATGGTATGCTCCGGCTCTTGATCGGGAAAGGCCAGCGTTACCTAATGAATATCCGGCGCGGGCCTTCTTGGGTCTGTTGAAAAAAGCCGCCAGCGGCGTTCTCGCCATTTTTCCGTGCTCACGTACTAAGCGTACGCTCCGCGCG